>NZ_CP125380.1:1698750-2003333 GCF_034009455.1 Pseudomonas sp. P5_109
GTGGTTTAGTGGTCATGTTGATGACTCCGTGCATTGAAAAGTGAGGGTGCCGGAGTGATTTAAAACCTCGTCTGATAGCTTTCCTACTGTCATAAGTAACAGATACAAGTTGGTTTCGGTCAATGGTAAAAGTTGCGTTGGCTGCCGGGCTAAGTTGGCTTCGGCGCCCCGATCAACCGCCCCATCGCCCCGAATACGCCCAACTCCCGGATGATTTCCAGTTCCCCTGGTGTCTCGACCATTTCGGCAATCAGCGGCAAATCAATGCTGTGGGTCGCGCGAAAGATCGCGTCGATGAACAGTCGCTTGTCAGGTTGTTCGTCGATGTTGCGGATATAGGCCCCATCGATTTTCAGGTACGCCAGGCCCAATTGGGTGAGGTTGCCGATCTGGCTGAAGCGTCCGCCAAAGTGTTGCAGGCCGATGCGATAACCGGTTTTGAGCAATGTGCTGCTCAGGTTCTGCAGCACTTCGGGGGATGGCAACTGGTGTTCGTCGATTTCCAGGGTCAACAGCGGTGCAAGTTCGGGAAGGGACTCAAGCAGGTCGAGGACCGTTTGCCATTGCACCGGGTCGCGCAGGGTGCTGCCGGACAGGCTCAGTGCCAAGGGCCGGCGGTTCACTACCAGGTCGTCCAGCGTGGCTTCGAGCATGGCCAGGTCGAACCGTGCCGACCAGCCGAGACGCTCGATCCACGGCAGGAAATGCCCGGCGGCAATCGCTTCGCCCTGTGGGTCGAGCAGGCGTGCGAGCACTTTGTGATGCAGCACCTGGCGAGTATCGGCGCATTGCACGACGGGCTGGAAGTACAACTGCATTTTACCTTCGGTCAAGGCATCGTCGATCCAGGTGCGCCAGTCGTGCTGGGAATGATTGGGCGCCGTGTCACGATGGCCCAAATACACCCAGGGTCGCTCGAGATGTGGCCGTGATTCGGTCAGTGCCTGATCAAGGCGCAGAAGTACATGGCTGACCGGCTCACCGGGGCGGTAGGCGACAACGCCCAGGTGGGCGACCGGCATGCAATCGCTGGTGCCGGTCAGGCGCAGGTTCTCCAGGCTGATGCTGACATCGGCGGCCAGGCGCGCGGCGCTTTCGGCGTCCAGACCCGGTGTCAGCAGGCTGAATTCGCCGCCACGATTGCGCGCCGCCAACCAGGTGCGACGCTCCGGCAATTGAGTCAGGCGCTTAAGCAATTCGCCCACGGCACTGATCAGTGCGTCAGTGCGTTGGCCGCCCAGTCGCTGGTTGAGCCCATTCAGGTCGTTGATCCGCAACATCAGCAAATGGCCTTCGCGGCTCTGTTCGCACACTTTCAAGTGGTCGGCCAGTTGCTCGTCGAGCAGGCGCCGGTTGGCCAAGCCGGTAAGGCTGTCCAGATAGGATTCGGCCCGCAGCTTTTCGCTGCGCTCAGCCTCTTCGACGAACAGCGCCTTGAGCTTTTCGACCATCTGGTTCATCGCCAGCACCACTCGTTTCAGCTCCGGTGTTCGTGGCAGGCTGGGCAGGCTGAGAAACTCGCGTTTACTGATGGCCTCGGCCTGTCGGACCATGCTGTCGAGTGGGCGGAATTGTCGGCGCAGCATCCATCCTCCAATGACTGCACTGAACAGACCGCACAACAGCAACCAGATCAGGCTGCCGAGGGTGCTGTCCCAGAGCTTGGCCAGGGCGAACTGCGGATTGCTCAGCACTTCGACTCGTGCCAGTTGTTCCCAGCCGCGCATGATCAAGGCGTCGCCACCTTCCGGGCGCAGGTTGACCAGGTTGACGAACCAGTTCGGTACACCGTCGATTCTTGTCGGTGCACTGCGCTCCACCAGGGTTTGCTGATCCTTGAGCCTGATGACGCGGATACTGCTGAAATAGCCGCTGTCGAAAATCGAACTGACCATCAGCTCCATCATTGCCGCATCATCGACCTGTGCCGTCAGAGACAGCCCCAGCGCGGTGGCCGCGTCCTGGGCGTGGGCGCGCAACTGACTGAGCGTTTGCTCGCGGGAGCTCTCCAGGCTGGCAAAAAAACTGCCGCTGAACGCCACCAGCAGGAACAGGCAGATGGCCAGGAACAACTGTTTACGCAGTGTCATACATCGCTCCTTGCCGTGGCGGTTAGCCGTCGCCGATGTCGAACCCTTCGGCCTGCATCTTTTTCAACACGTCCTGCCAGCGCGAGAGCTTTTTCGAGTCGCTGCTGCGCTGGCCGCCGTTCTTGCCTGGCAGGTACAAGCCTTCGGCGTTGAAGGCGTATACCGGCAGCAAGTCTTTGCGTTGGGACGCGGGGCGGATTTCGCCAATCAGGTTGTCCAGTACCAGTGGGTCAGCCGTGGGGGTGCTGTAGAACGTCAGCACCATGTGTGCCTGGTTCTGGCTCAGGGCCTTGACGTAGGTGATGCGCAGTTTTTCGCTGGGAATGCCGAGCCGGCGCAGGCTGAAATACTTCGCCAATGCGTAGTCCTCGCAATCGGCGGCGCCCTTGATCAGGGCTTCGACCGGCGTGGCCCAGTAATCGGTCTGTTGCCAGATGCGCGTGTCGTCCTGGAAATTCAACTGCTGATTGAAGAAGCGGTTCACCGTGTTGAGCTGCTCACGCTCGGGCGCGCCACGTGCAGCTTGGAGCATTTGACTCCACGCCTCGATCCGGCCTCGTGCCGGTCCCAGCGGGCCGTAGCGTTGTTCAACGGTTTGCAGGATCTGCGAAAAGTCCCAGTCGGCCCGGACCCCGTTGAATACGGCCAGTAGCAAACCAGCCAGCAGCAACCATCCGCCGAGCCGAAGTCGGAGCGCTGGCCATCCTGGACTACGCAGACTGCGGGCCATGTCTGGCTGCTCGAGTGTAGGTTCGTGGAGTTTAGGTGGAGTTTTTACCGGGGGAGGGCAGGTCGTCGGCCGAAGGGCGTTCAATGAGCTTTTTGTGGCGAGGGGGCTTGCCCCCGTTGGGTTGCGAAGCAACCCCAAGTCCGGCATTGCGCGTGTTCCTGATTGATCGCGCTAACTCGATTGACGACTGCTACGCAGCCGAACGGGGGCAAGCCCCCTCGCCACAATGGTCCCGGGAGATTTCAGTTTTTGCGCAGGGTTTTCTGCTTGAGGATGTACAGGGTCACCAGCACCGCACTGGTCAGCATGAATCCCCGAGCCCAGGGCAGCGGCACCAGATAGCAGGAGAACAGGATGCTCGCCCACATCAGGCCGATGGCGTAGACCTTGCCCTTGAGCGGGATACCGTTGCCATCCAGGTAGTCACGAATCCACGGGCCAAGCCGAGGATGTTCCACCAGCCATTGATAAAAGCGCGGCGAACTGCGGGCGAAGCAGGCGGCCGCCAGCAGCAGGAAAGGGGTGGTGGGCAATACCGGCAGGAAAATCCCGATCACCCCCAGCGCTACGCTCAGCCAGCCGATGGCCAGCAGCACGTAGCGCAACATCAGGGGGCGGTTGCCTATGGGGTTGTCCATAGGCCCGTTCTTAGTGGTGACGTGGCTTGAGAATCGCCGGTTTTTCGTCTGGCGCGTTGCACAGCAGGTACAGCGCGGTCAGGGCTTCCGGGATCTGCACGATCATGTCGTCCATCAGGTTGGCATCGGCGGCAATGTCGGAGAACTCCGGTTGCTCGTCGAACAGGCCCGAACCGACCATGATCGGCAGCAGCATTTCGCTGACTTCATCTTCGGCGGTTTCGAACCAGGCTTCTTCGCGCAGGAACACGCCTTCCATGAAACCGATGCACCAGCCGCGCAGTTCGGAGTCGTCCGGGTCGTCGCCCAGGTCCAGGTCGCACGGCAACTCGAATTCCTCGTCGGAAGCCAGTTGGCGGGCGATGTGGGCCTTGAGGCCGATCAGGGTGGCTTCGATCTCTTCGCGCTGGGCTTCGCCACTGTAATGCGGCTCTTCGGCGAACAGTGCGTCGATCCACTCACGGTCAGGAACGGTTTCGGAACAGATCGACAGGGCGGTGAGGTAGCCGTGGGCGGCCACGTAGTCCAGCGCCTCGTCATGCAGTTCATCAGCGTCGAGGAAGACTTGCAGGCGGGTTAGTTGCTCAGCGAAGGACATTAAAGGACTACCTTGGGGAATGTTCGATGCGGGAATTCTAGGCCTTCTTGAGCGCTTGGGCCAGCCGCACGGCATATTTGCCCCACAGGTTGGTTTGTCTGTGTCTTATCAGCGGTGCCCTTTGCCGGACGGGGCTCGGGTATACTCGCGCGTTTTGTGATGCCCTGCTGGTGTCACGGCTGAAATGTGAAGCGTCATGCAATGCGCACTTACGATTTGTCGGTGCAGCGTCGCGGGTTCTGAACCAGCCTTGCAGGGATGTTTCGGTGATTTTTGGAGTTTTTATGCTCGAACAGGCTCAACGCGTCCTCAAGGACATCTTCGGCTACGACAGTTTCCGTGGCCGCCAGGGTGCAATTATTGAGCGCGTGGCCAGCGGCGGCGATGCCCTGGTCCTGATGCCTACCGGTGGTGGCAAATCCTTGTGCTTCCAGGTTCCGGCGCTGTTGCGCGAAGGCCTGGCCGTGGTGGTCTCGCCGCTGATCGCACTGATGGACGATCAGGTTGCTACCCTCGAAGAGCTGGGCGTGGCGGCTGCCGCATTGAACTCTACCCTCAGCGCCGAGCAGCAGCGCGACCTCGCCGCCCGCATCCGCCGCGGTGAAGTGAAAATGCTCTATCTGGCACCAGAACGCCTGGTCCAGCCGCGCATGCTGTCATTTCTGCAAGAGCTGAACATCGCCCTGTTCGCCATCGACGAAGCACACTGCGTGTCGCAATGGGGGCACGATTTCCGTCCGGAATACCTGCAGCTGGGCCAGTTGGCGGAAATGTTCCCCAACGTGCCGCGCATTGCCCTGACCGCCACGGCCGACAAACGTACCCGGGAAGAAATCGTCACCCGTCTGCACCTGCAAGACGCCGAGCGCTTCCTGTCGAGTTTCGACCGGCCGAACATCTTTTATCGCATCGTGCCCAAGGAACAGCCGCGCAAGCAGTTGCTGGCGTTCCTCGCCGAGCGCCGCAGCGATGCGGGCATCGTGTATTGCCTGTCGCGCAAAAAGGTCGAGGAAGTCGCCGCGTTTCTCAGCGAGCAGGGCTTCCCGGCGCTGCCGTACCACGCCGGCCTGCCCAATGATTTGCGCGCCTTCAATCAGAAACGCTTCCTCAATGAGGAAGGCCTGATCATGGTCGCGACGGTGGCGTTCGGCATGGGCATCGACAAGCCCAACGTGCGGTTTGTCGCGCACCTCGATCTTCCGAAATCCCTTGAAGCCTATTACCAGGAAACCGGTCGTGGCGGCCGTGACGGCCTGCCGGCGGACGCCTGGATGGCCTACGGCCTGCAAGACGTGGTGATGCTCAAGCAGATGCTGCAGAACTCCGAAGGCGACGAGCGTCACAAGCGCCTGGAGCAGCACAAGCTCGACGCCATGCTCTCGCTCTGTGAAGAAACCCGCTGCCGTCGGCAAACGCTGCTGGCCTACTTCGACGAAGACATGCCCGAGCCTTGCGGGCATTGCGACAACTGCGTCGACGGCGTGCAGACCTGGGATGCCACCGAGCCGGCGCGTCAGGCACTGTCGGCGATCTACCGCACCGGCCAGCGCTACGGCGTCGGGCACCTGGTGGATGTGTTGCTCGGCAAGGACAACGAAAAGGTCCGCAACTTTGGCCATCAGCACCTGTCGGTGTTTGGTGTCGGCAAGGCGATGGCGGAGGGCGAGTGGCGCTCGTTGTTCCGCCAACTGGTGGCCCGTGGCCTGGCCGATATCGACCTCGAGGGCTACGGCGGCTTGCGTTTGAGCGACAGTTGCCGGCCGCTGCTCAAAGGGGAAGTGACCCTGGAACTGCGCCGCGATCTCAAGGCGCAAACCGTGGCGAAAAGCAGCAAGAGCCAGGCGAGCCAACTGGTCCGCGGCGAAGAACGCGAGCAGTGGGAAGCCTTGCGCGCCCTGCGGCGCAAGCTTGCCGAAGAACATGGTGTGCCGCCGTACGTCATCTTCCCCGATTCGACCTTGCTGGAAATGCTGCGCAGCCAGCCCACCTCGCTGGCGGAAATGGCCACGGTCAGCGGCGTCGGGGCGCGCAAGCTGGAGCGTTATGGCGAGGCCTTCCTCGAAGTGCTCGGCGGCCAGGTCGAGGCACCGAAAGCGGTGGCCGACGTGCGTCACGAATTGATCACCCTGGCGCGGGCCGGCATGACGCCGGTACAGATCGCCGGTCAGTTGCAATGCTCGGAAAAGAACGTCTACACCATGCTGGCCGAGGCGATCGGCAAGCAGCAGTTGTCGTTGGAACAGGCACTGGATCTGCCTGAAGAGCTGATGGGCGAAGTGCAGGATGCTTTCCTCGACGGTGAAGGCGAGTTGCCGCCGGTTTCCGAAATCGCCGCGCTGTTCGCGGGACGGGTGCCGGAGGGGGTTTTGTACTGCGTGCGCGCTGCCTTGCAGTCGGAATTCGAGATTTGAGACATCTGTATTGCTGATGTAACGTTTCACTACAGATCAAGCCTTGCCTCAAATCGAGGCTCATGCTTAGCTGACTAATAATTAGTTTTAATTTATTTCAGTCTAACCATGAGTGTTTTATGCCGTTAACCGATCAACACCGCTTTGGCATGCAGTTGGCCCAGATGTCCCGTGGCTGGCGTGCCGAACTGGACCGCCGGCTGGCGGGCTTGGGTTTGTCCCAGGCACGCTGGCTGGTGCTTCTGCACCTCGCGCGTTTCGAAGAAGCCCCAACCCAGCGTGAGCTGGCACAAAGCGTCGGCGTCGAAGGCCCGACCCTTGCCCGTTTGCTCGACAGCCTGGAAAGCCAAGGTCTGGTGCGACGCCAGGCAGTACTGGAAGACCGTCGGGCAAAGAAAATCGTGCTCTGCGCACCGGCGCTGCCCCTGATCGAACAAATTGAAACCATTGCCACACAACTGCGCCACGAACTGTTCGAGGGCGTCGATGAGGCGGACTTGAAGGTGTGCATGCGGGTTCACGGGTACATCCTGGGCAACCTTGAAAAATCCTGAGGCATAACCGAACGCCAGGTTTTTGAGATAGCGCATAGGGCGGACTATAAGAACTACTCGGCAATATCGTGTTCGTAACGGATGTACGAACGCGTACGTGTAGTTTTTGTAGATCTCAAGGATGCTCATGCTCAAGTGTTGGCGATTGGTTTTGCGCGGTTGTTTTCAGTGGTTGCTGGCCGGGGTCGCGGCCACTTACTCGGCATGGACACCGGCGCTGGGGCTGGGTGAAATCACTCTGCATTCGGCACTCAATCAACCGCTGCGTGCCGATATCGCACTGGTGGATGCCGCTGGCCTGGAGGAGAGCGAGTTGTCGGTGAGCCTGGCAACGGCAGACGAGTTCAGCCGTGCCGGCGTCGAGCGGGTATTTTTCCTCGACAACCTGAAGTTCACTCCGGTCCTGCGCGGTAATCGCAGCTTGATCCAGGTGACCTCCAGCAAACCGGTGAGTGAACCCTTCCTGAATTTCCTCGTGCAGCTCGATCAGCCCAACGGTCGGTTACTACGCGAGTACACGGTACTGATCGATCCGCCGGGTTCGCCTGGTGTTGTTCCCGCTGCCGATGAAGCGGTTTCCAGTTCCCCGGCGTCCGCATTCCCCAGTGTTCAACCGGTCGTAGCGCCGTCACCCATGGCCAGGACGACGCCAGAAACGGACGTACCCGAAGTTGATCCCGCTGTCGAACAACTGGCCGCCAGCACCCTGCAAAACCACCAGTTGCAAGTCACTGTCGATGAGCTCAACGCGAAACTTCAGGACCGGGACCAACTGATCGCCGACCAGAAAAAACAACTGGCCGAACTGCAAACCCACCTGGCGGAACTCGAGAAAGTAAAGGCACAACCCATTGCTGCTGACGCAGCGGCCTCAGCCCCGGCTATTGCTGAAAAACCCGGAACTGGCTGGCTGCCGATTACCAGCGTGTCAGTGCTGGTGGCGTTGCTGGCGCTGGGCTGGTTTGTTCGCCACCGGCGCCAGCAGCATGAGGCCACAGCCTCGGAGGCACTGCTACCGCATGAGCCGTTGCCTGAAGTCTTTGCCGAGCCCTCGGTATGGCCGCCGGTCAGGCAACCGTCCACTCCGCAGCGCGACGTGGGGCCAGCCAATGAAGAGCTTGAGCGGGTCGATAGCCGTCCTATCATCCCGGTCACTGCTGCCGTGGCAGTGATTCCGGGTTTGGCGACGCCTGGCGAATCCGCCCCTGACGATGAGTACCGACTCAACCTGGATGAGTTTTCCATCGCGTCGAGCTGGGAGGTGATCAGCCCAAACGAGAACCAGCCGCCAGTTGCTCTGGCCATGTTCGAGCCTGCATTCGCGCTGGAGGCGCAACCCGATCCCGCGACTCGGACGACACCGGCCGGGCTATCATAGCGGCGTCGTCAAATTCTGGAGTCAGGTCCCATCATGAGCGCAAGCAAACCCGAAATTGTCATCACCTACTGCACGCAATGCCAATGGCTGTTGCGTGCAGCCTGGCTGGCCCAGGAACTGCTCAGCACCTTTGGTGATGACCTGGGCAAAGTCTCCCTGGTGCCAGGCACCGGCGGGGTCTTTCATGTTTTCTGTGACGCCGTGCAGATCTGGGAACGCAAGGCGGACGGTGGCTTCCCCGAGGCCAAAGTGCTCAAGCAGCGGGTCCGCGACCAGATCGACCCGGCCCGCGACCTGGGGCACAACGACCGCACTCAGTGAGATGCAGCCTCGGCGACAACGGCTTTCTTGCTTGTGCCAGTTGAGAACCTGCTGGACACCACAATCGCCACGATGATCAGCGCGCCCCCCAGCAACATGCGCAGGGTAGGGTTTTCATTGAACAGCAGCCACGCGACGGTGATGCCGTAGACCGGCTCCAGGGCGAACACCACGGCGGCGGTGCGTGCCTTGATCACCGCGAGGCTGGCGACGAACAGGCTGTGGGCGACACCGGTACAGAACACACCGAGCAGGCCGATCCACAGCCAGTCGATGGCGCGTACTTCGCTCAATTGCGGCGCCGCCACCGGCAGCAGACACAAGGCAACCACTACGTTCTGGCACAACGCTGCCTGCACGGGCGGCACCCGCCCGGAACTGGCACGATTGGTCAGCGACAGCAGGGCGAACAGCAACCCGGAGCCCACGGCCCACAGCAGGCCGGTGGTGGCGCCGCTGGCCAGATCAAAGTCAGGTGTGACCAGCACCAGCCCGACACTCACCAGCAGCACCAGCACAATCTCATTGGCGCGAATGCGCTCGCGGAAGATCAGCCCTTCAAGGATCACGGTAAAGGCCGGGAAACTGGCGAAACCGAGCGTCGCAATCGCCACGCCTGCGACTTTCACCGCAATGAAGAAGCTCACCCAGTGCCCGGCCAGCAACAAGCCGCTGAGCAGCAGGCGACGCCAGTCCACGGCTTCAAGTTTCTGCCAGCGCGTCTGGCTGGCGAAGCGTGCAAAAAACGCCAGTGCGAGTACGGCAAAAGCGGCACGGCCGAACACGATGATCGCCGGTGACGCGGCCGCCAGTTTGCCGAACACGCCGGTCAGGCCGAACATCAATGCGCCGATATGCAGGGCGCCAAGGGCGGTACGAGGAGTCATTGCAATCCTTAACGACAAACGAACAGAGGCATCATTGAAGCGCGTAATCGCCCATCAAGTCTGTCGGCAAACTAGCGTTTTTTGTCGCCAGTCTCGCGTCGCAGTTTTCCGGGTGATGCCCCGAACTCGCGCAGCACCGCCGCCGCGAAGGCACTCTGGGAGCTGTAGCCGACACGGCTGGCAATCTCACCGATGGGCAGCGCCGAGTTGCGCAGCAGGCTCACCGCGATGTGCAGGCGTCGGCTGCGGATGTAGTCCATTGGAGTCTGCCCGCATTCGGCCACGAACCGCGCATGCAAACGGGCGCTGGAGAGACCGGCCACCCGGGCCAGGTCGGCCACCTGCAGCGGGTACGCCGCGTACTGATCGATGTGTGCGTTCAGCGCGGCGTAGGGCAGGCGCCGACCACCGATGGTGACGGGCCTGGCGTTGTTGAGACTGGCCAGTAGCAGCACCGCGCCTTGTTGTGCGATCAGCGGATCATCGACCGGACTGTTTGCCAGCCAACTGACCAATTGGCTTTGCCCGGCGTCCAGTGACAGACGGCCGGCGTTGTCGAGCAAACGCCTGCTGGACTCGGCGTGATCGCCCAACGACTGGGCAACCCATTGCTCGCCGGGCACATCCAGCACCAGGCAGCGGCTGCCATTGGGGCTGCCACACGCATGATGAGCGCCCGACGGTATCACCACGAAACTCTGCTGGACCACCTGGCTGCCACGGCCGTCAACCTCGAAATCCAGGGCGCCCGAAAGCCCGAACACCAGTTGCGCGTGGTCGTGGCTGTGGACGATCAGATCGTGGCTGTATTGGCGAAGCGTGAGGATCGGTCTCATCGCGGGTCTCCCGGTTCAGGGCGTCAGTCTACACCGAGCGGGCCTGTTAGCGCTGTCACGGGACTGACTTGATGCTGTCATGGACCATTAACCGGGTCGGGGCAGACTTGGCAAAACTTGCCAGAGGGTTGCCCATGACCAGCGCCGAGCTCGCCAAACCCACCCGTAAGCAACGCGTACGGACTTTATGGATTTCCGACGTGCACTTGGGCACCCGGGATTGCCAGGCTGAACACCTGTCGCAGTTTCTCAAGGGCTACCACGCGGACAAGATCTACCTGGTCGGCGACATCATCGACGGCTGGAAATTGCGCGGCGGCATTTACTGGCCGCAAGCGCATACCAACGTCATCCGTCGCCTGTTGACCATGAGCAAGCGGGGCACCGAGGTGATCTACGTCACCGGTAACCACGACGAATTCCTGCGCCGCTATTCGAAGCTGATCCTGGGCAATATCCAGTTGGTGGACGAAGCCGTGCACGTCACCGCCGACGGCCGGCACCTGCTGGTGATTCACGGCGATCAGTTTGATGTGATCACTCGTTACCATCGTTGGCTGGCGTTTCTCGGTGACTCGGCCTACGAATTCACCCTGACCCTCAACCGCTGGCTCAATCATTGGCGCGCGCGATATGGCTACGGCTACTGGTCGCTGTCGGCCTACCTCAAGCACAAGGTGAAAACCGCGGTCAGCTTCATTAGCGACTTCGAAGAAGCCATCGCCCATGAATGCGTCAAGCGCGAGCTGCACGGGGTGGTGTGCGGGCACATTCACCATGCCGAGATTCGCAAGGTTGGCGAGGTGGACTACCTCAATTGCGGCGACTGGGTGGAGTCGTGCACGGCGTTGATCGAACATTGGGATGGTTCGATCGAGCTGTATCGCTTGGCGGATGCCCAGGCGCGTGAGGCGCAGTTGAAGGCGGCCAGTGTGGCAGAGTTGGCCTGATAGTCATTCGGTGATTGTACTGGCCTCTTCGCGGGCAAGCCCACTCCCACAGTGGACTTGTGGTGTATACAGAATCTGCTCGCACCGCAAATCCCTGTGGGAGCGGGCTTGCCCGCGAAGGCGTCGGCGCATTCGACATCGCAGTGCCTGTCAAACCGCTTTCGCGAGCAAGCCCGCTCCCACATTGGATATGCGCTAACTTCAGGCCGGTGCGTGCTCTTGCATCGCCGCCTTGTAGATCGAATCCCTGGGGTGCGCAAACAAGCGCTCCATCATCGGCTCGAAAAAGCTCAATGGCAGCGTGTCGTACGCCGGGTCAAACGCCGCCGCATCGTACCTGGCACAGAACTCGACGGTCGCCTGGTATTGCGGGTGGTCCTGGAATTGCTCACGCAGATGGCGATCCATGCCCAGGTGATGGAAGAAGTAGTAGCCCTGGAAAATCCCGTGCTTTTCCACCATCCACAGGTTCTCGGCACTGACGAACGGCTTGAGGATCGCTGCCGCGATGTCCGGATGGTTGTAGGAACCCAGGGTGTCGCCGATATCGTGGAGCAGGGCGCAGACCACGTACTCTTCGTCACGACCATCGCGCCAGGCGCGGGTGGCGGTTTGCAGGGAGTGGGTGAGGCGATCCACCGGGAAACCGCCAAAATCACCCTCCAGTAACTTCAGGTGCGCCACAATCCTGGTCGGCAATTGTCGCGCGTAGGCACTGAAGTCCGCGGCGATGATCGCCCAGTCTTCCTGTGTGCCGTCCTTCATGTGGGTGAAGCGGGCATTGGCATTCATAGGCAACTCTCTTGTGACGGATGTCAGCTAGAACGGAACGCGCCCCAGGACCATGTCCCGGTACATGACAAAATCGCCGAGCAAGCTATAGAACGGGTGTTGGAAGGTTGCCGGGCGGTTCTTCTCGAAGAAGAAATGCCCGACCCAGGCAAAGCTGTAACCCGCCAGAGGCAGGGCCCACAGCAGCATCCAGGCGCCCCGACCAATGGTCAGCGCCAGTATCAAGATAACCAGCGTCGTGCCGATAAAATGGAGTCGGCGGCAGGTACTGTTGCTGTGTTCGCTGAGGTAGTAAGGGTAGAACTCAGCGAAACTGTTGAATCGTTTGACGTTTTCCACGACTGCGATCTCTGTGGTTATTGTTCTGATTGCAAGTTGTTCTGCGGCTAGCTTATTTGAGTCTAGAGTGATCAATGGCATCAGCCAGTGACAATAGGCGCCACTTTAGTATCCTTTGGTCAATAGCCGTCACATACGGCTCACCATGTAAGAAAACGCCATGAGCGAACGAACGACTTCTGCAAGCTGGGCGATGGGGATTGTCAAAGCGCTGGAGATGGACGGCCTGGATTGCCGGGTTCTGTTCAAGCAGCTGGGGCTTGACTACGCGGCACTGGATGATCCGGATGCACGCTTCCCGCAAGATTCCATGACACGGCTGTGGCAACGCGCGGTCGAGTTGTCGGGTAACCCGGCCATCGGCCTGAACATGGGCAAGGTGGTGCGACCGGCGCAGTTCCATGTGACCGGTTACGCCTTGATGTCCAGCCAGACCCTGGCCGAAGGCTTTCGGCGCCTGGTGCGCTATCAGCGGATCATCGCCGAAAGTGCCGACCTGAGTTTCAAGCTGCTGGAAGAAGGCTACGCGCTGATTCTGACAGTACATGGCGACCATCTGCCGCCAACCCGGCAAAGCGCCGAAGCGTCACTGGCCTGTGCCTTGGCGCTGTGCAGCTGGTTGACCGGGCGTACGTTGCAGCCACGCAAAGTGTTGGTGCAAGGCGCCGAGCCGGTCAATCTGGAACCCTACAAACAAGCCTTCCATGCACCCCTGGTGTTCAACGCGCCTTACGATGCGCTGATTTTCGAACGCGCGGACATGGAAGCGCCACTTCCTACCGCCAACGAAGCCATGGCGCTGCTGCATGACCGCTTTGCTGGCGAGTACCTGGCGCGCTTTTCCGAGAGCCGCGTGACCCACAAGGCGCGGCAGGTGTTGTGCCGCCTGTTGCCCCAGGGCGAACCCAAGCGCGACACCGTGGCGCAGACGCTGCATCTGTCCCAGCGCACCTTGCAACGGCGCTTGCAGGAAGAGGGCACGAGCTTTCAGGTGCTGTTGGACGATACCCGGCGCGAGCTGGCCGAGCAGTATCTGGCGCAACCGACCATGACCTTGCTGGAAATTGCCTACTTGCTGGGGTTCGCTGATCCGAGCAACTTCTTCCGTGCTTTCCGGCGCTGGTTCGATGCCACACCCGGCGAATACCGGATGCGGCTGTTGCAAGCACCTGAAGCGGTCAATGACGCCAAAATGCCGGAATACACAGCACAAACACAGTGATGATCTCCAGTCGGCCCAGCAGCATGCCGAATGACAGAATCCACTTGGCGGCGTCCGGCAGGGTGGCGAAGTTGCCCGCCGGGCCGATGGTTTCGCCCAGCCCCGGGCCGACACCGGACACGGTACTGGCCGCGCCGGTGAGGGCGGTCATCCAGTCCACGCCGAGCAGCGACAGCAGCAGCGCAATCACGCAGATGGTGATCGCAAAGAAGAACGAAAAGGTCAGGATCGAACGCACGATTTCTTCGTCGAGGCGGTGACCGTTGTACTTCTGCTTGATCACCGCGCGTGGGTGAATCAGCTGGTTAAGGTTGGCCTTGAGCAGGATGTACGCGACCTGGAAGCGGAAAATCTTGATGCCCCCCGCGGTCGAGCCCGAGCAACCGCCGACAAACCCCAGGTAGAAGAACAGCATCAGCGAGAAATTGCCCCACAGGCTGTAGTCCCCCAGTGCAAAACCGGTGGTGGTCACTACCGATGTCACGTTCAGCGCCACGTGTCGCAGTGCGTCCAGCCAATGCAGCTGGGTCGTCCACCAATACCAGGTGCCGAGCACCAGCCAGGTCACCAGCAGCATGCCGAGCAGGCCTTGAACCTGTTGATCCTTGATCAGCGCCCGACGGTTACCCCGCAACGTGGCGACATACAAGGTGAACGGCAGGGCGCCGAGAATCATGATGACGATCGCGACCCAATGCACCGCCGGTTGCGGCCACTTGGCCAAAGACTGGTCGGAGGTGGAGAAGCCGCCGGTGGAAATCGCTGACATCGCATGGTTGATGGCGTCGAACAGGCTCATCCCGGCCCACCAGAACGCCAGGCTGCCGACAATGGTAATGCCGACGTAGGCCGCCACGATCAGCCGCGCCACCATGTGCGAGCGGGGCATGACCTTTTCCGAGCGGTCCGACGATTCGGTCTGGAACAGCCGCATGCCACCGATGCGCAGCAGAGGCAGGATCGCCACCGCCATGCCGATAAACCCGATGCCGCCGAGCCAGTGCAGCAGCGAGCGCCACATCAGGATGCCGGGGGACATGGTGTCCAGGCCGCTGAGTACGGTTGCGCCAGTGGCAGTGATGCCGGACATGCTTTCGAAGAATGAATCGGTGTAGCTGATGTGCTGGGTCAGCAGGAATGGCAGCGCGGCGAAGATGCACACCACCAGCCAACTGCTGACGGTCAGCAGGTACATGTCCCGGGGGCGCAGGTGAATGTGTTCGGGGCGTCCCGGAATCACCAGCGCCAGACCGGCGACAAAGGTGATCATGCTGGCCCAGAGGAACGACGGCAGGTCGCTGGTGCGGTGGAAAATGACCAGCGTGGCCATGGGTACGACCATGGAAATCGCCAGCGTGATCAGGAAGATGCCGATGATGAAACCAATGATCCGTAAGGTCGGCAACGCCATGAGGTCCGCTCGGCTGATAGTGGAAAGGTCGCCATTCTACCCGCGAGGCAGGGCATGTAAACCGGCACCGCTGTGGCAGTTACAGCTAGAATAGCCGCACAATTTTTTCAGGAGGTGGCCGATGCAGGCTCTCGACGCTTTGCTCAACCGTGTTTCCGTTCCACGACTGATTGAACCTGCACCCACTGCCGAGCAGCGCGAAGTGCTGTTTGGCGCCGCCGTGCGCGCCCCGGATCACGGTCATTTGCAGCCTTGGCGTTTCTTGACGATAGAAGGCGCGGCACGCGAGCACATGGGCGAGTTGCTGGCCGAAGCGGCGAAGCTTGCGGACAGCGAAGTCAACGAAGCGGCCATCGACAAGGCGCGCAATGGTCCGCTGCGGGCGCCGCTGGTGGTGGTGGTGATCGCCCGCGTGCAGGAGCACGTCAAGTATCCCAAGTCCGAGCAACTGCTGGCGGCGGGCTGTGCCGCCCACGGGATTTTGCTCGCGGCCTATGCGCAGGGCATTGGTGCGGTGTGGCGCACCGGTGACCTGGCTTACTCGGCGCATGTAGCCAACGGGTTGGGCCTGGCGGAGGGGGAAGAAGTGATTGCATTCCTGTATCTGGGCACGCCGCAGAAAGAACCGCGAGTGGCCGAGAAGGTCGATCTGACCCAGTTCGTCAGCGCCTGGCCAGGCAAGGCCTGATACCCCACATCCAGTGTGGGAGCGGGCTTGCTCGCGAAAGCGGTGTGCCAGTCAACAACCTGGTTGCCTGACACTCCCTCTTCGCGAGCAAGCCCGCTCCCACAGGTTTCAGGGTTGTACGATAGCTCCGGGCACCAACGGTAATTCCAGGCTGGCAATAAACCCGCCCTCCGGGTGATTGGCCAGCACCAGGCTGCCGCCATGCCGCTCCGCTGCTCGCCGGGCGATGGCCAGCCCCAGGCCATGTCCGGCCGCTGTCTGCCCCGGCGCCCGATAAAACGGCTCACCGAGCTGACTCAAATATTCGGCACTGACTCCAGGCCCGTGATCGCGCACGGTCACGACGATCCGCTCACCCTGGCGCAGCGCCTGCATTTCAATCGGCAGGCCACCCACCGGATTGAAACGCTGGGCATTGCGCAGCAGATTGTCGACGGCCCGTTCGATCATGGTCGGCCAGCCCTTCAGATTCAGTTGCGACTCGGCTTCGAGGTGCACGAGCTGCTCGGGTGAACCGAGTTGCGCATCCTTGTGCACGGTATTGAGCAAGGTATTCAGATCCACCTCTTCGGCACTGGCGTTATCGGAGTCGACCCGCGCCAGCACGAGGATTTCGCTGATCAGCGCTTCCAGTCGGTCGCACTCACGGGTCAGGCGCGGCCAGAGCTGCTCCCGTTCTTGCGGCCCGGCTCGTTCGGCGAGCGCCAGCGCGATACGCAGGCGGGCGAGGGGGGAGCGCAGTTCGTGGGAGACATCGCGCAGCAGTTGTCGCTGACTGCCTATCAGGCTCTGCAGGCGCGCACCCATGCGGTTGAAGTCGTTGGCCAGCACGCCAAATTCGTCGCGACGGTTGGCCAGCTTGACCAGGCTGTTCTGTTGATACGTGGTCTGTCCCAGGTCATGCACCGCTCCGCGCAGACGGCTGAGCGGGCGAGTGATGGAAAAGGTCACCAGCAGGCTGAACAGGGTGAGCACCACCAAGGCGATTCCCAGGGCACTGAGTGGCCAAAGCAGGCTTTCGCGGTGCCAGGCGTCCAGTTCCGGGTGTGGAATGCGGTAGATGAACAGGTAGGTGTCACCGGTTTTTTCGCTGGTGAACTCATCAGTCAGACGTCGCCATGGCAGGCGTCGGTCCTCGTTGTTCTGGCGGGCCTCAAAGGCCGCCGCACGTTTGGGGAAGGTACCGCGTACGACCGGATCGCCGCTCTCGTTGAGCACCTGGACGTCGATGTGATATTGGCGTTTGCGTTGCTGGAGAATGTCCTGGGCGGCGTCTTCGCCCTGACTTTCGTAAGTTTGCGTCCACTGTTCGGCCAGCGTGTTGAGGCCCGGGTGGCGGCTGAGAATCCAGGCGTCCTGGTTGAGCATGTGCCCGAGCAGGATGGAAAGCCCTGCAACCAGAGCGATGGCCAGCCAGAAGCTGGCCAGGATACGCCAGAACAATGAACGCACAGGAAATCCTCGGATAAGCACCAAACCCTGTGGGAGCGGGCTTGCTCGCGAAAGCGTCGGCACATTCGACATAGATGCTGTCTGTCACACCGCCTTCGCGAGCAAGCCCGCTCCCACAGGGGATCAAAAACATCAGACCCAACGGTGTTGAGCCGTTGGGTCCGGGGTCAGCGCATTATTGCGCTTTTTGCGGTTGCTGCGCTTTCCAGGCCTTGAATTCAGCCCACTCGGCGCGACGCTCGGCCTGTTTTTTCTGGATCTCGTCGAATTTCTTCTGTTGATCCGGCTTCAGCACGGCGCGCACGTCGGCTTCGGCTTTCTGGTGCTTGGCAGTCATTTCGTCTTTCATGGCTTTCTGATCGGCTGGCGAGAGTTTCTCCAGGTACTTCTCGACCAGTTGCTTACGCTCATGCATCTGCTCGCCCATGATCTTGCGGATCTGCTCGCGCTGTTCGCGGCTCAGGTCCAGTTGACTGTAGGGGCCTTTACCGTGCATGCCGTGCATCTGACCGCCGTGGCGCGAGCCGTCCATCGGCCCATCCATCGGGCCTGCGCCTTCAGGCATGGCCATGGCAACGGTCGGCAGGGCAGCTGCGAACATCAGAGCGATAAGAGTCTTGCGCATGGTGTATCTCCTTGTCTCGTTCCCGGTACGTTCCGGATGAATGCAGATTACGCAGATCAAGGTCAGCGGCAGTCAGCGAAGCGTAAAGCTTGGGTAAAGATGGTTTTGTGCAGACCTGACAATTCCACCACATCGACGGACTAATTACACTTTGCTCGCCGCAACTCTCCTTTGTGCCAGGTATTACGCTAGCGCGCCTCTTTGAGCTGTGTTGGTCGTTTACGTAGGTAAAATCTGCCTTAATAATTTTGCTCTAGCATATTTTTTTATTGTGGGCAACTGCTTCAGTTGACAGGTTTGTGGTTTTCCGTGGCTTGGTTAGTGTCGGCACTCAGAGAAAGCAGTCGTCATGGCGAAGAACACCAATTTCGATGAGGGAGAAAGGCATGGTTGCGAGAAAGGTATTTGATGAGTTCACCGTAAAGTATGACGATATCCATCGGCAGTACTGGACCAACACGCTTAGTGAAGACAATCTTAAGCAATGGCATGAAGAAAGGCTTAAAACAGTTCTGCGTCACGTAAAAAACAAGTCCGTATTTTATGGTAAGCACTTTAAAGATATTGATGTCGAAGACATCACCCTGGCGAATCTCGCTTCACTTCCTTTTACCACTAAAGATGACTTAAGAGAGGCCGGGCTGGATATTTTGTCCGGCACACTTGAAGACAGTGTTTATTATTATGAAACTACCGGCACGACCGGTCCGGCAACCCCTTGTCCGCGGGATAAAAAAGAAAGTTATGCAAGTAACAAACAACTCGCGATGGCGTACCAAGCGGTGTTGGAGAAACATTTCCCTGCAGAGAAAACTGTTGTCGGCGTCATGGGGCCAACTGAGGTGCATTCCTTCGGCGATACCTTGGGTGATGTATGTCATCAGTTGGGTGTCTGTAACGCCAAAATCTGGCCGCACTCTCCGGTCATCGGCTATCCCAAGACGCTCCAGTTGATGAAGGACTTGCGTATCGGCGTCGTCGCGTCGGCCCCGGGACTGCTACTGGCACTGGCCAAGGAGGCTGAGCGGCAGGGTTTCAACCCGCGCGAGGACTTTCATTTGCGGGCGTTCATGATGAGCGGTGAGCTCTGTACGCCAGCCTTGAAGAACAACTTGTACAGCCTCTGGGGTTGTGAGGCCTACAACAGCCTGTATGGCTCACAAGAAGCGATGATTATTGCCGCTGCCAATACCAGCGACCAACTGATACCCCATCGACTCAACTACATCATTGAGGTGTTGAACCCGCAAACGGGCGAAAGTCTGGGTGACAGTGGTGAAGGGGAGTTGTGCGTCACCATGCTGATCGACGGCGTGAAACCGTTGATTCGCTACCGCACGGGCGATTTGGTCTGCATTCAAAAAGCAGCAAAAAAACCGATTGCCCTGGCGCAAGTAATGAAAGTGGTTGGGCGTGTCAAAGATTCCATGACCCTTAACGGCAAGGCCTTCACAGCTGGCCATATCGAGCAGGCGCTGCTTGAAGGTGTCGAGCAATGCCTAGGTTATCAAATCGTCATCAACTGCGTGAATGGCAGGGATACGGTGATCGCCAAAATGGAAATGTCCAGTTTTTACCGAGGTGATCGCAGCCAATTGACGTTGCTGATTCGTGAACGCGTGCGCGAGCGCCTGGGGGTTGAGGCGACAATCATGATGGTCGATGACCTTGATGACCACGTGAATCTGGGCAGTTGGTTCAGTTGGAAAGAAGCGCGAATTGTCGATCAGCGCAGCCGATAGGCGAGGGCACTGTATGAGTATGTCCGTACAAGTCGTGTCGGCGAAAAGTGAACTTTTCCAGAAAGTGTGTTCTTTAAGGTCTCGCTACATTGGTGACAACCCTGCCAGTGAGGAAAGTTTTTCCGATGCCGAGGCATTGCGCGATACCTACTCGTATCACATGGCTTATCTGGATGGAGACGAGATTGTCGGCGCTATCCGGATAACTCCGTTAGGACATGGCATGAGCTTTGTCGAACGGGTCGTTAATGTGGGGCTTTACTTCGCTCATCCAATGGATTCGTTTGACGCCAATCGTCTGGTGTTGGATGAGAAGTACAGAGGCGGTTTGCACTTGAGATTCTTTCTTCTGCAAACAGCCATTTGGTTGAAGGCCAATACGCAGTTTCGATACATCTCGGCTTTGTGCCGGGGGCGCTTGGCTGCCTTGTATGTCGATATCGGAGGGCATGTTCTGGCCGACGATATTATCTGGGCTAGCTGTCAATCATCACGTGATTACAGTTTGGTTTACCTGGAGTTGGAAACCGTCTTTAACACCATAAAAGGGAAAGTAGCTCATGGATAATTTCTTCAAAGATCTGGATGCCATTGTCG
The DNA here is from genome assembly GCF_034009455.1 of Pseudomonas sp. P5_109. Taxonomy (NCBI): domain Bacteria; kingdom Pseudomonadati; phylum Pseudomonadota; class Gammaproteobacteria; order Pseudomonadales; family Pseudomonadaceae; genus Pseudomonas; species Pseudomonas sp. P5_109. The sequence goes on from NZ_CP125380.1 coordinate 1,719,012, forward strand.
ACAGCGGCTGGGCCAAAATCAAAAAAGGTCGCTATTGGAGTCACAGCCTTGAGCAACCGATTACGGTCGAACTTTATCAGCAGGTGATGCTCCAGGTTTACCATTACACCCGGTTCAACTCGATCAATCAGGCAGCCTGTGCATTCAGCGCGGATCCGGGTCAGACGACGCTGCTGCGCTTCGTTTACAAGCACGCACTTGAAGAGTTGGGCCACGAGAAAATGGTCCTTCGTGACCTAGAGTCCATCGCTGCCTTGCCTGCGTCGCTGCCTGCACCGCTTCCTCCCACTCAGGCGCTGATCGCTTATCTGAACGACGTGGCCATTCGCCTGGGACCGATTGCCCGTTTGGGTTACAGCTATTGGGCAGAAGAGGTGTATGGCCACATCCAGCCCATCCTGAACAAGTTCCGCGTAGACCTGGGACTTAAAGATGAGCAGATGACCTTCTTTGTCGCCCATTCGACCATTGATGAAAAGCACTCCGAAGAAGTGCGCCTGGCGATGCAACGCGCGGTGAAGACGGATGAAGAGCGAGCACAGATCAAAGAAGTGGCGAGGGTGACGTTGTACCTAACCGGTCAGTTGCTGGAGGAGTCGCTGCTGGAATATGAACGTCTCGTCGACGCGCCATTGGCCAAGGCATCCTGAACTGATGAAGCTGATCGTCATTGTCGGGTCAAGCCGGTCACACGGGGTCAGCAGTCGGGTGGTGTCGTTGATTCGACGCCACCTGAAAGGACGCGCATCGGTCGAAGATCTCTGGCTTCGCGATTATCGTATCGACTACTGCGATGCCGATAACGCCTGTTCACACATCGATTGTTCTCTGCCAGACGATGTCGCCGCGATCGTCGATGAAATGGTCAAGGCGGACGCCATTCTGTACTTGCCAGTGATGCATGCCTATGGAACCAACAGCCGTTTCCAAGCGTTCCTGGAGCGGGTGGGGTATGGCTTCATGCGTCCGCGAGAGCGGCCACTGCGAGACAAACTTGCAGCGGTGGCGGTGGTGGGGCGTCGATACGGTCACACGGCGGTATTTGGCCAGGTGGTGCTCAATGTCCTGTTGAACAAAATGGTGTTGGTCGGCTCGGGGTTTCCGGCCACGTTCAACACACAACTGGTTCAGGACCCGGAAGCGGAACAGGCATTGCGGGAAACCCTGGATCGTCTCGTGGAGCACTATCAAAAGTTGAACGAACAACCCCGTCGCGGCGCCGAGCGTTTGCGCCTGCTCAAGCAAGTCCAATTTCAAACGGGATGATGGATAGATGCCTATTCGAGATTCATTGATAGCCGTACTAGTGGCATTCCTGTGGGGGGCACAAGTGACGGCGGTTAAAATTGGCGGGCAAGAGCTTCCGCCTATCCTCATGGTCGCTATGCGCTTCGCCTTGATGGCGGCTGTATTAGTACCTTTTTGCGGAGTCCCAAAACGTAGCGAACTGCTTCAAGTGTTCGGGATCGCTTCCCTGGTGGGGGCGCTTCATTTCGGATTGCTGTATTGCGGTATTTCGCGAGTGGATGCTTCGACGTCTGCAGTCGCTTACCAGTTGGCGACACCTTTCACTCTATTGCTGGCCTTTGCAATATTGGGGGAGCGCATCGCATTACCCGTCGTGGGGGGAATTGTCATCGCGTTGCTTGGCGTGTTGACGGTGTTGGGTGGCGTAGGCAAGGGCGGTGCGTTGTCGGGAATATTGCTGGTGATCGCTGCGGCTTTTGTCTTCGCCGTGGGAACGTTGCTCACCAAGCGCTGGGGACCTTTCAACCCGGTGGCGATAAGCGCGTGGACGGCATTGATTGCTGCGCCGGAGTTGCTGCTTGTTTCGGCTGCGGTAGAGGGGCAGGCGTGGAGTTCTGTCCTGACGGCCAGTCCGACGGCCTGGGCTGCCGTGCTGTATACCGCCGTAAGCGGCGGGCTGATTGGATTTGGCCTGTGGTATTGGCTTTTGGGCAGACACCCTATCCAGCGCCTGACGCCGTTTCTGTTATTGGTGCCAGTGTTTGCGGTCGCGGTCAGCCAGCTTCTTCTGAAAGAAGGTCTGTCGCTGAGCCTTGTTGTCGGCGGTGCGGCGGTTTTTGTCGGTGTCGGGCTTTGCCAGGTCCGCCTGCCGCCCCGGCAGGCTTGTGCAAGCAATAACCCAGCCGATTGATCGGCGAACCCGTTGAGAGGTTATTTTCCATGAAGTGGCCAGGTCAGTTGGTACTGCTCGCCTTGCGTCAGCAAAACCGGTTTCGCTACAGGCTTAAAGTCCGGCGCTGGAAAGCAGGCGTTTATGAGATCGCCTATTTGTACTCGAACGGCCACGAGGCCGGGCCCACCCTGGTGTTCCTCCATGGATTAGGGGCCAGTAAGGATCAGTGGGGGCCGCAAATTTACTCGTTGGTGGACGCTTACAACTGCGTTTTCCTGGACCTTCCCGGTGAGGGGGAATCCTCGTTCGACGGCGTACAAAGCTACAGTCCTGTGGCTCAAGTGGAGCGGTTGAAGGCTTTTTTCGATGCGCAGTCCTTCAAGGACGTCGTATTGATTGGCAGCTCCATTGGTGGCTGTATTGCCTGCCTTTATTCAGCCACTTATCCGGCAGAGGTATCCCGTTTAATCGCAATGGCGCCTGCCGGCTTGCCGGCGGCAAGGCTTAGTCCGGCCATGAGCAAGTTTCTTGAGTCTGGCAAGTATCCCTTTGGCTACCGGACCGTCAGTGAAATGCAGGGGCTTTGGGAGATCGTGTTTACTCGAGTGCCGAAGGTCCCGGCGTTTCTGGCAAAGGCTCTGGCTACCAAGGGTGCGCTTCGCTATGTGCGGGTCGGGAAAATACTGGGGGACTTCAACGGCGCCGGATTGTACCCGCTTCAAAAGCGGCTAGCTGACGTCCAGGCCCGGACCTTGATTGTGTGGGGGAGCAACGATCGCGTGTTTGATGTTTCTTGCCTGGATGAGGTCAACAATCTCCTGCCGCAAGCAAGTGTCTGCATCATTGAGGGCGCGGGGCATGTTCCGTATCTGGAGTGTGGCGAGCAGACCCTGGATGCTATCCAGCGGTTTCTTGCCTAAATGGTGCAGTAAGTTCTGCCTCTTTTTCGAGGTGGCTCTTTGCGTGAACCCGTGTGCAGTAAGCGACTGGAGGTGCGCGGCATGCACCAAGTCGATTCGATAGGCCCAGCAACCGACATGGGTCGCAGCTAAAGCTGAGTTCCGAGCAGCTTCAGGCGTTAGTTAGCGGGCTTCCCTGGTAGCGTCTTTTTTCTTACGGAGTAGTCCGTATGTATTAAAGGACATGTCTGACATACCCCGAACAGAGAATCAGGCAGAGTCGACGCCATGATTACTACCTCTTTCCTCGATACCGCACACAGCTTGGCTGTGCAGTTGGGAACTGCGCAGCATCGTGTGCTATCGGTTAGCTTGCCATGCGACCGCCTGATTGATGGATTCTTTAAATCAATAATTACGCTGATTGAGCCGCTTGCCAGCTTTGGTATCGGCTTGTGCGTTCGACTCTTATCTGTGTGAGTGGTTGGCAAAAATAAAGGAGTTATACCATGAGTGAGATAACTACCCCCGTCAGTGTTCAACTGCACACTGAACGCATGAAATGCGACCCGTTGGCTGTATATCAAGCGGCAGCAAAGGCAATAGGACCTGATCAGATATTTATTCTTGAGTCGCTGTCTGGCCCCAGTCGCGATCGTAAGGCGACTATAATTGGGATGGAGCCATTGCTGGCGGTAAAGATATATGAGGGGTACGCGACACTTGAGGGAAATGACCGGCTGACCGCACATTTAAGCAGTTCGCTGTTGGAACAGGGAATTGTTTTGGACGACAGTGAGCGTGTCAGCATTGATTCGAACGATGCCGTATGGGATTTGTTGCGTGCGTTACAAAAACCTTTTGACGTTCCGCGCCAGCCTAATCCCAGCCTCGCTTTTTTTGGTTACTTCTCTTATGACAGTGTCCGGTTTATCGAAGATATTCCTGACCTGACGGAGCGGACAAATGATTATCCGGTCATTGCCTTGACTGTGTTTCAGACGCTGGTGTATTTCCACGCCAATGGAACTGTGGATGTCATGGTTAACAATAGTTCTCTATGGAAGTTCCGCAGCACCGATGACTATGCATTACTGTTGGCCGATGCCATGGGCATTCCAGCCTCTGAGGCGCCGATTGTTTACCCATCCGTTACGGTTACTCGCGATACAGTGGAAAAAAAGCAGTTTCTTGGCTGGGTCGACAAGGCACTGGAGCACATTCGTCAAGGCGATATTTATCAAATTCAATTGGGTCACGAAGTGCAGATTGACACACCTGTAAAACCCTTTGATGTGTATCGGGCATTGCGCCTAAACAACCCGTCACCCTACATGTACCTAGCCAATTTGGGTGGGGTCGACCTGATCGGCGCCAGCCCTGAACTGTTTGTCCGGATCAAGGACGATCTGATCGAAATGAGACCCATCGCCGGAACCGTGGGGAAAACACCCGGCATACCCTCCAGCGAGTTGATTTTGAGCATGACGCGCTCTGAAAAAGAGCGAGCGGAACACCTAATGTTAGTGGATTTGTGCAGAAACGATATCAGTCACGTCTGTCAGCCAGGATCACTTGAAGTTGATGAGTTGATGTTAGTCGAGGAGTATTCTCACCTCTATCACATGGTGTCAAATGTGCGCGGTTTATTGCGTAAAGGCTTCGATGCATTTGATGTTATTAAGGCGTCATTTCCGGCGGGAACCATGACAGGTGCACCGAAGATTCGCGCGATGCAGATTATCGAAAGTATGGAAAACAGCCGGCGCGGGATATATGCCGGAGCGGTTGGCCTGATCGGATTCGACGGTAGCATCAATACGGCTTTGTGTATTCGGTCAGCAGTTCATAAAGAGGGCACCTATTACTTGAGGGCTTCCGCAGGTGTCGTCGCGGACTCGGCACCTGATAAAGAATGGACTGAAACATTCTACAAAATGAGCTCTGTTTATCGCGCCGTTACCGGAAGGGAGATGCTGTAATGAAAGTTTTTCTGGTTGATGCCTATGACAGTTTTGTATTTATTATCAGTCAGTACCTTGAGCAGTTGGGGCTGGAAACTCATGTAGAGCGTAATGATGTTCCGGAGCTGATTAAAAGGATTGAAGCGTATGCCCCGGATTTTTGCGTACTTGGCCCTGGGCCCGGCCACCCACAGAAAGCCGGTTATATCGAATTAATCCACCACTTTAAAGGGCGCTTGCCCATATTGGGCGTATGCCTTGGACATCAGGCTATTGGCTTGGCTTTCGGTGGCTCGATTATTCGGGCTGCCAATGTCATGCACGGAAAGATCAGCACGATAATTAACGATGGGCAAGGTGTGTACGCCCATACTAATGGCAAGTCGATCAAAGCGACACGCTACCATTCGTTAATTATCGATAACAAAAACCTATCCGAGGAACTGGAGGTGACATCCATCTCAAGTGATGACGGATACATCATGGGGGTTCGGCATCTAAAACATTCGATAGAGGGTGTCCAGTTTCATCCCGAGAGCATTCTGACGGAGGATGGTCTTGGGGTATTCAAAAGTTTTATAGGGCAGTATTGTTGCAAATCAGAAGTATAGGCGACGGACAACGGGTTGCCTGAACGGTAACTCGTATCTTCAATGTTGCATCGTATCGAAAAAAAGTTTCTATGTGTGGCAGGGACTCGGCGTGGATGACTTAAATATATATAGAAAAAAAGATGTACTCCTGAGGATTAACTTCAAACCGGTATTGGATGATTTCTCCGTATTGGCCAAGGATTTGCATCGGAGTGACTGGGAAAGGCACTTGCGCAAGGTGCTGCATCGAATCGGCTATGACAGTTACTTGCTTAGCCTAGGTTCCTCTACAACGAATGACCCTTTCAATAGGATTATGACGACTTACCCTTCTGATTGGCTAAGACGATACAAGGATGAGAACTTTATTCAGGTGGACCCGATAATAAGGCATTGCCGTCACCATTTTGTACCGCTTGTTTGGGTGGACGCACGGAGGCAGGCGCGGAGCAGGACCAACGAGTTCTGGAAGGCGCGTGAGGAGTACGGCCTTTTACAAGGGGTTAGCATTCCTCTGAGGTGTAACGAAATGGTCGGGTCACTCAATGTTGCTCACTGCATGAATTCTACAGATGAATTTGACGATGGGTTGGATGCCCCCTTAGGGAAGCTGTTCATGCTAATTCCGTTTCTTTTGGAAGGTTCACAGAAGCACCTGATAAAACCAGGCGAGAAATTCTGCAGCTTGACCCTGCGAGAGTCTGAAGTACTGAAATGGTCCTGTGTGGGTAAAACGACTTGGGAGATGAGCTGCATCTTGGGCTGCTCGGAACGCACCATCAATTTTCATATTGCCAATGCGAGTCGAAAACTAGGCTCTTTTAGCCGCCGGCAAGCGGTAGGCGTGGCTTTGGCGCAGGGATTGATTTCACTGTAGCAAACGATCATGGTGCGGCTGTTCATTTCAAATCGAATTTGATAGCAGACACCATGTATTGCAGTGAGAAAAAAGCGAAGGTGACCTGGTTTTTTTGTAAACGGTCAACTGACAGGAAGCTGCTCATATGACCGGAGACACTCATACACAAGTTTGAGGTCTCGCAGATCAGTCAGATGTGAAGTGGGGTGCTGACTTACGTCAAAGTAGTCAGGCGAAGGCTGTTTTTCGCGGCGGCTCTGAACCCCCAACGGTATCGATTTCGGATTCAGAGGCTGTAGTAGTAACCACGGCTGCGCAGCGCAACGATGCGCGGCCGGCCGTCGGGGTGCGGGCCGATCTTCTTGCGCAGATTGCTGACGTGCATATCGAGGCTGCGGTCGTACAGGGTCAGCTTGCGACCGAGGGCGATCTGCGCCAGTTCCTGTTTGTCCAGGGGCTCGCCGGGCTGCTTGAGCAAGGCTTCCAGCAGGCGGCTTTCTGAGACGGTGAGGGTGAACTCTTGCTCGTCGATGCTGACCACGCCGCGCACCGGGCTGAAACACAGGTCGCCCAGTTCCATCTGGCTGGACACCGCTGCCGGGTGGCTACGGCGCAGGACGGCGCGCAGGCGGGCGGTCAGTTCCCGTGGATCGCAGGGTTTGGCCAGGTAATCGTCGGCGCCGAGTTCCAGGCCGAGGATGCGGTCCAGAGGCTCGCCCCGGGCCGAGAGCATCAGTACCGGCAAATCCGGGTGATCGCTGCGCAACTGCTTGAGTAATTCCAGGCCGCTGCCATCGGGCAACATCACATCCAGCACCACGGCCGCCGGGGCCGTTTCGGCCAGTGCGCGGCGTGCGCTCTGACCGTCGTGACAGGCACGTACCTGAAACCCTTCCTGGCTCAGCCAACTGCTCAGGAGCTCACACAGCTCCTGGTCATCATCAATAAGTAACAGCTCGCTCATGACTCACTCAATTTAGCCATTGTCGACGTTTTCGACTTGCTCCACTGGCGAAGATACCGCAGAGCAGAGCCAATAGCGCTACCCCGGCGCCAATGACAAACCATTGTTGCTGGTCGGTCAGCAGGCGCGGCAGGGGGCTGCTGGCCTGGGCTTCCTTGAGTTGCAGCTTCAAGCGCTGGTTCTCCTGGCGCAACCGGGCCAGCAGCGGGCTTTCGCGTTCGCCATCGGCAGTTTGTAATTGTTTGCTCAGTTCTTCCCGTTGCCGTTCACTTTCTTTCAAGCGTTGCTGCAGTTCGGTGATCTGGCTGCCGGCGCTCAAGGAAAGCGGCGTCGAGTTTCCACCCTCGGCGTAGTCTTCACCGTGGGCGGGCGCCACGATCGATAACGTGACCAACATCAGGCACAACGGACCTTTGCGCATGGCGACTCCTGGTTCCAATACGAGTATTGGAAAAGTTGTCGGCCGGCAAACGAGAATAATGAGCGATTGAGAACGCGATGAACCGATATGGTTCACCGCGTGGGAGGGAATTACGGCAGGACTTGCTTGAACGGCTTGACCAGAACGTTGGCGTAGACGCCCGCGGCGATGTACGGATCGGCGTCGGCCCAGGCCTGGGCGGCGCTCAGGGAATCGAATTCGGCGACGATCAGGCTGCCGGTGAAACCCGCCGCGCCCGGATCATTGCTGTCGACCGCCGGGTGTGGACCGGCCAGAACGATGCGACCTTCGCCCTTGAGCACTTGCAGGCGCTCAAGGTGTGCAGGCCGTGCGGCCAGGCGGGCTTCCAGGGAATTGGCGACGTCTGTGGCAATGATTGCGTAAAGCATGTCAGTCCTCGGTTTTTGGCGTAGTGGTGTCGGCATCGTGCAGATGGCGGGACAGGTAGATACCCTGGCCGACCAGGAACAGCAAAGTCATGCCCAGGCTGCCGAAGACCTTGAAGTCGACCCAGTAGCTCTGGAAAGTGAACGCGACAAACAGGTTGGCGGCACCGCAAAACAGGAAGAAGACGATCCAGGCGATGTTCAGGCGCGTCCAGACCGGCTCCGGCAAGGTCAGCGCGTGGCCCATGATGCGTTTGATCAGCAGGCTGTCACCGACGAAGTGGCTGCCAATGAACGCCAGGGCGAACAGCCAATTGACCACCGGGGCTTTCCACTTGAGGAACGTTTCGCTGTGGAACGCCAGGGTCAGGCTGCCGAAGACCAGGCAGGCGATCAGGGTCAGCCACTGGCTTTTCTCCAGCTTGCGCTGTTTGATGAACAGCGTGCCGTAGACCACCAGCGAACTGATGATCAACATCGCGGTGGCGCTGTAGATACCGCCTACAGTTACCTCGTGGCCGAGGATGTCGACGACCCTTGGATCGAGTTTGAAGACGATGAAGAACAGCAGGAGCGGGATGAAATCGATGAATTGTTTCACAATGGCAGCCAGAAGCAGGATGTGGCGGCATAATAACAAACATATGGGCGCGCGATAGCGCCAGCTGATTTGAGGTTACAAAGCCCCGTGAATGTTGATTTGCACTGCCATAGCACGGCCTCCGATGGCGCCCTGGCGCCTGCGGTTCTGGTGGCGCGGGCGTTCGAGAAAGGCGTGCGAGTCCTGGCCCTGACCGATCACGACACCCTTGAAGGCCTCGACGAGGCCCGCCAGGCGGCCACCGCGTTGGGGATGCAACTGGTCAATGGCGTCGAGCTGTCCTGCACCTGGGGCGGCGCGACCATTCATGTCCTGGGCTACGGTTTTGACGTGAATGCCGCACCGTTGGTCGAGGCCATCGCCAGACTGCATGATGGCCGCTGGCTGCGCTCCGAGGAAATCAGCCGCAAACTGGCGCTCAAAGGCATGCCGGGGGCGCTGGAGGGCGCCCGGCAGATCCAGCAGGAGCTGGGCGACAGCGGCAACGCGCCGGCCCGCCCGCATTTCGCCGACTGGATGGTGCGCGAAGGTTTCGTCAAGGACCGCGCCGAGGCGTTCCGAAAATGGCTGGGCGCCGGCAAGCTTGGCGACGTCAAGCAACACTGGCCGACCCTGGAGGAAACCGTCGAAACCCTGCGCGCGGCCAAGGCCTGGGTCAGCCTGGCGCACCCCTGGCACTACGAATTCACCCGAAGCAAGCGACGTCGCCTGATTGCCGACTATATTCAAGCAGGGGGCCACGCCATCGAAGTGGTCAATGGTTACCAGCCTGCCGAGCAAGTGGGCAGCCTGGCCATTCTCGCTCGCGAATTCGGTCTGCTGGTCAGTGCCGGCAGTGATTTTCATGGCCCTGGAGGCTGGTCGGAGATCGGTGAATACCGGCCGCTCCCGGAGGATCTGCCACCACTATGGTGTCGATTCAAACATGACCCAATTATTGCCGCCGTCTGAACAGGTAGAGAACGTGAGTCAATTTTTCCAGATTCATCCGGAAAACCCGCAAGCGCGCCTGATCAAACAGGCCGTCGAGATCATCCGCAAGGGCGGGGTGGTGATTTATCCCACGGACTCTTCCTACGCCATTGGTTGCCAGATCGGCGACAAGGTCGCCGTGGAGCGCGTTCGGCGCCTGCGGCAGCTGGATGAAAAACACAACTTTGCGTTGATCTGCTGCGACCTGTCGCAACTGGGCCTGTTCGCCAAGATCGACACCGGCACGTTCCGCATTCTCAAGGCCCATCTGCCGGGGCCGTATACCTTCATCCTCAATGCCACCCGCGAAGTGCCACGACTGTTGTTGCACCCGAAGAAACGCACCATCGGCCTGCGCGTGCCGAGCCACCCGATTGCCCTGGCGCTGCTGGCGGAGCTGGGTGAGCCGTTGATGAGCGTGACCCTGATCATGCCTGGCGATGAAGATCCGTTGAGCGACCCGCATGAAATGCGTCAGTTGCTCGAACACCAGGTCGATCTGATCATCGACGGCGGCTTCGGCGGGATCAAGGCGTCCACCGTGATCAACCTCGCCGACGGCGAGCCGGAAGTCATTCGCGTTGGTTGCGGTGACCCTGCGCCGTTCATGGTCGAGGCCTAGATGTCCGCAGTAGAACCCGTCGACAGTCAGGCCGGAGCCCAGCAGGAACTGCCCTTCGCCATGGTCTATGGCCAGGCGGTCATGGAAATGCCGCTGGACCTGTACATCCCGCCTGATGCCCTCGAGGTCTTCCTCGAAGCCTTCGAAGGGCCCCTCGACCTGCTGCTGTACCTGATCCGCAAACAGAACATCAACATCCTCGACATCCCGGTGGCGGAAATCACTCGCCAGTACATGGGCTACGTCGAGTTGATGCAGTCGGTGCGCCTGGAGCTGGCCGCCGAGTACCTGGTGATGGCCGCGATGCTGGCCGAGATCAAGTCGCGGATGCTGCTGCCGCGGGCCGAAACCGTCGAGGACGAAGAGGACGACCCGCGCGCCGAACTGATCCGCCGCTTGCAGGAATACGAGCGTTTCAAGGCCGCCGCCGAAGGCATCGATGGCTTGAGCCGCGTCGGTCGCGACGTGGTGGTGCCCAAACTCGACGCCCCGGAGGCCCGGGCACGCAAGTTGTTGCCGGACGTGCGCCTGTCCGAGTTGCTGCTGTCGATGGCCGAGGTGTTGCGCCGTGGCGACATGTTCGAAAGCCATCAGGTCAGCCGCGAGGCGCTGTCGACCCGCGAGCGCATGAGCGATGTGCTGGAACGCCTCAAGGGCGGCGGGTTCGTGCCATTTGTCGAGCTGTTCACCGCTGAAGAAGGACGCCTGGGCGTGGTGGTGACCTTCATGGCGATCCTTGAACTGGTCAAGGAATCCCTGGTCGAGCTGGTGCAGAATGAGCCATTTGCCGCGATCCACGTGCGAGCCCGAGCCGAATAACGAGTCGAAACATGAACCTGACTGAACCCCGTGACCTGGCACCCTTGCTTGAAGCCTTTCTGTTGGCCTCGGGAAAGCCGCAATCTTTGGAAAGCCTGTTCGAACTCTTCGAAGAGGGCGAGCGGCCGGAACCGCCGGTCTTCAAGAAGGCCCTGACGATTCTGGCCAAGTCCTGCGATGGCCGCGCCTTTGAACTGAAGGAAGTGGCCTCGGGGTATCGCCTGCAAATTCGCGAAAAATTTGCGCCCTGGGTCGGGCGTCTGTGGGAAGAGCGTCCGCAGCGCTATTCCCGCGCTATGCTGGAAACCATGGCCCTGATCGCCTATCGCCAGCCGATCACCCGTGGTGAAATCGAAGATGTACGGGGCGTGGCGGTGAACAGCAACATCGTCAAGACACTGATGGAGCGCGAGTGGATCCGCATCGTCGGCTACCGCGACGTACCCGGCAAACCAGCGATGTTCGCCACCACCAAGGCGTTCCTTGATCATTTCAACCTGAAAAACCTCGATGACCTGCCGCCGTTGGCCGAACTGCGCGAACTGGAACCGGACCCGGTGCTGGATTTCGACGACGCCCCGGTGCCGGCAGCCCTGCAAGAGTTGGCCGACGCCAGCGCCGAGCCGGAAGAGCCGAAGGAAGAAACCAGTTTCCACACGTTGTTGTTGGAACTGGACAGCATGGAGGAGGGGCTCAAGACCGACTTCGACGACTTGCTGCGTGATGGCGCGTCGCCTGAGTTCGATTCGGAGCAGTCGGTTATCGAGCCAGAAGTTGAAGCGGCAGAGCCCGAGCCCGAGCCTGAAGCGGAAATTGAACCGGAGCCAGAAGACGACATCCTTGGTGTCGCCGAAGCCCGGGAAAAACTGCTGGCCGCTGTAGCCGCCCTCGAACAACCGAAACCCGAGCCGGAACTGTCGGACGAAGAGGCCGAAGCCCTGGCCCTGGCTGAAGCCATCGAAGCCGAGCGCCGTGAGTTCGAAGACTGACCACAACCCTGTAGGAGCCGGCTTGCTGGCGATGCGGCCAACGCGGTGTCTCTGAGGGACCGCGGTGACGCCATCGCCAGCAAGCCGGCTCCTACAGAAGGTCGGTGATCGTCCGCGATCACCGGCCAGCGGAAAAACCAATAACCTTGCCTCGATCAGCTAGTCTCTGATGCGCAATCGCCCGCATGCGCGTATGATTCGCGACCCTTCGGCGATCCCTTCGCCCAAGTACCCAGTTTTCAGACCACACCGGGAGGTGCCCAGATGAGTATCAAAGACCAGAAAGACGACCAGGAAATCGGCCCAGCAGGCGAAAAACTGCAGAAAGTCCTCGCCCGTATCGGCGTCGGCTCGCGCCGTGACGTGGAAGCCTGGATCAGCCACGGCCGCATCAAGGTCAACGGCAAAGACGCCACCCTTGGCCAGCGTGTCGACATGCACGACGCCATCACCATCGATGGCAAGGTGATCAAGCGTGAAGAGGCCGCCGAATCGGTCCGCCGCGTGATCATGTACAACAAGCCCGACGGCGAGATCTGCACCCGTGTCGACCCGGAAGGTCGCCCGACCGTGTTCGACAAAATGCCAAAGCCGAAAGAAGGCCGCTGGATCAACATCGGTCGTCTGGACATCAACACCACCGGTTTGCTGATGTTCACCACCGACGGTGAGCTGGCCAACCGCCTGATGCACCCTTCCTACGAAATGGACCGTGAATACGCGGTACGTGTGCGTGGCGAAGTCGATGACGAGATGATCGAGCGCCTGAAGGCTGGCGTTGTCCTTGAAGATGGCCCGGCCAAGTTCACCGATATCAAGCAGGCACCAGGTGGTGAAGGCTTCAACCACTGGTACCACTGCGTGGTGATGGAAGGTCGTAACCGCGAAGTTCGTCGCCTGTGGGAATCCCAGGGCCTGGTGGTCAGCCGTCTGAAGCGCGTGCGTTTTGGTCCGGTGTTCCTCAACTCCGACCTGCCGATGGGCCGCTGGCGCGAAATGAGCCAGTACGAAGTCGACATTCTGAGTGCCGAGGTCGGCCTGACGCCGGTCGCGATGCCGCAGATGAACGCCAAGAGCAAAGACAAGCTGGACCGGATGCAGCGTAAATCCTCGCGTCCAATGGCCAAGACCGAGCGCGTGCGTACCCTGCGTCCGGCCACTGACGCGCCAGCCGCGCCACGAGCCAGCCGCGAACCGCAGATCGAAGGCGAGCGTCCAAGGCGCAAGCCAGTCGCGCGTCAGGACGGCGAACGCGGTCCACGTACGCCACGTCCGGCCAATGGTCGTACCGAGCGTGGCGAAGGTCGTGGTACGCCGGTAGCCGATCGCCCGGCCGACACCAAGCGCCCGGCCAAGCCTGCGCCGAAGCGTCCGGGGATCAAGCTGGTCGACGGTGACAAGCCATCGGGCAAGCGCCGTGGCGCACCGGCCGGTTCCGGCCAGCGTCCAGGCTTCGGTCGTCGCAAGCCGGAGTAATCGGCTGAGCGCTTGATAAAAAACGCCAACCTTCGGGTTGGCGTTTTTTTTGGGGGGCTTTCAATGGTTTGGAGTCCACTTCATTTTCAGCGTAGCCACGGTCCCTTGTAGGAGCCGGCTTGCTGGCGATGGGCTCAAGTGCACCGCGTTTATCCAGTTCATACGCGTTATCGGTAACGACCATCGCCAGCAAGCCTGCTCCTCCAGGTATTGCGTTATCTGTCTTCCCCGCGATAGCGCCAGTTGCCGCGCCGGGATGTCCGAAGTGGAAAGCTAAAATTACGCCATGTAAAGAAATCCTGACGAAATCCGCCGATTAACCCCGTGGATTCACCTATCCCCGTATGCCGTAAGAAAACGCTTACACATCAGCGCCTTCCTTGCGCCTTCCAACCCTCTAGCCCGCTTGTTTCAACACTCCATGCAGGGTGTTATGCGCGCCATGCCTGTCGTGCAGGTGCATAACAAAAAGGAGGCGCAATGAACGCCGCAATCCAACTCTATCTCTCTGCGAGAGGCGGTTTTCCTGCCTTTCCCGTCGATGATCCGCAAGGATCTGACCCTTTTTTTGCAGCCGCCCGAGCCTCTCGGGGCGGACACAGGCAATCCCGGCAATAGACACGCTTGTCCAGCGGGTCTGGCAGCAGGGGGTTACAGGTGTACAATGCGCCGCGTTTTACCTGTGACCTCCTGCGCATCTGCGCAACCCTCAAGGCTATCCGCCTTGTTCACTCCGCCGCGTCACGAGCGTGTCGGGTTCGATTTCGTCACAGATAAAAACAAACAGGTGACGCATGACCGTTGTAATTACGCTGAACTCCTGGTGCCTGCGCTGGGGTTTGATCGGTGCCGCTTAACGCCTTTCTTGAGCAGCAACGCCTACTGAACATCATCAAACCTTGCGTGAGACCCTTTTCATGAGTGGACAAAACCCGCAATCAGGCGAGCTGAAACGCGGCCTGAAAAATCGCCACATTCAACTGATTGCCCTCGGTGGTGCAATCGGTACCGGCTTGTTCCTCGGCTCGGCCGGGGTGCTGAAATCCGCTGGCCCGTCGATGATCCTTGGCTACGCCATCTGCGGCTTCATTGCTTTCATGATCATGCGCCAACTGGGCGAAATGATCGTCGAAGATCCGGTGGCCGGCTCCTTCAGCCACTTCGCCCACAAGTACTGGGGTGGCTTTGCCGGTTTCCTGTCGGGCTGGAACTGCTGGATCCTGTACATCCTGGTGGGCATGTCGGAGCTGACGGCGGTCGGCAAATACATCCACTACTGGGCGCCGGACATCCCGACCTGGGTCTCCGCAGCTGGCTTCTTCGTGCTGATCAACGCCATCAACCTGGCCAACGTCAAAGTCTTTGGCGAGGCCGAGTTCTGGTTCGCAATCATCAAGGTCGTGGCGATCGTCGGCATGATTGCCCTGGGCAGCTACCTGCTGGTCAGCGGTAATGGCGGCCCGCAAGCAGCGGTCAGCAACCTGTGGTCCCACGGTGGCTTCTTCCCGAACGGAATCACCGGTCTGGTGATGGCCATGGCGTTCATCATGTTTTCCTTCGGTGGCCTGGAAATGCTCGGTTTCACCGCTGCCGAAGCCGACAAGCCGAAAACCGTGATCCCGAAAGCCATCAACCAGGTGATCTACCGGATCCTGATTTTCTACATCGGCGCCTTGGTGATCCTGCTGTCGTTGACGCCGTGGGACAGCTTGCTGACCACCCTGAACGCTTCCGGTGATTCCTACAGCGGCAGCCCGTTCGTACAAGTGTTCTCGATGCTGGGCAGCAACACCGCCGCGCACATCCTCAACTTCGTGGTCCTGACCGCGGCGCTGTCGGTGTACAACAGCGGCACCTACTGCAACAGCCGTATGCTGCTGGGCATGGCCGAGCAGGGTGATGCGCCGAAGGCGTTGGCGAAGATCGACAAGCGCGGCGTGCCGGTACGTTCGATCCTGGCCTCGGCCGCCGTGACCCTGATCGCGGTACTGCTGAACTACCTGATCCCGCAAAATGCGCTGGAACTGTTGATGTCGCTGGTTGTTGCCACCCTGGTGATCAACTGGGCGATGATCAGCTACTCGCACTTCAAGTTCCGCCAGCACATGAACAAGACCAAACAAACGCCGCTGTTCAAGGCCTTTTGGTACCCGTACGGCAACTACATCTGCCTGGCGTTCGTGTTGTTCATTCTCGGCGTGATGCTGTTGATTCCGGGGATCCAGACATCGGTGTACGCGATTCCGGTGTGGCTCGTGTTCATGTGGGTCTGCTACGGCATCAAGAACAAGCGTAGTGCGCAACGCGTGTTGAATAGCGCTGCCCCTGCTGTGAAGTAAGCGCGTCTGGTTTCAACGATCAACCCGGCCATGTGCCGGGTTGATTTTTTCTGGATTCATACAGGAAACTCAGAAACAGCCTACAACCGATATTTTACTTTTTGTCTTAGTCTGCCTCTCCGAACACAAAGGAGGGGTGCGTATGGCCAGTCACAGCTACATGAGCATTACCGGAAAGCGCCAAGGTTTGATTTCTGCCGGTTGCTCCGGTCTTGATTCTATCGGCAACAAATGCCAGATCGGTCACCAGGATGAAATCATGGTGCTGGCTTATTCGCACGACATGCTCACGGGCAACGACGGTAGCGTGGCAGGTGGGCGCGGCAAGCACATGCCGATCATGATAACCAAAGGCATCGACAAGTCATCACCATTGCTGGCAAGTGCGCTGCATGAGGGTGAGGAGGTTGATTGCAAGATCAATTTTTATCGAACCTCTTCGGTTGGCGGCCAGGAACAGTACTATTCAATACACCTGTCAGGTGCGCGTATCGCTCATATCAGCTTGCAGGTTCCCCACGCGATTCGCATGAATGACGCTGAGCCGCAAGAGCTGGTGTCCATTCGTTACAGGGACATTGCCTGGGCGCATGTTCCAGGGGCTACCAGTGCCTATAGTTCCTGGGGGAATGAAGGTGAATGAGGACTCTTGCGATATTCATGATGTAACTAGATCGGCTTCCGATCTGGTTGCAGTTGGTTGCAGCATAGGCATGGTGCATATTCCTGATGGCTTTGCGCGACTTCGATTTGGCTCGATTGTCTCTGCCTATGTTGATGAAATAATTCAGGCGGTTGATGAAGGGGCTATTAGTGCGTGGCAAGCGGTGCAGGAAATAAGAGCCGAATATGAGGATTTATCGTCAAAGGCGCGTTTCTATCTTCAAAATGGTGTTGGGGTTGTGGCGGGGGTGATGCAGGTTAGGACAGGGGTTACGATTGCTGGAGCCTCAGGGGGATTCGGTGCGGTGCCGGGCGCACTCATGGTTGGACATGGCGTTAATAATATCTACGAAGGTTTTTGGAATATTTATAGCGGGCCGGACGCTCCAAGCACGGTTGGGCCTGTTAGGGATATCTATAGGAACATATTCGATGATAGCGAGGGGGACGTGCTTTACTACTCAGTGGACTTGCTTCTTTCTGCAGTCGGAGTGTTTAGGCCGGTGTCAAAGCCAGGATCGGTTGAGTTGTTCAGACGTGATCCAATTAATTATGAGAGGGCTTATCACCAGATGGGAAAATTGGCTTTGTCATTTGAGGTGTTGGTTGATGCTTTTACGATAAATTCGATGGTCGCAGAGTAGGTTTTGTAATCAGGAGGCTGCTGTTGTAGCGAGGCTTGGTACTATTCAGATCACGCCGCGCATTCTTGGAATGTAAAGCTTTAAACCAATGATCACGAGGATTATGTATGTTGTTAAATGGGCGATGTCTAGATGGTTTTGATCTATGTGAATTACTTTTTTTATGCCGAATACAATAATTCCGGCAGGCAGAACGGAACAGGCTAAAACTAAAAGCGTCACTGAGATGTGATATCGAATATTTTCAAGGTTCATTAGTCATCATATCCTGCTGATGCGAGCCCCCGAGATTAGTACCGCTATTCAAAATAAATCAATGTTTCTTCAGAAGGGTGAGAGCAATATTTGTAAATGAATTTGACTGAAGGCAATGCCCGGTTGCACCGGTTAGCCATGATGAACTGCAATTGCGAGCGACATTCGCGGTATCCTGAACACCCTGACTGCGGACCGTTTCCATGCTGGTGATTTCCAACAACGTGCATCTGCCGGATGCCGAGATCGAGTTGACGGCCATTCGCGCCCAGGGCGCCGGTGGGCAGAACGTCAACAAGGTCTCCAGTGCCGTGCACCTGCGCTTCGACATTCCGGCGTCGTCCTTGCCCGAGTTCTACAAGGAGCGGCTGCTGGCGCTGCGCGACAGCCGCATCACCAGCGACGGTGTGTTGATCATCAAGGCCCAGCAATACCGCACGCAGGAGCAGAACCGTGCGGATGCTTTGGAGCGTTTGGTCGAGTTGATCCAGAGCGCCACCAAGGTCGAGAAGAAACGCCGCCCGACCAAACCGACCCTTGGCTCGAAGACCCGTCGCCTTGAATCCAAGAGCAAGCGTGGCAACATCAAGGCCGGGCGCGGCAAGGTCGACTTCTAGGGCGTGTCCCGCGCTTCGCGTTGCTTCGGCGCCTGCCGGTACAGGTACAGGCTCAGCATCAAACCGCTGAGTGCGGCGAGGGCGGCGAACAGGAAGATCGATGCAAAACCAAATCCTGCCGCAATCGCACCGGCCAATGGTCCGGTAATGCCCAACGACAAGTCGATGAACAGCGAATAGGCACCGACAGCCGCACCACGGCTGGAGGCCGGCACCAGGTTGACCGCTTCCACTCCCAGCGCCGGAAACACCAGCGAAAAGCCGAAGCCGCTCAGTGCCGCACCCGCCAGTGCCCAATGGGCATCCGGTGCCAGCCACAGCAACAGCAAGCCGAGGGTTTCCACCGACAGGCAGGCGATGGCCACGCGAAAGCCGCCGAGGCGGTTGATCAGGTTGCCGAACAGCAGGCGCGCGCCGATGAAGCTGGCACCGAACAGGCTCAGGCACAGCACCGCGTTGTCCCAGTGTTGCGTGGCGTAATACAGGGTGATGAAGGTGGCGATGGTGCCAAAACCGATGGAGCCCAGGGCCAGGCCGCAGCCGTGGGGGAAGACCCGCCCGAGCACGTGCATGAACGGCAGGCGCTCACCGGCGACGATGGGCGCGGCGGTTTTCGGCCAGGCCAGCAGCAGGCCGAGCACGGCCAGCAAGACAATGCTCACGCCCATGCTCCACAAGCCCAGTTGATGGACGAGCAACACGCCCAAGGGCGCGCCGACGGCCAGTGCGCCATAGCTGGCGATACCGTTCCAGGAGATGACCTTGGCGGTGTTCGCCGCGCCGACCCGGCCGATGCCCCAGCCAATCGAGCCTGAGCCCACCAGGCTTTCCGCGCTGCCGAGTACCAGGCGACCGATCAGCAGGCTGATCAGGCTCAAGGCCGGCAGGCTCTGGGTCCAGGCCGAAATCAGCATGAATACACCGCTCAAGCCGCAACCGGCCAGGCCGTACATCACGGCCAGTTTACTGCCCTTGTTGTCGATGATCTTCCCGGCATAAGGGCGGCTAAGCAGGGTGGCCAGGTATTGCACGCTGATCACCAGGCCCGCGACCACGGCGCCGAAGCCCAGGTCGGTGTGGACGTAACCGGGCAATACGGCCAGGGGGATGCCGATATTCAGGTAGCCGATGAAGGTGAAAAGGACGATGGAGACGACTTGCAGCGTGACCGCCAGGGGGCGCTGGTTTTCAGGCATGGGTAAAGGTCCACGGTAAAGCAGGATAGATAGGCTGCTTATGATAGCGGTGTGGACGCTCGTTGGTTGTGAAAAAGTAAAACTATTTGCCGGGCGGCGTCATTCAGCTTTGACGGGAGCGACCAGTTGCGTGGTGACCAGGGCGGCCAGGGCGTTTTCCTGGGTGCCGAAGCGGGCGAGCAACGAGGCTTGTTTCTCGGGGGAGAGGCGATTCCAGATCTCGATCATTTTCTCGGCGGTGCCAATCAGGACGCTGGCCTGCGCTTCGCTGAATTCATCGGTCATGGATAGAGTTCTCGTTTCAGGCAGTGTGGAAAGCGCATGTTAGCGCTTTCCACACGGTCTGTACGGCGGGTGTTTCAGTCTTCTCTGTCAGCCTGGCGGCTGTCAGTGGCTTCTTTCGGCTCGGGCTGTTGGGCGCCGGCTTGTTGCGTGGTCGTCTGCTCAGGTACGTGCAGGCTTGGGAAGGGGAGATTGGGAATCTCGTGCATGGTTGCGCTCCTCGCTAAGTCTGTTGATAGATCTGGTAGATCCGCGCTTTAAAAAAGCCTGGGCAGGATACAGCACTGAAAATGACAAACGGACTTTTATATCCATTTGTTTCGACGGATGGGGTTGTATAGACAGATCCAGAGGGGGCAACACATAACAAATGTGGGAGCGGGCTTGCTCGCGAATGCGGTGGATCAGTCAGCTTTGAAGTCGACTGACACTCCGCATTCGCGAGCAAGCCCGCTCCCACATAGGATTTGCAGTGCGTTTATGCTATCTGCAGACGCTGGCAATCGCCTCGGCAAGCAGATCCAGGCGCGTGGCATCGATGCCAGCCACGTTGGCCCGGCCGGAGTTGACCATGTACACGCTGTGATGATCGCGCAGGTCTTTCACCTGCTCAGGCGACAGGCCGGTGTAGGAGAACATCCCGCGTTGCACGCCAATGTGCGCAAAGCGCTCGCGCAAGCCGTGAGGCTCCAGCGCCTCCACCAAACCGCAGCGCAGTTGGGCGATACGCAGGCGCATACCTTCCACTTCGTCAGCCCAGAGGTTTTTCAACTCCGGGTCGCCGAGGATGGTCGCGACCACGGCAGCACCGTGATCCGGTGGCGTCGACCACAGGTTGCGGGCGATGTTGGCCAGCTGGCTGCGGATGTCGGTGAGCTTGTCGGCGTTTTTCGCGCAGACAATCAGCGCACCGGTGCGGTCGCGGTACAGGCCGAAGTTCTTCGAGCAAGAGCTGGTGATCAGCAGTTCCGGCAACTCGGCGGCGAACAGCCGGGTCGACCAGGCATCCTGCTCCAGGCCATCGCCGAATCCTTGATAGGCGAAGTCGATCAGCGGCAGCAGTTCGCGCTTGCGGACTACCTCCAGCACCCGTTGCCAGTCCTCCTGGGACAGGTCGAAACCGGTCGGGTTGTGACAGCAGGCGTGCAGCAATACCACATCGCCCTTGGGTGCTTCATTGAGCGCCGCCAGCATGCCGTCGACGTCGAGACGGTTGTCACTGCCCACGTATGGGTAGTGGCTGACCTTGACCTTGGCTGTCGCAAAAATCGTTTCGTGGATCGGCCAGGTCGGGTTGCTCAACCATACGCCGCGTCCCGGCAGGCATTGGGCGATAAAGTCCGCACTCAGGCGCAAAGCCCCGGTGCCGCCCGGAGTCTGGGTGGCGCCAGCGCGTTGTGCGGCGATCACTGCCGAGTCCGCGCCGAGCACCAGCTCATTGATCGCTTTACCGAACGCCGGTTCGCCGTGACCACCGATGTAGGTCTTGGTCGGCTGACCGTCCACCAGGCGTTGCTCGGCAAGTTTCACCGACTCGAGAATCGGCGTCAGGCCCTGGGCGTCTTTATAGACACCCACGCCCAAATCGAACTTGCGCGGGTTCGGGTCCTGCGCGTAGGCCTCCATCAGGCCGAGGATCGGGTCGCCAGGTACTCGACCGATGGCGTCGAAATGCATTACTTGCGCCCCTCAGCGTCCTTGGCAACGATGTCAGTGCGCGCGGCCATGATGAAGTCGTTGCGGTGCAGGCCCTTGATCGAGTGGCTCCACCAGGTCACGGTCACTTTGCCCCACTCGGTCAGCAGGCCTGGGTGGTGGCCTTCAGCCTCGGAGATTTCACCGACCGCGTTGGTGAACGCCAGGGCGTGTTTGAAGTTCTTGAACAGGAAGACCTTCTCCAACTGCATGATGCTGTCGCGAACTTCGATGTTCCAGTCCGGGATCTGTTTGATCAGGATCGGCAGTTCTTCGTCGCTGACTTGTGGGGCGTCGGCGCGGCAGGCTTCGCAATGGGCTTGGTTCAAAGTGGACATGGTGTGTTTCCTGAAATCGAGTGTTTTTATATCGGTCGACAGTACCGTCACGCTAAACCAAAGCGACGGTGACTGACAGACTCACTTGTCAGCAAAAGTCGCGGTTCACGCAGCTTTTGGTTTTGGCGGAAATTTCGGTGCGTGCAGACCCATCTGCATCGCTTGCTTGACCATGCCCATGATGTCTTCGTGAGCCAGGTCGAACAGACGCTTGAGATTTGGCAGGGTGAAGTACAGTGGCTGCAGGATGTCGATGCGGTATGGCGTGCGCATGCATTCCAGCGGATCGAACGCCTGATGCTCAGGCTCGTCCGACAGGCAATACACGGTCTCTTTCGGAGAAGACAGGATGCCGCCGCCGTAGATGCGCTGGCCTTGCGGGGTGTCGACCAGGCCAAATTCGATGGTCATCCAGTACAGGCGCGCCAGGTACACGCGTTCTTCCTTGGACGCCTTGAGGCCGAGCTTGCCGTAGGTGTGGGTGAATTCGGCGAACCACGGGTTGGTCAGCAACGGGCAGTGGCCGAAGATCTCGTGGAAAATGTCCGGCTCTTGCAGGTAATCCAGTTCCTCGCGGGTACGAATAAAGGTCGCTACCGGAAACTGCTTGCTGGCCAGCAATTCGAAAAAGGTCTGGAAGGGAATCAGTGCGGGAACCCGGGCAACCTGCCAACCGGTGGTTTCACCGAGGACCTTGTTGATTTCGCCGAGTTGAGGAATGCGGTCGTGGGGCAGACCGAGTTTTTCGATACCGTCCAGGTATTCCTGGCACGCACGCCCTTCGATCACTTTCAGTTGGCGAGTGATCAGCGTGTTCCACACCGCGTGTTCTTCGGCGGGGTAGTCGATAAAACCTTGCGCATCGGGCTCGCGAGCCACGTATTGCGTCTGCTTCATGCTGCTCTCCTGCTAGGGGGCTTCGTTCTTGTTATGTGCTGCTATGGACCTAGAAATACCCCATGAATTGCACCGTTGCAGCAGGTGCTCGGCGTAACCCGCAGGAAAAACCCTCGATAATCGTAAAGTTTTCGTTACGTATTTGGCCCCAGTGCGTAAATGTTGAGATTGGCGGGTGGGAAAAGCCCTCCACCTGTCACATAATCTTGACGACTATCTTGGCGCTGCCGCAGAAAACTCCACCTCAAGGGTGTCGTAGCCCCCTGTGGGAGCGGGCTTGCTCGCGAAAACGGTCTATCTGATACATCAATGTTGGCTATGCCGACGCCTTCGCGAGCAAGCCCGCTCCCACAGTTTGTGCGTCAGGCATCAACCTCAATCACTGCTCTTTCAGGCCTTTTATATGCGTATCAAAGTCCACTGCCAGAACCGCATCGGCATCCTGCGCGACATTCTCAACTTGCTGGTGGAGTACGGGATCAACGTGGCTCGCGGTGAGGTGGGGGGGGAGCATGGCAACGCCATCTACCTGCATTGCCCGAACCTGATCAATATTCAGTTCCAGGCCTTGCGTCCGAAATTCGAAGCGATTGCCGGGGTCTTTGGCGTCAAGCGTGTAGGGCTGATGCCGAGCGAGCGTCGTCATATGGAGCTCAATGCACTGCTCGGTGCGCTGGAGTTTCCGGTGCTGTCGATCGACATGGGCGGCTCCATCGTCGCGGCCAACCGGGCAGCGGCGCAGTTGCTGGGTGTGCGGGTCGACGAGGTGCCGGGGATTCCCCTGTCGCGCTACGCCGAGGATTTCGATTTGCCGGAACTGGTGCGCGCCAACAAATCGCGGATCAACGGGCTGCGGGTCAAGGTCAAGGGCGACGTGTTCCTGGCCGACATTGCGCCTTTGCAGTCGGAGCATGACGACAGCGAGGCCATGGCCGGTGCGGTGTTGACCCTGCACCGCGCCGACCGGGTGGGTGAGCGTATCTACAACGTGCGCAAGCAGGAATTGCGTGGCTTCGACAGCATCTTCCAGAGTTCTAAAGTCATGGCGGCGGTGGTGCGCGAGGCGCGGCGCATGGCGCCACTGGATGCGCCGCTATTGATAGAAGGGGAAACCGGCACCGGCAAGGAATTGTTGGCGCGGGCCTGCCATCTGGCCAGTCCTCGCGGGCAGTCGCCATTGATGGCGCTCAATTGCGCCGGTCTTCCGGAGTCCATGGCCGAGACGGAGTTGTTCGGTTACGGCCCCGGTGCCTTCGAAGGGGCGCGGGCCGAGGGCAAGCTCGGGCTGCTGGAGCTGACGGCGGGCGGTACGCTGTTTCTCGATGGCGTCGGCGAAATGAGCCCGCGCTTGCAAGTGAAATTGCTGCGCTTTTTGCAGGACGGTTGCTTCCGCCGTGTAGGCAGCGATGAAGAGGTGTACCTCGACGTGCGAGTGATCTGCGCGACCCAGGTCGACCTGTCCGAATTGTGCGCTCGCGGCGAGTTCCGCCAAGATCTCTATCACCGCTTGAACGTGTTGTCGCTGCACATCCCGCCGTTGCGCGAATGCCTTGATGGCTTGACGCCGCTGGTGGAACACTTCCTCGATCAGGCCAGTCGGCAGATTGGTTGTCCGTTACCCAAGCTCGCCCCGGCGGCAATGGAGCGGCTCAGTCACTACCATTGGCCGGGCAACGTGCGGCAGCTGGAGAACGTGCTGTTCCAGGCGGTTTCCCTGTGTGACGGCGGGACGGTCAAGGCTGAGCATATTCGTCTGCCTGACTATGGTGTGCGTCAGCCATTGGGCGACTTTTCGCTCGAAGGCGGACTGGATGAAATTGTCGGACGCTTTGAAAAAGCAGTGCTGGAGCGGCTTTATTCGGAGCATGCCAGCAGCCGATTGCTCGGCAAGCGGCTGGGTGTCTCTCATACAACGATTGCCAACAAGTTGCGTGAATATGAAATAGGCAAACTTGAGCGTTGAGGCTTGTTAAAATAAGAATGTTTAGTGAGTGTTAATAATTGTCCAGTGTGTTTTATTCTTGTTTAAAGCGCTAAATTCCTTCCATTGATCTGAATCATGGAAGTTGCCGAACAAGCCATCTAGGCTTTTCTCACAGTTTGGCAGGAGCGCTAACCATGCCATCAATGGATGACTCTACCCGGCGAGTTCGCAAAGAAACTCGCCTGTTCTATTTCCTGATCATTGTTCTGTTTCCACTGTTATCGGTGGCGATAGTCGGTGGTTACGGTTTTTTTGTCTGGTTTCTGCAAATGCTCCTCGGTCCGCCAGGCCCCCCTAACTGATTGCCATCTATCTCTAATTCAGCAGGGAGTACGGGTCATGGAAAAGACGCTGCATATTGCCAGCCTGGTGGTACATGCCCGTCCTGCCTTGTTCGAGGCGGTGAAAGCCAATCTGCGTTTGCTCAAGGGCGTTGAGCTTCATCAGGAAAGTCCCGCCGGCAAACTGGTGGTTGTGCTGGAAACCGAACACGAAAGCCAGATCCTTCAGCGAATCGATCAGATCAACCGCTTGCCGGGTGTGCTCAACGCCGCCCTGGTTTATCACGAAATTCTCGATGTAACGGGAGAAAACACATGCCTATGACGCGGCGAGAGTTTGTCAAAGCCCAGGCTGCGGGGATCGCTGCGGCGGCTGCGGGCCTCCCGGTGTTTACCTCTGCCAGCAACCTGGTTACCGAAGAAGACATGGTCGCCTTGGACTGGAACAAGGCGCCCTGTCGTTTTTGTGGTACCGGTTGCAGTGTCATGGTGGCGACCAAGGACAACAGAGTTGTTGCAACCCATGGTGACGTTAAAGCCGAGGTCAATCGCGGATTGAACTGCGTCAAAGGATACTTTCTATCCAAGATCATGTACGGCGTTGATCGGCTGACTCAGCCGCTGTTGCGCATGACCAACGGGCAATATGACAAACAGGGCGAGTTTCAGCCGGTGTCCTGGAAGCAGGCGTTCGATGTGATGGAGTTGAAGTACAAGGAGGCGCTGAAGAACAAGGGCGGGGAATCGATCGCCATGTTCGGTTCCGGACAGTGGACGGTCTGGGAAGGGTACGCGGCCAACAAATTGATGAAGGCGGGGTTCCGCTCGAACAACATCGACCCCAATGCACGCCATTGCATGGCCTCGGCTGTCATGGGGTTCATGCGCACTTTCGGTATCGATGAGCCGATGGGCTGTTATGACGATATCGAAGTCACCGATGCATTCGTCCTGTGGGGTTCAAACATGGCGGAAATGCATCCGATTCTTTGGAGTCGGGTGACCGATCGCCGTTTAAGTCAGCCAAATGTGAAAGTGGCCGTGCTCTCTACTTTCGAACATCGCAGTTTTGAACTGGCCGACATTCCGATGGTGTTCAAGCCACAGACTGATTTGCTCATTCTCAACTACATCGCCAACCACATCATTGAAAGCGGTTCGGTCAACAAAGACTTCGTCAGCAAGCACACCAAATTCGCCAAAGGCACCGATGACATCGGCTACGGTTTGCGTGCCGATAATCCGCTGGAGATGAAAGCCAGGAATGCCGACAAGGCGAACACCTGGACCGACATCGACTTCGAGCAATTCGCCGCTTTCGTAAAACCCTACACCCTCGAACGCACCGCCAAGGAAACCGGGGTGCCGGCCGAGCGCCTCAAGGCATTGGCCGAACTGTATGCCGACCCCAAGCGCAAGGTGGTTTCGTTCTGGACCATGGGCTTCAACCAGCATACCCGCGGTGTGTGGGCCAACAACCTGATCTACAACATTCACCTGTTGACCGGGAAGATCAGCGAGCCGGGCAACAGTCCTTTCTCGCTGACGGGCCAGCCTTCGGCCTGCGGGACTGCGCGTGAAGTGGGCACGTTCTCCCATCGCTTGCCGGCCGACCTGGTGGTCACCAACCCGGCGCACCGCGCCACCGCGGAAAAAATCTGGAAGCTCCCGGCGGGCACCATCAAGGAAAAGGTCGGGTTCCATGCCGTGCAGCAGAGTCGCATGCTCAAGGATGGCGTGCTCAATGTGTATTGGACGATGGCCAGCAACAACATGCAGGCCGGGCCTAACATCATGCAGGAAGTGCTGCCGGGGTGGCGCAACCCCGAGAACTTCGTGGTGGTGTCGGATGTGTATCCCACCGTCTCGGCACAGGCAGCCGATCTGATTTTGCCCACGGCGATGTGGGTCGAGAAAGAGGGCGCTTACGGCAACGCGGAGCGGCGTACGCAGTTCTGGCATCAACTGGTCTCGGCGCCGGGTGACGCCAAGTCGGACCTCTGGCAATTGGTCGAGTTTTCCAAGCGCTTTAAAACCGACGAGGTTTGGCCGCAAGAGCTGTTGGACGGTTCACCGCAATACAAGGGCAAGACCCTGTATGAGGTGCTGTTCAAGAATGGCCAGGTCGATGAGTTCCCGGTTGAGCAAATGGCGGCGGGTTATCAGAACGACGAAGCCCGGGATTTCGGTTTCTACCTGCAAAAAGGCCTGTTCGAAGAATATGCCCAGTTCGGCCGTGGACATGGTCATGACCTTGCACCCTTTGATCGTTATCACTCCGAGCGCGGGTTGCGCTGGCCTGTCGTCGAAGGCAAGGAAACGCTTTGGCGCTTCCGTGAGGGTTACGACCCCTATGTCGAAAAGGGCAGTGGCGTGCAGTTCTACGGCTACCCCGACAAGAAGGCGATCATCTTCGCGCTGCCCTACGAGCCTCCTGCGGAAGCCCCGGACGCGGACTTCCCGTTCTGGTTGAGTACCGGTCGGGTGCTTGAGCATTGGCACACCGGGACCATGACCCAGCGTGTCGAAGAACTCTATAAAGCGGTCCCCGACGCGCTGGTCTACATGCACCCGGCCGATGCCAAGGCCTTGAATGCCCGGCGTGGCAGCGAAGTGAAACTGATCAGTCGGCGCGGCGAAATGCGTGCGCGCATTGAAACCCGGGGGCGCAACAAGCCGCCCCAAGGTCTGGTATTCGTGCCGTTTTTCGATGCCAACAGGTTGATCAACAAAGTCACGCTCGATGCGACGGACCCCATCTCCAAGCAGACCGACTACAAGAAATGCGCGATCAGGATTGAGTTGATCAAGACGGCATAAGGAGAGCTTTCATGAATTATCGTTCGCTGCCCCTGCTTGCTGCTCTGCTGGTCTGGTTGCCCGTAGCGTTTGCGGCAGACCCTGGTTACCCACTGGATGCGCCAGCGCCGGACGGGCGGCGAGTCGGCGGGACCCTGACCCAGGAGCTGCCGGCACCGCCCATCGCGGAAGACGAGAACAAGGACCTCAAGCGTGAGCGCAATTACCCCGAGCAACCGCCCACTATTCCCCACAGCATTCGCGGCTATGCCATCGACAAGAACAGCAACAAGTGCCTGTCCTGTCACAGTCGCGCCAACAGTGCGCGTACCCAGGCGCCGATGATCAGCATCACTCACTACATGGACCGTGACGGCCAGGCATTGGCGGCGGTGTCGCCGCGCCGATATTTCTGCAACCAGTGTCACGTGCCGCAAAAGGATGTGAAGCCACTGGTGAGCAACAGCTTCAAGAACATCGACCAGGTCTTGCAAGACGAAATCAACCGCCAGCCGAAACCTTGAGGAGAGGCCATGAAATCTTTGCTTGCCTTGCTCAAGGATTATTGGGGTGTGCTGCGTCGGCCCAGCGTGCATTACAGCCTGGGCTTCCTGACCCTCGGCGGGTTTATCGCCGGGGTGATTTTCTGGGGCGGGTTCAACACCGCGCTGGAAGCGACCAACACCGAGAAGTTCTGCACGTCCTGCCATGAAATGCGCGACAACGTTTATGTCGAGTTGCAGGAAACCATTCACTACACCAACCGCTCGGGCGTGCGCGCCACATGCCCCGACTGTCACGTACCCCACGAGTGGACGCACAAAATCGCCCGCAAGATGCAGGCTTCCAAGGAGGTCTGGGGCAAGTTGTTCGGCACTATCAGTACCCGGGACAAGTTTCTGGACATGCGTCGGGAGCTGGCCGAACACGAGTGGGCACGGCTCAAGGCAAACGATTCCCGGGAGTGCCGCAACTGCCATAACTTCGAGTTCATGGACTTCACACGCCAGGGCAAACGCGCTGCCAGCATGCACTCCACATCATTGGCCAGTGGCCAGGCGACCTGTATTGACTGCCATAAAGGCATTGCCCACAAACTGCCCGACATGAGCGGCGTGAAAGGCTGGTAGCCGGCTTTTCACGGTGTTGCCGCCAAACGGCATATCCGCGCCGGTTTTTCGTCTTCGATACATTGTTCGATTCCCTTCTGATTAGCCTCGAACCCCCTGTTTAAAAGGGGTTTGAGCCTGCGCGCGCAAGTTGGTCTGCAAATTGCTACAACCTGCGCAACACAGCAGTGGGCGGCAAACGTCCGGCAGGCAGAGGAACAATTGTGGACAAGTACCTTTATGTGGCAATGACCGGCGCCAGCCAGAATGCTCTGGCGCAAAAGGCTCATGCCAACAACCTCGCGAACATCTCCACCAATGGCTTCCAGAAAGACCTGGAGCAGGCCCGTTCGATGCCGGTGTTCGGTGACAGCTTTCCGGCGCGTGCGTTTGCCATGTCCGAACGCCCGGCCACCGATTTCTCCCCGGGCTCGCTGGTGGAAACCGGCCGCGACCTCGACGTTGCCGTGCAAGGCAGCGGCTGGATTGCCGTACAGAATCCCGATGGCGGTGAAAGCTACGTGCGCACCGGCAGCCTGAATGTTGATGCCCTGGGCGTGCTGCGCGCCGGCAACGGCATGCCGGTCATGGGCAATGGCGGGCCGATTGCCGTGCCGCCGGAGCAGCAGATCGAAGTCGGCGAGGACGGCACCATCAGCATCCGCGCGATGGGCGAAGGTCCCCGGGTGATGGCTGAAGTCGACCGCATCAAGCTGGTCAATCCGGACCTCAAGAACATGACCAAGGGCCTGGACGGTTCGATCCACACCAAGGACGGCGCGCCTGCGCAAGCTGATGCCGACGTCAAGCTGGTGTCGGGGTTTCTCGAGTCGAGCAACGTCAATGCCGTGGAAGAGATGACCTCGGTGCTGGCCTTGTCCAAGCAGTTCGAGCTGCACATCAAGATGATGAACACCGCCAAAGACGATGACCAGGCCATGGCTCGGGTCTTGCAGATCAGCTAATTACCAGAACGTCGCGCCGTAAAACAGGCGCACGAGGAGAATCGAATGCTTCCGGCTCTATGGGTTGCCAAAACAGGTCTGTCCGCCCAGGACACCAACCTGACCACCATTTCCAACAACCTGGCCAACGTGTCGACCACGGGTTTCAAACGTGACCGCGCCGAGTTCCAGGACCTGCTCTACCAGATCAAGCGTCAGCCAGGCGCCCAGTCGACCCAGGACAGCGAACTGCCGTCGGGTCTGCAACTGGGTACCGGTGTGCGCATCGTCGGCACCCAGAAAAACTTCACCGCCGGCAGCTTGCAAACCACCGAGCAGCCGCTGGACATGGCCATCGACGGTCGTGGTTTCTTCCAGATCCTGCAACCGGACGGCACCACCTCCTACACCCGTGACGGTACTTTCCACCTGGACTCCAACGGCCAGATCGTCAACGCCAGTGGCTTTGCCCTGGAGCCGGCGGTTGTCATTCCGAACGACGCACAGACCTTCACGGTCGGCCGCGACGGCACCGTGTCCATCACCGTTGCCGGCAACCCGGCTGCCCAGGTGATCGGCAACCTGCAAACCGCCGACTTCATCAATCCGGCCGGCCTGCAGGCAGTGGGCAACAACCTGTTCCTGGAAACCGCCGCCAGTGGCGCGCCGCAAGTCGGCACCCCGGGCCTGAACGGTTTCGGCACCATGCTGCAGAACACCCTGGAAACGTCCAACGTCAGCACCGTTGAGGAGATGGTCAACATGATCACCACCCAGCGCGCCTACGAGATGAACTCCAAGGTGATCTCCACCGCCGACCAGATGCTCTCGTTCGTAACGCAGAATCTGTAATCAAGTCTATGTGGCGGCCATGAGGCTGCCTGCAACACCGTGAGGTAGGGTCATGAATCGCTATGTATCTGTTCTGGCACTGAGTGGGATCGTCGCGCTCGCAGGTTGCGTGCCTTCGACGCCCAAGCCCAATGACCCTTACTACGCTCCGGTGTTGCCGCGTACGCCGTTGCCGGCGGCCGCGAACAACGGCTCGATCTATCAGGCCGGTTTCGAACAGAACCTCTATAGCGACCGCAAGGCGTTCCGGATCGGTGACATCATCACCATCACCCTGAACGAAAGGACCCAGGCGAGTAAAAACGCCAACTCGCAGGTGGCCAAGAACAGCAAGACCGGCATCGGCCTGACCTCGCTGTTCGGCGGCAGTGCCACCACCAACAACCCGTTCGGTGATGGCGACCTGAGCCTGAGCGCCAGCTACGAAGGCGACCGCGCCACCAAGGGCGACAGTAAGGCGGCCCAAGGCAACACACTGACCGGCTCGATCACCGTGACCGTCGCCGATGTGTTGCCCAACGGCATCATCGCGGTGCGCGGCGAGAAGTGGATGACCCTCAATACCGGCGACGAGCTGGTACGGATTGCCGGCCTGGTTCGCGCCGATGACATCGCCACCGACAACACCGTGTCGTCGACCCGTGTGGCCGATGCGCGCATCACCTACTCGGGCACCGGTTCGTTTGCCGATGCGAGTCAGCCAGGCTGGTTCGACCGTTTCTTCCTCAGCCCGCTGTTCCCTTTCTAGGTGGTCAGTTTGAATCTTAAACACCTCATGGTGGCCGCCTTGATGCTGTCCGCCGCGTTCAACGCGCAGGCCGAACGCCTGAAGGATATCGCCAGCATTTCCGGCGTGCGTTCCAACCAGTTGATCGGTTATGGCCTGGTGGTCGGGCTCAACGGCACCGGCGACCAGACGACGCAAACCCCGTTCACTCTGCAGACCTTCAACAATATGCTCTCGCAGTTCGGCATCAAGGTGCCGCCGGGCTCGGGCAACGTGCAGCTGAAGAACGTCGCGGCGGTGTCGATCAGTGCCGATTTGCCGGCGTTCGCCAAGCCGGGTCAACAGGTCGACATCACCGTTTCGTCCATCGGTAACTCCAAGAGCTTGCGCGGCGGCACCTTGCTGCTGACGCCACTCAAAGGTATCGACGGCAACGTCTACGCGGTGGCCCAGGGCAACCTGGTGGTCGGCGGTTTCGATGCGGAAGGTCGCGACGGCTCGAAGATTACCGTCAACGTTCCGTCAGCCGGTCGCATCCCCGGTGGTGCATCGGTAGAGCGCGCGGTGCCGAGCGGTTTCAACCAGGGCAACAGCCTGACGCTGAACCTCAATCGCTCCGACTTCACCACCGCCAAGCGTATCGTCGACAAGATCAACGACATGCTGGGCCCTGGCGTGGCCCAGGCCATCGACGGTGGTTCGGTTCGCGTCACCGCGCCGCTCGATCCGAGCCAGCGGGTCGACTACCTGTCGATCCTGGAAAACCTCGAAATCGATCCAGGCCAGGCGGTGGCGAAAGTCATCATCAACTCCCGTACCGGCACCATCGTGATCGGCCAGAACGTCAAGGTTTCCCCGGCGGCCGTCACTCACGGCAGCTTGACCGTGACCATCACCGAAGACCCGATCGTCAGCCAGCCCGGCCCTCTGTCCAATGGCACCACGGCGGTCGTGCCACGTTCGAAGGTCAATGCCCAGCAGGAAGCCAAGCCGATGTTCAAGTTCGGCCCGGGCACCACCCTCGACGAGATCGTGCGGGCGGTGAACCAGGTCGGCGCGGCACCGGGTGACTTGATGGCGATCCTCGAAGCGCTGAAACAGGCCGGCGCGCTGCAAGCCGACCTGATCGTGATCTGAGGACGGCCATCGTGGATATGCGCAAGAGCGGTCTGGTCAGCAGCAGCGATTCGGGCTCCTATTCGGATTTGAATCGTCTGAATCAGCTCAAGGTCGGCGACAAGAACAGCGACGGCAACATGCGCAAGGTGGCGCAGGAGTTCGAGTCGCTGTTCCTCGGGGAAATGCTCAAGTCGATGCGCTCGGCCACCGAAGCATTGGGCCAGGACAATCCGATGAACACGCCGGCGGCCAAGCAGTACCAGGAAATGTACGACCAGCAACTGGCTGTTTCCATGTCCCGCGAAGGTGGCGGTATTGGCCTGGCGGACGTGTTGATGCGCCAGATGTCGAAGAACAAGCCAATGGCCCCGGGTGAAGCCGCCGCAGCGTCGCTGGCCAAGCAAGAGGCCGCGAAAGCTGCCGTGCAAACGCCGGTGGCGGCGGGCACGGTGGCAATCAATGGCCCTCTGTCGCGGGTCAATGGCCAGCGTCCGTTGTGGGCTTCGCGATCGGTCCATACGTCGCAAGAGGCGGGCGAGGGTACCCATCGCAATGACATGGCGCTGATCAATCAGCGACGCCTGGCGTTGCCGCCGAAGCTGGCTGACCGGCTGTTGGCGGGGCTGGTGCCTTCGGCGACGACCGCTGCCACCACGAGGCTCGACAAGACCGCGTTGCCGGAGCACACCACGAGCAACGGTACGGGGCCGCTGTACAACGGCGACTGGCTGGCGAACGCGCAGCAGGCTTCCGCTGGCGGCATGCAGATTTACGGTCGCGCCATGGCGCAGATTCCTCTGGCACCACCGAAGAAAGCCTTCAGTTCCGCCGACCAGTTCGTCAACACCATGTTGCCGATGGCCAAGGAGGCCGCTGCCCGGATCGGTGTCGATCCACGTTATCTGGTAGCCCAGGCAGCCCTGGAAACCGGCTGGGGCAAGTCGGTCATGCGTGCCCAGGACGGTAGCAGCAGCCACAACCTGTTCGGCATCAAGGCCGGCAACAGCTGGCAGGGTAGTTCGGCGCGGGCGATCACCAGCGAATTCCGCAACGGGCAGATGGTCAAGGAGACGGCCGAGTTCCGTTCCTACGACTCCTACAAGGACAGTTTCCATGACCTTGTGACTTTGCTGCAGACCAATAATCGCTATCAAGATGTCGTGAAGTCGGCCGATAACCCAGAACAATTTGTACGCGAGTTGCAGAAGGCCGGTTACGCAACCGACCCGGACTACGCAAGCAAGATTTCGCAGATAGCCAAGCAGATGACGAGTTACCAGAACTACGCTGCGGCGGGCGTTTCCACCACGCCTTTATAGGCACAAGGATTAAGGTCTGAACCATGAGTTTGCTCAATATCGGGATGTCGGGTTTGTCCGCCAGTCACGCTTCCTTGGTGACTACCGGTAATAACATTTCCAACGTCGATACCGTCGGCTATTCGCGTCAGCAAACTGTTCAGGGCAGCAAAGGCTCTATTCAGAATGGCAATGTGTTCATCGGCACCGGTACGACCCTGGCGGATGTGCGTCGGGTCTATAACAGCTACCTTGATGCGCAATTGCAGACCACGACTTCGCTCAATGGTGACGCGCAGGCTTATCTGGGGCAGGCCACGCAAGTGGACAAGCTGCTGTCCGACAGCGGCACCGGTATTACCAAGACACTGCAGTCGTTCTTTTCGTCGCTGCAAACGCTGTCCGGCAACTCCAACGACAACGCTTCTCGTCAGGCCTTGTTGACCAATGCCCAGGGCCTGAGCAGTCGCTTCAATGCCATGTCCCAGCAGTTGAAGCAGCAGGGTTCGTACATCAACGATCAACTGGGCTCGATGGCCGAACAGGTCAACAAACTGGCGTCGACCGTCGCGGCCTACAACAAGAAAATTGGTGAAGTCAGTAGTTCGGGGGGGACGCCCAACGAACTGCTGGACCAGCGTAACGAAAGCATCCGTCAGCTCAACGAACTGGTCGGTACACAGGTCACCCAAACCGAAGGCCGACTGGATATCTATCTGGGCAGCGGCCAACCGCTGGTTGTCGGCGACACGGTCAATAAACTGCGTGTGACGGCGGACCCGGCCGATCCGACTCGTTCAACGGTCATCATGGATCGTGGTAGTTCGTCGATCGATATCACGGGTGTGTTGAGCGGCGGTCAGATGGGCGGATTGCTGCGCTATCGAACAGAAGTGCTGACGCCCGCGGTCAACAACCTGGGGCGTATCGCCATGGTTGTGGCCGATCAGGTCAACAAACAGCTGGGGCAGGGGCTGGATCAGAACGGTAACTTCGGTGCCGCACTGTTCAACACCATCAATAGCGCGACGGCCATCAGCCAGCGCAGCATTGCCAATGCCAACAACAATCCAGCGTCCGGCAATCTGAATGTCACCATCAAAGATGCCAGCAAGTTGCAAGCCAGTGATTATCAGGTCACGGTCACGGCGTCGGGCTACAACGTGCGTCGACTGTCGGATAACACCGACATGGGCAACTTCGCGTTCGCCACGCCGCCTGCCGCTGACCCGGTGATCGATGGTTTCAGCCTGAGCCTGAACAGCGGTTCGGTGGCCGTCGGTGACTCCTTCAAGGTTACGCCGACCCGTAGCGGTGCCGCAGACATGACCACGGTCATGACCGACGCCAAGACCCTGGCGACCGCTGCTCCTCTGACGTCGACCAAGGCCTCGGGCAATGCCGGTACTGGCGCTGTCAGCCAGCCGAGCCTGACCACCTCCCTGGACATCTATGATCCGGTGCAGCGCCTGGAAGTGCAGGCCGCAGTCAAGACTGCAATGCCGGTTCGCATGCTGATGACCAGTGCCACGGCCTATCAAGTATTCGACGCCAAGGGCAATAGCATCGGCACCGGCAACATCGTGCCTGGCCAGAACAACGACCTGAATATCGCAGTGCCTTACACCGATGCCGGCGGCAACGCCAAAACCTTCAATGTGGGGATGACCGTCAGCGGCAGCCCGGCTTCGGGGGACAGCTTCAACATCGCCATGACCGCTGCTGACAGTACCGACAACCGCAATGCCCAGGCCTTGCTCGGGCTGCAAACCAAGGCGACGGTTGGTGCGACTGCCACCAGTCCGGGCGTGAGTTTTACTGATGCGTATGGTGGCCTGGTCTCGACGGTCGGTTCCCAGGCCAAGCAAGCTCAACTGGATGGCACCGCCACTGACACCATTTTGACCGGGGCGCGAAATGCGCGTGACTCTGTGTCCGGTGTCGATCTCGATGAGGAGGCTGGCAACCTGACCAAGTTCCAGCAGTACTACACGGCCTCTTCGCAGATCATCAAGACTGCGCAGGAAATTTTCAGCACTCTGATCAATGCCCTTTAAGGAGCCGTAGAACATGCGAATTTCTACTGCGCAGTATTACGCCACGTCGGCGGCCAACTATTCCCGCAATCTCAATAACGTGATGAAGAGTGCGGAGCAGGCCAGTAGCGGCGTCAAGCTTGAGACCGCGTCGGATGACCCTGTTGGTGCGGCCCGTTTGCTGCAACTTGAGCAGCAAAAAGCCATGCTGGGTCAGTACACCACTAACATCAATGCACTGAACACCGCTCAGGCGCAGGAAGAAAGTGTGCTGGACAGTATCAACACCGTGCTGCAAAAGGTCAGCGAGTTGGCGGTGCGTGCCGGCGGTGCGTCGTTGAATGACGATGATCGCAGATCCATTGGTGAGGAAGTCGGTCAGGCCGAAGAACAGTTGCTGAACTTGATGAACAGCAAAGATGCTAACGGTAGATACATCTTTTCCGGTGCCAGCAGCAACACACAGCCCTTTCTGCGCAACAGTGACGGTACC
Organism: Pseudomonas sp. P5_109; assembly: GCF_034009455.1. Taxonomy (NCBI): domain Bacteria; kingdom Pseudomonadati; phylum Pseudomonadota; class Gammaproteobacteria; order Pseudomonadales; family Pseudomonadaceae; genus Pseudomonas; species Pseudomonas sp. P5_109. The sequence continues at coordinate 1,755,306 of NZ_CP125380.1, forward strand.
TACAGTTATCAAGGTGATCAGACTCAACTAGAGCTGAAAATCGGTGACTCGATGTCACTGGGCCTTAACGACACTGGTTGGGACGTTTTCCAGCAGGCGGTCAACGCCGCTCGCAGTTCGACCACCATGACCGCGCCGGCCGTAGATGACGGGCGCGTGGCCTTGACTCAGGGGCTGGTAAGTTCCGGCCCTGCGTTCGATGCCAACTTCCGCAACGGTCAGCCATACACACTTTCATTCACCAGCAGTACACAGTTTGTAATTACCGATGCCGCCGGTAACGATGTAACTGCCGAGGCGAGTGGTGGCGGGAGTTTCGATCCGAATAACAAGGATGGTTCCGACATCAATTTCCGCGGAGTGTCCTTTGCGCTGGATATCTCGTTCCAGGCAAGTGACAACGCTGCAAATGCGGATGCGGTCATCGCCGGTCATAGTTTCCAGTTGGCGGCAAAGCCAGACAGTTTCGCCAGCACGCGTGCTCCGGGTAACACTTCAACGGTACAGATTGGCCAGGCTTCAGTGACCAACGCTGCCGATTACAAGAGCTTTTTCCCTGAAGGCGGAGCGGTCCTGAAGTTCACGGGACCAGGGACCTTTGAGTTGTACTCCCGCCCGTTGACCAGTAGCAGCACACCGGTAACTTCGGGGGCAGTGGTCGCTGGCGTGGCGACAGCTGCCGGTGTCAGCTTTACCCTCACCGGAGGCACCCCCCCAGCTACCCCGGCAGCAGGCGATCAATTCGATATCGCAGTCAACACGCACCAGACACAGAACGTACTTGATACCGTCAGTCAGCTTCGGCAGGCACTTGAGATACCGACTTCAGGTAATCCAGCGGCACAGCGCAATCTGGACAGCGTGATTGCGTCTTCAATTGCCAACCTGAGCAATGCCAAAAACCAGGTTGACCTGACGCGCGGTGCAATCGGTGCTCGGGGTAATGTGATGGATATGCAGAGTGATCAGATTCAGAGTACAGGCCTGATCAATGCGTCTTCACAGTCTTCCATCAAAGATACCGACCCTGCGGAAGTGCTGACCCGGCTGACCATGCAGCAAACCATGCTGCAGGCCGCGCAATTGGCATTCGCCAAGGTTTCCCAGTTGAGCCTGTTCAACAAGCTTTAAGTCGGTCTTGGCCGTCTGGAGCCAGCCCCTGTTATCGGGGGCTGGCTTTTTTTTGTTTTTTTTTCAGGCGTATACGGCACAGGGCGGGCGCGATCCCGACCATTAATTCAAATAAAGCAGCGATCTATGAGTGACCCGTCGGTCAAAACGGGCATCTTCACTGTATCCTGTCTGCGGGCGGTGACGGTGGCGGGCTGTTTGAGCCCCGACAATGCCTCCTCTGTGGGGTGGGCCCCGACTGTAGACGCCCTCGATTCAGCGAGCGGCGATGTTCAGCTGTTTATTATTGGGAAGCCATAATGATTGGCATAAAAAATATAGCGAGTTACGTGCCGGCAGCCGGGATTGATAATTACGCCCAGGGTGCAAAGTTCGACAAGGACGAAACCTTTATTCTTGGCAAGATCGGTTCTGCGTTTTTGCCGCGCATGGATGCCGATCAGGAAACTTCCGACCTGTGTGTCGAAGCAGCCAATGCGCTGTTCGCCGCCAGCCCCGAACTCAAGCGCGAGTCCATCGATTGCTTGATCGTCGTCACCCAGAATGGTGATGAGGAAGGCTTGCCGCACACCGCCGCGATCGTTCAGGACAAGCTGGGCTTGCCGACCCATGTCGCCGCGTTCGATATTTCTCTGGGCTGTTCCGGTTATGTCTATGGCATCTATGCGATCAAAGGCTTCATGGAAGCGGCAGGGCTGAAAAACGGCCTGCTGATCACCGCTGACCCTTATTCCAAGATTGTCGATCCGGAAGACCGCAATACCACCATGCTGTTCGGCGATGCCGCTACCGCCACCTGGATGGGCGAGAATGCTGTCTGGCAGTTGGGCAAATCGAAGTTCGGCACCGACGGTTCCGGCGCACCGCACCTGAAGGTCAGCGACGGTGTGTTCTTCATGAACGGTCGCCAGGTGTTCAACTTTGCGCTGTTGAAAGTCCCTGCGCATTTGCATGAGCTGCTGGACGAGTCCAATTTGCAGGCAGCCGATATCGATGCCTTCTGCATTCACCAGGGCAGTGCGGCCATCGTTGATGCTGTAGCGCGCCGCTTCGAAGAAGGTGAGCCGGAGAAGTTTGTCAAGGATATGCTCGAGACCGGCAATACGGTCTCCTCGAGTATTCCACTGCTGCTGCAGAATCATGTTTTCGACTCCAAGTGGACCCGAGTTGCCATCAGCGGCTTTGGCGTGGGCCTCTCGTGGGGTTCGGCGATTCTTTATCGCGGTTGATTGACTGACTCGACGCTACAAAAAAACAACGCCCGGAAATTTAGACTTCCGGGCGTTTTGCGTTTTTATGACGCCGACTTTCTGGCTCTAAAGCCTTGAAAATAAAGGGGCTGGCAAGCTGCCACTAAAAAATTCGAAAAAACCGCTCAAGCAAAGCCTCTTCACGACGATAACTATTACGTAGGTTCTCTAGGCCACACCAGGCGGTTGCCAGGGCCGGAAGCCGCAGTATCCATCCAACGAGGATTTCGTCATGGCTTTAACCGTAAACACCAACATTGCGTCGATCACTACCCAGGGCAACCTGAACAAAGCTGGCGGCGCCCTGGCTACCTCCATGCAGCGCCTGTCTTCCGGCCTGCGTATCAACAGCGCTAAAGACGACGCTGCCGGCCTGCAAATCGCTAACCGCCTGACCAGCCAAATCAACGGTCTGGGCCAAGCTGTCAAGAACGTGAACGACGGTATCTCCATCGCTCAAACCGCTGAAGGCGCAATGCAGGCTTCGACCGACATCCTGCAGAAAATGCGTACCCTGGCCCTGTCCTCGGCTACCGGCTCCCTGAGCGCCGACGACCGTAAGTCGAACAACGACGAATACCAGGCTCTGACTTCGGAACTGACCCGTATTTCGCAAACCACTACTTTCGGCGGCCAGAAACTGCTGGACGGTTCGTACGGTACCAAGGCTATTCAAGTTGGTGCGAACGCCAACGAAACCATCAACATCAGCCTGGAAAACGTAGCGGCCAACAAGATTGGTTCGCAGCAAATCAAGAGCTCTGCGGTAACTCCAGCTGCTTTGGGTCTTGCTGCCGGTGACATCACCGTTACTGGTAACGGCCAGACCAAAAGTGTTTCTTACCTTGCTGGCGCCTCTGCCAAAGACATCGCTGCCCAGTTGAACGGTGCAGTGGGTGGCCTGACTGCCACTGCGAGCACTGAGGTTAAATTCTCTGTCGCTGCTGCAGCAGCAACCACTCCGGCAAACTTCTCCCTGGCTGTGGGCAACGGTAGCGCCGTCAAGTTTGTCGGCGTGACAGACACCGCCAGCCTGGCCGATCAGTTGAAGTCCAACTCCGCCAAGCTGGGCATCAGCGTCAACTATGACGAAGTCAACGGCACTCTGGAAGTGAAGTCCGACTCGGGCGAAAACCTGGTGTTCTCGGGTACCGATGCTGGTGCACAGGCCGCAATTGGTGTTGATGTTAAAGATGGTGCTGGTGCCTATGCCGGTACCTCTACTCCAATCCTCGACACAATGGTTGTAACCGGTCAGATCTCTCTGGATTCCGCCAAAGGTTACTCCCTGGGTGCTGGTGCTGCGGACGGTGTTACTCAACTGTTCGGTGCTGCAACTGTGTCGTCGACCAAAACCGCTATTTCCGACACCGACGTCACCGACGCTACCAACGCGCAAAACGCTCTGGCAGTTATCGACAAGGCTATCGGCACCATCGACGGCGTTCGCTCGGGTCTGGGTGCTACCCAAAACCGTCTGACCACCACAGCCGACAACCTGCAGAACATCCAGAAGAACTCCACCGCTGCTCGTTCGACCGTGCAGGACGTGGACTTCGCTGCTGAAACTGCAGAGCTGACCAAGCAACAAACTCTGCAATCGGCTTCGACTGCCATCCTGTCGCAAGCTAACCAACTGCCATCCGCTGTGCTGAAGCTGCTTCAGTAATTTCAGCGTTTGGTAATTGACGGAAGGGCGCGTTTACGTGCCCTTTTGTCTTTTCCGTAATGAGGAGGTTGGACATGGATATGAGCATCAAGTTGAACCAGTCTTATCCATCGGTTGTGCCGCAAAACCCGCCAGCAGCCATTGAGCCGGCCAGCCGAACCAAAGTTGAGGCTATTGCGCCGGTGGCAACGGAACCGAAGCGTGATGAGCTGGAAAAGGCTGTTACTGATATTCGCGAATTTGTACAAGCGAGTCAGCGCAAGCTGGATTTTTCCATTGATGATTCTACTGGACGGGTTGTGGTCAAAGTCATCGCCACCGAAAGTGGTGATGTGATTCGCCAGATCCCTTCGGAAACTGCATTAAAACTGGCGCAAAGCCTGAGCCAAGCCAGCCACTTGTTGTTTGATGACAAAGTTTAAGCTGGCATGAATTTTGTTGCTGTCTGCGTTTGAGGCGCCATTCGCCAAGAAAGCGGCGGCCACTGCATAAGGAGAAAGACGATGGCGGGTTCAACGGTTAGTGGTATCGGCTCGAATATCGATACCCAGGCGATTGTTAAGTCTCTGGTTGACGCGGAAAAAGTGCCCAAGCAGACGCAGATCAACACTCAGACGTTGAAAGCAACTACCACGCTGTCGTCCCTCGGCAAGATCCAGGCGGCTCTGGATGCCTTCCGCGGCGCTTTGGCAAACATGGGTGCGGATAACAGTTTCCGCGGCATGATTACCTCATCCTCGGATGAAAAGGTCGCCACCATGACGGCGGGCAATGGTGCCTCTACGGGCAGTTTTGCGTTGGTAGTGACGCAGTTGGCGAGCGCCTCGAAGCTGTCGACCAGTACTTTTGCGGGCGGTACTTCGTCGGTGGTGAACAGTGGTTCGACGCCGACAACCTTGACGATTACGCAGTCGGGTAAAAACTATGACTTGAGTGTTCCGGCAGGGGCAACGCTGCAACAAGTGCGGGACTCAATCAATTCGCAATTTTCCACGTCCGGATTGAGTGCAAACATCCTGACGGATGCTACGGGTTCGCGGCTGGTGCTGACCTCTACGACCATGGGGGTGGGCTCGGATCTGACGCTATCGGGTAGCTCTGGTCTTGACGTTGGTGCAACAGTTATCGATCAGCCGAAAAACGCCTTGTACAGCATTGATGGCATTGATATGCAGTCCAAGACCAACACGATTGCCGAAGCGGTCAGTGGTGTGAGCATCAAGTTGTTGTCGGTTTCACCGACAGCTACCGGCGCACCCAAACCGACACCGACCACCATTTCAGTGGCTACCAGCAACTCGGCATTGAAGTCGGGTGTCAAAGGTTTTGTCGATACCTACAATGCTTTGGTGAAGGCAATAAGTGCCGAGACCAAAGTCACGATAGGGGCAGACGGTAATCCGGTTGCTGGTGCATTGACCGGTGATGCCTCGATGCGCACCCTGATGAGTTCGTTGCGCAATGAGTTGAACTCGATGTCCGGCACGGGCACATTCAAATCAATCGCTCAATTCGGTATCAGTACGGATTCGACCACGGGTCTGCTGGTCATAGACGATAAGAAGTGGGACAAAGCGGTCGCGACCAATGCGGCGGACATCACCAGTATTTTCAATGGTGACAAAGGATTGCTGGCGCGCATGACCACCGCTACGGATGGCATTGCAAAAGCCACTACCGGCGCGCTGGCTGAGCGTTCCAAATCCTTGACCGAAAGCCTGAACGATCTGAAGAAACAGCAAGACACTCTGGATGAGCGCATGACGCTTCTGCAGTCCAGTCTTTCGGCCAAATACAATGCCATGGACTCCCTGGTAGCCAAGCTTCGCGCCCAAAGCGACAGCATCATGACCACGCTCAATGCCTTGAACAATCCGAAGTCCGATAACTGACTCGGTTCAGGCATAAAAAGCCCAGGCAGTCTGCAATGACGGTGTCTGGGTTTTTTCATTGGTGATGGGCTGCATTAAAGTTATGTGTCGATCAGTCGACATAAAGACCAGAGCCTTCCCTTTTTCAGTAGTTGTCTGTCACGAGGTAGAACCATGAACCCCATGAGAGCCCTTCGCCAATATCAGAAGGTCAATTCCCATGCCCAGATCTCTGAAGCCAGCCCACATCGGCTGGTGCAAATGCTGATGGAGGGTGGCCTGGACCGGATGGCTCAAGCCAAGGGCGCTCTAGAGCGTGGCGATATTGCGCATAAGGGGTTGATGCTGGGCAAGGCCACAGACATCCTCATCGGGCTCCGCGACGGTCTGAATCCGGAGAAAACCGAGGATCCCGCATCTGTCCAGCAGCTTGATAGCTTGTATGCCTACATGACGAATCGCTTGATGGAAGCGAACACAAGTAACGATACCGCGATCATCGACGAAGTATCGGGTTTGCTCGAAACCCTGAAAAGCGGTTGGGACGCAATTGCCAATCAATAGGCCTGCGGGTCTGAGGATGACGTCATGAGTCAAGCACTGCAGCGGATTGAAGAAACGCGCGAAGCTTTGGTCGATGCCTTGGCGGAGAGAAACTGGGAGGCCATTGGCGAGTTGGACGCAGCCTGTCGCGAATGTGTCGACGAAGTGCTCAGCGAAGTGCCGATCGACGAAGAGGCGCTGCGGGCTAATCTGGAAGGGTTGCTGGCCGTTTACAAAGAGCTGTTGAGCGCAACCACGGTCGAGCGTCAGGCGATAGTCGATGAGATGTCGCAGATCAATCAAGCGCGCAACGCGGCAAAGGTTTACCATCTGTTTGGTTAATTAACCCTAAGTTAATCCAGACATGTGCGCCATAAATTTGACTGTGCACGGTTTTTTGACTTAACTAGTGGCTGGTTCCAGATTTCAGTCGTCTTCAGGCATAACGTGTCTGCAAGCGTCTAGCTTGCCCCAGCATTTTGGGCATTGAGTTGACTAGGGAAGTTGCTATTGCATGTGGCGTGAAACCAAAATTCTGCTGATTGATGACGATAGCGTCCGCCGCCGCGACCTGGCGGTGATTTTAAATTTTCTCGGTGAAGAAAATTTACCCTGCGGTAGCCATGACTGGCAGCAGGCTGTCGGCTCTTTGTCGTCAAGTCGTGAAGTAATCTGCGTCCTCATCGGGACGGTCAATGCTCCTGGTGCACTTCTGGGCTTGCTAAAGACACTCTCGACCTGGGATGAGTTCCTTCCGGTTTTGTTAATGGGCGATAATTCTTCCATTGACCTGCCGGAAGACCAGCGTCGTCGGGTACTTTCGACCCTCGAAATGCCGCCCAGCTACAGCAAGTTGCTCGATTCGCTGCACCGTGCCCAGGTCTATCGCGAGATGTACGACCAGGCCCGCGAGCGCGGTCGTCATCGCGAACCCAATCTTTTCCGCAGTCTTGTCGGCACCAGCCGGGCGATCCAACACGTCCGCCAGATGATGCAGCAAGTCGCCGACACCGATGCCAGCGTGCTGATTCTCGGTGAGTCCGGCACCGGCAAGGAAGTGGTTGCGCGCAACCTGCATTACCATTCCAAGCGCCGCGAAGCGCCGTTCGTGCCGGTCAACTGCGGGGCGATCCCGGCCGAGTTGCTGGAAAGTGAATTGTTCGGTCATGAGAAGGGCGCCTTCACCGGGGCGATCACCAGCCGTGCCGGTCGATTCGAGCTGGCCAATGGCGGCACCCTGTTCCTTGATGAAATCGGCGACATGCCGCTGCCAATGCAGGTCAAGTTGCTGCGCGTGTTGCAGGAGCGCACCTTCGAGCGCGTGGGCAGCAACAAGACCCAGAGCGTCGACGTGCGCATCATTGCGGCGACCCACAAGAATCTCGAAAGCATGATCGAGATCGGCACCTTCCGCGAAGACCTGTACTACCGCCTGAATGTGTTCCCGATCGAAATGGCGCCGCTGCGTGAGCGTGTCGAGGACATTCCGCTGCTGATGAACGAGCTGATCTCGCGCATGGAGCACGAGAAGCGCGGTTCGATCCGTTTCAACTCGGCGGCGATCATGTCGCTGTGCCGGCATGGCTGGCCAGGCAACGTCCGCGAACTGGCCAACCTGGTGGAGCGCATGGCGATCATGCATCCATACGGGGTGATCGGCGTGATCGAACTGCCGAAGAAATTCCGCTACGTCGACGATGAAGACGAGCAACTGGTCGACAGCCTGCGCAGCGATCTGGAAGAACGCGTGGCCATCAACGGACATACGCAGGACTTCACGGCCAACGCCATGTTGCCGCCGGAGGGCCTGGACCTGAAGGACTACCTCGGTGGTCTGGAGCAAGGGTTGATTCAGCAGGCGCTGGATGATGCCAATGGCATTGTGGCGCGCGCGGCCGAGCGCCTGCGCATTCGTCGTACCACGCTGGTGGAGAAGATGCGCAAGTACGGCATGAGCCGTCGTGATGGGGATGAACAGGCGGATGATTGACGCCTGTTTTTCAATCCATTCATTTATAACAAGTTTTTTTTAGGCACGGGTATTGCTACATCCCTCGCAACGTTCCGTTTCACTGACGGTCAGCCAAGCGAGAGAGCACAATGCCCCAAGCCGCCCAGATGTCACCTGTCCCTGATGCAAGCGGACAACCGTCGTCCGTAGAACAGGCGAGTCGGCTGGGTCTTGAGCAGGCATTCGCGCTGTTCAATCAGATGTCCAGTCAGTTGACCGACTCCTACAGCATGCTTGAAGCCCGGGTGACCGAGCTCAAGGGTGAACTGGCGGTGGTCAGCGCCCAGCGCATGCAGGAGCTGGCGGAAAAAGAACGCCTGGCCAACCGTCTGCAAAACCTCCTCGATCTGTTACCTGGCGGTGTCATCGTCATTGATGCCCAGGGCATCGTGCGCGAAGCCAATCCGGCGGCGTGCGAGTTGCTGGGGCTGCCGCTGGAAGGTGAGTTGTGGCGTCGCGTCATTGCCCGCAGTTTTGCCCCGCGCGAAGACGATGGTCATGAAGTCTCCCTCAAGGATGGCCGGCGTCTGTCGATCGCCACGCGCTCGCTGGACGCCGAGCCCGGCCAGTTGGTGTTGCTCAATGACCTGACTGAAACCCGCCATCTGCAGGATCAGCTGGCTCGGCATGAGCGTCTGTCGTCGCTGGGGCGCATGGTCGCTTCGTTGGCTCATCAGATACGCACGCCGTTGTCCGCCGCGTTGCTGTACGCCAGTCATCTGACCGAGCAAGAGCTGCCAGTCGCTACCCAGCAGCGCTTTGCCGGGCGCCTCAAGGAGCGCCTGCACGAGCTCGAACACCAGGTTCGCGACATGCTGGTATTTGCTCGTGGCGAGTTGCCGCTGACCGACCGCGTAACCCCGGGCCAACTGATGCAATCGCTGCAGGCAGCCGCGCTGACCCACGTGCAGGATCTGCCGATCCGCTGGCAGTGCGACAGTCATTCGGGGGAGTTGCTGTGCAATCGCGACACCCTGGTGGGCGCGATCCTCAACCTGATCGAAAACGCCATTCAGGCCAGTGCCGGTCAATTGCGTCTGAAGATTCACCTCTATACCCGCGGCAACGACCTGCGCCTGTGCGTCAGTGACAGTGGCTCGGGTATCGGTGCCGCCGTCCTGGCGCGATTGGGCGAGCCCTTTTTCACCACCAAGACCACCGGCACCGGTCTTGGTTTGACCGTGGTCAAAGCCGTGGCGCGTGCTCATCAGGGAGAATTGCACCTGCGTTCGCGGCTCGGTCGCGGCACTTGCGCGCAGGTGATCCTGCCGCTGTTCAGCAGCGCTCAGGGAACGGAGTGAGACAAATGGGTATCAAGGTTTTATTGGTCGAGGATGACCGCGCGTTGCGCGAGGCACTGGCGGATACGCTGTTGCTCGCGGGGCACGATTACGCGGCGGTGGGTTCAGCGGAGGAGGCCCTGGCTGCTGTCGGTGGCGAGGCCTTCAGCCTGGTGATCAGCGACGTCAACATGCCGGGCATGGACGGCCACCAGTTGCTGGGGCTGTTGCGAGCGCGGCAGCCGCAATTGCCGGTGTTGCTGATGACGGCTCACGGTGCGGTCGAGCGTGCGGTCGATGCGATGCGCCAAGGGGCGGCGGATTACCTGGTCAAGCCATTCGAGCCCAAGGCGTTGCTTGATCTGGTGGCACGTCATGCCCAGGGCAATCTCGGCCCGACCGAGAGCGAGGGGCCGGTTGCGTTCGAGCCAGCGAGCGCGCAGCTGCTCGAATTGGCGGCGCGGGTCGCGCGCAGCGATTCCACGGTGCTGATTTCGGGCGAGTCGGGCACGGGCAAGGAAGTGCTGGCACGTTACATCCATCAGTATTCTCATCGCGCCAGTCAGCCGTTCATTGCGATCAACTGCGCGGCGATCCCGGACAACATGCTCGAAGCGACCTTGTTTGGTCACGAGAAGGGCTCCTTCACCGGCGCCATTGCCGCGCAAGCCGGCAAGTTCGAGCAGGCCGACGGCGGCACCATTCTGCTCGATGAAATTTCCGAAATGCCTTTAGGGCTCCAGGCCAAACTGCTGCGCGTGCTGCAAGAGCGCGAGGTCGAAAGGGTTGGGGCGCGCAAACCGATCACCCTGGATATTCGTGTGGTCGCGACCACCAATCGCGACCTGGCGGGTGAGGTGGCGGCGGGGCGCTTCCGCGAGGATCTGTATTATCGCCTGTCGGTGTTTCCCCTGGCCTGGCGTCCGCTGCGCGAGCGCACCGCCGACATCCTGCCGCTGGCCGAGCGTCTGCTGGCCAAGTACGTCAATAAAATGAAGCATTCGGCTGCCAGGCTGTCGCCCGAGGCCCAGGCGTGCCTGATCGGTTACCCGTGGCCAGGCAACGTGCGTGAGCTGGACAACGCAATCCAGCGTGCGCTGATTCTGCAACAGGGTGGCTTGATCCAGCCGCAGGACTTCTGCCTGGCCGGGCCGGTGGCCTGCGCTCCATTGCCTGCGTTGGCTGTGGCGCCAGTGCGTGCTGTGGAAATCGAGTCCGAATCGGCCGGTGCGCTGGGTGATGACCTGCGTCGCCGTGAGTTCCAGATGATCGTCGATACCCTGCGCGCCGAGCGCGGTCGCCGCAAAGAGGCGGCCGAGCGCCTGGGGATCAGCCCGCGAACCCTGCGCTACAAGCTGGCGCAGATGCGCGACGCCGGCATGGATGTGGAAGCGTATCTGTTCGCCACCTGAAAGTTGACGGAATCAACACCGATCTAAATGTGGGAGCGGGCTTGCTCGCGAATACGGTTTTCCATTCAACAGAGATGCTGGCTGGTCTACAGCTTTCGCGAGCAAGCCCGCTCCCACATTTGTTTGGCGGTGGTTCACGATTGAGCAAAGCCCGGAATTGGCTTTTGTTTGGAGCAGCCACGGAGCTGGCACCCTTGTTGCTAACACCTCATTACCCGCCGAGTGAGCGTCAAAAAATTGCGGGCCGCCAACGAGAGTAGATCATGAGCCAAGGTATTGAATTCAATCGGTTGATGCTGGATATGCGCGCCATGCAAATGGATGCCATGTCTGCGCCGAAATCGACTGCCGTCCCTGAAGTGGCGGGCAGCAGCTTTTCTGACATGCTCGGCCAGGCCGTCAATAAAGTGAACGACACCCAACAGGCTTCCACTCAGTTGGCCAGCGCCTTCGAAATCGGCAAGAGCGGTGTCGACCTCACGGACGTGATGATCTCCTCGCAGAAGGCCAGCGTGTCGTTCCAGGCATTGACCCAGGTGCGCAACAAGCTGGTTCAGGCCTACCAAGACATCATGCAGATGCCGGTTTAAAGGACGAGATTGAGTCATGGCAGAAGCAGTCGCCGATAATGTTCCGGCCAAGGCCACCCCGGTAGACGGTAAACCGCCGTTGTTCGGGTTGTCCTTTCTGGAAAACCTCTCCGAGATGACCATGTTGCGTCAGGTGGGCCTGTTGGTCGGCCTGGCTGCGAGCGTGGCGATTGGTTTTGCCGTGGTGTTGTGGTCCCAACAGCCGGACTACCGGCCTCTGTACGGCAGCCTTGCCGGCATGGACGCCAAGCAGGTCATGGATACCCTGGCCGCCGCCGATATTGCTTACACCGTTGAGCCGAACTCCGGTGCCTTGCTGGTCAAGGCTGAAGATTTGTCCCGTGCGCGGCTCAAGCTCGCGGGCGCTGGTGTCACTCCCAGCGACGGCAACATCGGTTTTGAAATCCTCGACAAGGAACAGGGGCTCGGCACCAGCCAGTTCATGGAAGCGACCCGCTATCGTCGCGGCCTCGAAGGCGAACTGGCCCGCACCATTTCCAGCCTGAACAACGTCAAGGGTGCCCGCGTGCACCTGGCGATCCCGAAGAGTTCGGTGTTCGTGCGCGACGAGCGCAAGCCGAGCGCTTCGGTTCTGGTTGAACTCTATTCCGGCCGCTCCCTCGAGCCAGGCCAGGTCGTGGCCATCATCAACCTGGTGGCGACCAGCGTTCCCGAACTCAGCAAGTCGCAGATCACCGTCGTCGACCAGAAAGGCAACCTGCTCTCGGATCAGGCGGAAAACTCCGAACTGACCATGGCCGGCAAGCAGTTCGACTACAGCCGTCGCATGGAAAGCATGCTCACCCAGCGCGTGCACAACATCCTGCAGCCGGTACTGGGCAACGACCGTTACAAGGCCGAAGTCTCGGCCGATGTGGATTTCAGTGCGGTCGAGTCGACTTCCGAGCAATTCAACCCGGATCAGCCGGCGTTGCGCAGCGAACAGTCGGTCAACGAACAACGTACCGCCAGCAATGGCCCGCAAGGTGTGCCGGGTGCGTTGAGCAACCAGCCGCCGTCGCCGGCCTCCGCGCCGCAGACCACTGGTGGCGCCACCGCGTCGGCGGGCATGGTGCAGCCAGGCCAGCCGCTGATCGATGCCAACGGCCAGCAAATCATGGACCCGGCCACCGGCCAGCCGATGCTCGCGCCGTATCCGGCGGACAAGCGTCAACAGTCGACCAAGAACTTCGAGCTCGACCGTTCCATCAGCCATACCAAGCAGCAGCAGGGTCGTTTGAATCGCCTGTCGGTGTCGGTCGTGGTCGATGATCAGGTCAAGATCAACCCGGCCAACGGCGAAACCACCCGTGCGCCATGGAGCGCAGATGAACTGGCGCGCTTCACGCGCCTGGTACAGGACGCGGTCGGCTTCGACGCCAGCCGTGGCGACAGTGTCAGCGTGATCAACATGCCGTTCTCCGCCGAGCGCGGCGAAGTGATTGCCGATATTCCGTTCTACTCCCAGCCGTGGTTCTGGGACGTCGTCAAGCAAGTGCTGGGGGTGCTGTTCATCCTGGTGCTGGTGTTCGGTGTGCTGCGTCCGGTGCTCAACAACATCACCGGTGGCGGCAAGGGCAAGCAGCTGGCCGGTATTGGCAGCGACGTCGAGTTGGGTGGCATGGGCGGCCTGGATGGCGAGTTGGCCAACGACCGCGTCAGCCTCGGCGGCCCGACCAGCATCCTGTTGCCGAGCCCGAGCGAAGGCTATGACGCACAGTTGAACGCAATCAAGAGTCTGGTGGCCGAAGATCCGGGTCGTGTGGCCCAGGTCGTGAAAGAGTGGATTAACGCAGATGAGTGATAACCGAGCCGTTGCCGCCAAACTGTCCAAGGTCGACAAAGCCGCAATCCTGCTGTTGTCCCTGGGCTCCACCGACGCTGCCCAAGTGCTGCGTCACATGGGCCCCAAAGAGGTTCAGCGCGTGGGTGTGGCCATGGCCCAGATGGGTAATGTGCACCGCGAGCAGGTCGAGCAGGTGATGAGCGAGTTCGTCGACATCGTCGGCGACCAGACCAGCCTGGGCGTCGGCTCCGACGACTATGTGCGCAAGATGCTCACCCAGGCCCTGGGCGAGGACAAGGCCAATGGCCTTATCGACCGCATCCTGCTCGGTGGCAACACCAGCGGCCTCGACAGCCTGAAGTGGATGGAGCCGCGCGCCGTTGCCGACGTGATCCGTTACGAGCACCCGCAGATCCAGGCGATCGTGGTGGCGTACCTCGATCCGGACCAGGCCGGTGAAGTGCTTGGCAACTTCGACCACAAGGTGCGACTGGACATCATCCTGCGCGTGTCCTCGCTGAACACTGTACAGCCAGCGGCCCTGAAAGAGCTCAACCAGATTCTCGAGAAGCAGTTCTCCGGCAACTCGAATGCCTCGCGCACCACCCTGGGTGGCATCAAGCGCGCGGCGGACATCATGAACTTCCTCGACAGCTCGATCGAAGGCCAGCTCATGGACTCGATCCGCGAAGTCGACGAAGACCTGTCCGGTCAGATCGAAGACCTCATGTTCGTGTTCAACAACCTGGCCGATGTCGACGACCGCGGGATCCAGGCCCTGTTGCGCGAAGTGTCCTCCGATGTATTGGTGCTGGCCCTCAAGGGGTCGGACGAAGGCGTCAAGGAGAAGATCTTCAAGAACATGTCCAAGCGTGCGGCCGAACTGTTGCGCGACGACCTGGAAGCCAAGGGCCCGGTGCGCGTCAGCGACGTGGAAACCGCGCAGAAGGAAATCCTCACCATTGCCCGCCGTATGGCCGAAGCCGGAGAAATCGTTCTCGGCGGCAAGGGCGGCGAGGAAATGATCTAACACCATGGTCAACAATGATGATGCACCCACTGACCTGATCCGGGCCAGGGATGTCAGTGGCTTCGAGTCCTGGGCGCTGCCCAGCTTCGATCCGCCGGCACCCGAGCCTGAACCTGAGCCGGAACCCGAACCGCCGGAAATGCAGGAAGTGCCGCTGGAAGAAGTCCAGCCACTGACGCTCGAAGAACTCGAAAGCATTCGCCAGGAAGCCTACAACGAAGGTTTCGCGGTGGGCGAGAAGGAAGGTTTCCACAGCACCACGCTCAAGGTCCGCCAGGAAGCCGAAGTAGCCCTGACGGCCAAGATCGGGGCGCTGGAGCAATTGATGGGCCACCTGTTCGAGCCTATCGCCGAGCAGGACACCCTGATCGAAAAGTCCCTGGTCGACCTCGTGCAACACATCACCAGGCAGGTGATCCAGCGCGAACTGGCCATCGACTCGACGCAGATCGAACATGTCATGCGCGATGCCCTCAAGCTCCTGCCGTTGGGCGTGGGCAATGTGCGGCTGTACATCAATCCGCAGGACTTCGAACAGGTCAAAGCCCTGCGCGAACGCCATGAAGAAACCTGGCGTATCGTCGAGGACGAAGCGTTGTTGCCGGGTGGTTGCCGGGTCGAGACCGAACACAGTCGCATCGATGCCACGGTCGAAACCCGCGTCGCGCGGGTCATGGACAAGCTGTTCGACCAGTTGCACGAGCAGGCCTTGCACCCGGCCGCGCCGGACCTGAGCCTGGAACTGCCGATCGAGAGCAAGCCTGCGACCGCGCCGGAACCGGATGCACCTGATGCGCCTTGAACGCACCAGCTTCGCCAAGCGCCTGGGCAGCTATGCCGAGGCCACGGAGCTTGCCGGCGCGCCGATCCTTGAAGGCCGCCTGCTACGCATGGTCGGCCTGACCCTCGAAGCCGAAGGCCTGCGCGCCGCCATGGGCAGCCGCTGCATGGTCATCAACGACGACAGCTATCACCCGGTGCAAGTTGAAGCCGAAGTGATGGGCTTCTCTGGCAGCAAGGTCTTTCTGATGCCCGTCGGCAGCGTCGCCGGCATCGCCCCCGGCGCCCGCGTGGTGCCCTTGGCCGATACCGGTCGCCTGCCCATGGGCATGAGCATGCTCGGGCGGGTGCTCGATGGTGCCGGTCGTGCCCTGGATGGCAAGGGCGGGATGAAAGCCGAAGACTGGGTGCCGATGGACGGCCCGACCATCAACCCGCTCAAGCGCGAACCGATCAGCGAGCCGCTGGACGTGGGCATCCGTTGCATCAACGGCATGTTGACGGTCGGCCGTGGCCAGCGGCTCGGGCTGTTTGCCGGTACCGGTGTCGGTAAATCCGTGCTGTTGGGCATGATGACCCGCTTCACCGAGGCCGACATCATCGTCGTCGGGCTGATCGGTGAGCGGGGTCGTGAAGTTAAAGAGTTCATCGAGCACATCCTCGGTGAAGAAGGGCTCAAGCGCTCAGTGGTCGTGGCGTCCCCGGCGGACGATGCACCGCTGATGCGTCTGCGTGCGGCCATGTATTGCACGCGCATCGCCGAGTATTTCCGCGACAAGGGCAAGAACGTCCTGTTGCTGATGGATTCGCTGACCCGTTTCGCCCAGGCTCAGCGGGAAATCGCCCTGGCCATCGGCGAGCCGCCGGCGACCAAGGGTTATCCGCCGTCGGTGTTCGCCAAGCTGCCGAAACTGGTGGAGCGGGCTGGTAACGCGGAGAAGGGCGGTGGTTCGATCACCGCGTTCTACACCGTGCTGTCCGAAGGCGATGACCAGCAGGACCCGATTGCCGACTCGGCGCGAGGCGTGCTCGACGGGCACATCGTGCTGTCCCGGCGCCTGGCCGAAGAGGGGCATTACCCGGCCATCGATATCGAAGCGTCCATCAGCCGGGTGATGCCGGCGGTGGTGTCGCCGGAACACATGGTCCGTGCGCAGTACTTCAAGCAGTTGTGGTCGCGATATCAGCAGAGCCGCGACCTGATCAGCGTTGGCGCCTATGTCGCCGGCGGCGATCGCGAAACCGACCTGGCGATTTCCCTGCAACCGCAACTGGTCAAATACCTGCGCCAGGGCCTCAACGACAGCATCAGCCTGGGCGAAAGCGAAGCGTATCTCGCCTCGATCTTCGCGCCCGCGACGGGCGGTTAAGCGCTCATGGCGCAGACTCGGGCAGGGCGGCTGGCGCCGGTGGTGGAAATGGCCGAAAAGGCCGAAAAAACCGCAGTCCAGCGCCTGGGGCACTTTCAAGGGCAGGTTCGCCTGGCGGAAAGCAAGCTCGCCGACCTTGAAGCCTTCCGCCTTGACTATCAGGAACAATGGATCGTGCGCGGCAGCGGCGGCGTCTCGGGCCAATGGTTGCTGGGCTATCAGGGCTTTCTCGCGCAACTGGGCACGGCCATTGACCAGCAGCGGCAAAGCCTGGCCTGGCACCAGAACAACCTGAACAAGGCTCGGGAAACCTGGCAGCAGGCGTTTGCCCGGGTCGAAGGTTTGCGCAAGCTGGTTCAGCGCTATGCCGACGAGGCCCGGGCGCTTGAAGACCGGCGTGAACAGAAATTGCTGGATGAATTGTCCCAGCGTTTGCCGCGTGAGAACCCCTATTGAGCGTGCTTTCAAAAAACCGGCTGGCTTGCCGCCATCCCCTCCTGATGCTAAACCTTCTAGACGTGTTCCAAAGACAAGGAAGCCATTAAATGTCAGTCGTTTCAGAAGTGTCCCAGGACGGGCAAAAGCTGACGATCTCGATCAAGGGTCGTTTCGACTTCGCCAAGCATCAGGAATTTCGTCAGTCCTACGAAGATAAACAGCTATCGGCGGTTGTGGTCGACCTGAAGGAGGCCACTTACCTCGACAGCTCGGCCCTGGGCATGCTGCTTTTGCTGCGCGATCACGCCGGTGGCGACGACTCCGATGTGCGCGTCGTCAACAGCAGTACCGACGTGCGTAAAATCCTCGCCATCTCCAACTTCGACAAGCTGTTCGACATCAGTTGATTGCCATGCAGCCACTGGAGCCGCTGACGATCCTGATTGCCGAGGACAGCGCCGCCGATCGCCTGCTGTTGTCGAGCATCTTGCGCCGCCAGGGGCACGAAGTGCTGACGGCGGCCAACGGTGCCGAAGCGGTCGAGGTGTTTGGCCAGCAACAACCGCACCTGGTGTTGATGGATGCGCTGATGCCGGTCATGGATGGCTTCGAGGCGGCCCGACAGATCAAGGCCCTGGCCGGGGAAACCCTGGTGCCGATCATCTTCCTCACGTCATTGTCCGAAAGCGAAGCCCTGGCCCGCTGCCTGGAAGTCGGCGGTGACGACTTTCTGGCAAAGCCCTACAACCAGGTGATTCTCGCGGCCAAGATCAAGGCGATGGATCGCTTGCGGCGCTTGCAGGACACGGTGCTGCAACAGCGTGACCAGATCGCCCGGCACCACGACTACCTGCTGAACGAACAGCGCGTGGCCAAGGCCGTTTTCGACAAGGTGGCGCACTCCGGCTGCCTGAATGCCGCTGCGAATATCCGTTATCTGCAATCGCCCTATGCGCTGTTCAACGGCGACCTGTTGCTGGCCGCGTTCACCCCGGCCGGAGACATGCACGTGCTGCTGGGCGACTTCACCGGCCACGGTCTGCCGGCGGCGGTGGGCGCCATGCCCTTGGCCGAAGTCTTCTACGGGATGACCGCCAAGGGCTATGGCCTGGCGGAAACCCTGCGCGAGATGAATGCCAAGCTCAAGCGCATCCTGCCGGTGGACATGTTCTGCTGTGCCACGTTGCTGTGCCTGAGTTCACAGCGCCGTTCGGTGGAAGTCTGGAACGGCGGCATGCCCGACGGTTACCTGCATCGCATTGCCAGCGGGGAGCGAACGCCTCTGCCGGCGCGGCACTTGCCTTTGGGGGTGCTGAGTACGGAATCCTTCGATGACCGTACCGACGTGTACCCCATGGCCCTCGGGGATCGGGTGTTTCTCCTGTCCGATGGCGTGATCGATACCTGCGACACCAACGATCAGTTGTTCGGCGTGCAGCGGTTACAGCAGGTGTTTGCCGCCAATCGTCAGCCAGATGCACTGTTTGAAGAGATTGAACAAGCGTTGCGACAGTTTGGCGGAGAGGCGCGTGACGATGTCAGCATGGTCGAAATCAGCCTGCTGCAGACGGCCCAGATCACTCCGCCGGCGTTGGTCTACTCCGACAGTGGGCAGTCCTGCCCGCTGGACTGGTCGGTGAGTTTCGAATTTCGCGCCGCCACGCTCAAGCGTTTCAATCCGTTGCCCTATCTGTTGCAGTTGCTGCTTGAGGTCCATGGCCTTCGGGCTCAGAGCGGTGCGCTCTACAGTGTGCTGGCGGAACTCTATTCCAATGCGCTGGAGCATGGCGTGCTGGGGCTGGATTCGAGTCTCAAGCGCGATGCGTCGGGGTTTGCGCGGTATTATCACGAGCGCAATACCCGGCTCGGCGAACTGCAGGATGGTTTTGTACGGGTACATTTGCAGGTGGCGCCGACAGATGGCGGCGGTTGCCTGACCATTCATATCGAAGACAGCGGCAAGGGATTCGATGTCGAGCGAGTGATGGCAAGGCCGTTGGATGACATCCGCCTGTCGGGACGAGGGGTCAGTCTGATCCGCCAGTTGGGGCGCAATGCCCGCTGGACCGACGAGGGTCGAAGTGCACGCGTGGAGTTTACCTGGGAGGCTCTGGCATAATCCGCGCATTCTTGATCAAGGAGTGAGCAAGTGGACGAGACACATGTGGATCGCGGCGTGCTGAGTGCATTGCGCGAAGTGATGGAAGAGGGCTATCCGGGTCTGCTGGAAATCTTTCTTGCGGACTCCGAAGAGCGCCTGAAAGTCTTGAGAACAGCTGACAGTGCCGCACTGCTGGTTGAAACGGCCCATAGCTTCAAGGGCAGCAGCAGCAATATGGGCGCCGTCAGGCTGACCAGGCTCTGCCACCAGCTTGAGCAGCAGGCCGCCAGTTTGCCGTGCGCGGCCATTCAGGAGCTGGTCGGCAAAATCGATAACGAGTTTGCCGGTATCCGGCCTCTGTACGAAGCTGAGCGACAGCGTTGCCCGGCGAAAATCTGAGCATAAGCTGTATTGGGCCTCCTTCGAGTGAAACTGGCTCGACCTTTGCAGTCAACTCATTCAACTGTACTTAGAGCCCCGTGCAGCGGAGACCGTTTCATGCCCGTTACCCCCGATATTTTGCTTCAGGCCTCCAGGCAGGCCAAGACTCTGGCTGCGTCCGCCAATCCCCCGGCGCTGACCGCTGAGCCCGGGGACAAGGCCGCAAGCTTCGCTCATGTCTACGCCAGCCAGGCCCAGAGCAAGCCCGATGCGTTGGCGGATGCCTCGGTCAAGCCGGGTCGTGACAAAAGCTCTGATGCTGCCGGAAAAAAAGACGCTGGCAACGACACGTCTGCCGCCGGCGAGCCGGTGGTTGCCGATGGCGGCAAATCCTTGCCTGCCGACACGGTGGTGCGGGCTGACGGCAAGACGGCCGACGATGATGCGGCGGATGCCGACCAGGCTCCGGTCGTCGATGCCGCGCCTGTCGATCCGGCGCTTGATCCCTCATTGCAGCAAGCCGTACAGCCAGTGACACCTGCGCCAGTACCGACAACTCCCGCCGTAGCCGACACTGTGCCGCCAGCGGTTGACGCGTCGGTTGCCGCAGCCATCACCACGACAATCACGTCGGCACAGACCGCTACAGACGACAGTTTCGATCCAGAGGCTGATCCTCTCGACGCCCTGCCGGCACTACGCCTGGCGATGGAGCAGAGCGGTCACGTGTCGGCTTCCAGCCAGGCGCAGTCCAAGGCTGCACCGACCCAGGCGCAAGCCCAGGTTGATGGCGAGGTGACGTCGGCGCAACACTTTGCCGCCGGCATGGCGACCCTGCTGGATGTTCAGGCCGACAAAGACAGCACCGGTCAGGGCGACGACAAGGCTTTCAGCGGCTTGATCGATGACGGCCTGAAGGACCTCAAGTCCGCCAGCAGCGATACCCGTGTCGATGATTTCGCCAACCGCCTGGCCGCGCTGACCCAGGCGGCTACCCCGAAGACTGCCAACGCCTTGCCGGTGAACCAGCCGATCGCCATGCACCAGAGCGGATGGACCGAAGAGGTGGTGAACCGGGTCATGTACCTGTCCAGCGCCAATCTCAAGGCGGCGGACATCCAGTTGCAGCCCGCTGAGCTCGGACGCCTGGACATTCGGGTGAACATGGTGCCCGATCAACAGACCCAGGTTACGTTCATGAGCGCGCACCCGGGCGTGCGTGAAGCGCTGGATGGCCAGGTTCATCGCTTGCGCGACATGTTCGCCCAGCAGGGCATGGGGCAGGTCGATGTCAACGTTTCGGACCAGTCCCGTGGTTCGCAGCAAGGGCAGGAACAAGCCCGGCAAAGCCAGGCCGGGCGGACCAGCGCCAACGGCGGCCGTCTCGATTCAATGGATGACGACCTGACTCCCGGGGTGGCTGAAGTGGCTGCCAACACCACCAGCGTGATCGGCTCCAGCGCGGTCGATTACTACGCCTGACCAAACGCAAAACCCCCTGTAGGAGCGAGCTTGCTCGCGAAAAACGTGAGAGCGCCGCGTTTATCCAGATGACCCTCGTCATCGTTAACGTCCATCGCGAGCAAGCTCGCTCCTACATGGCATAACACTTGCTCTTGCCTTGCCGTGCGACTGTGAAAACCCGATTAGTGACGGATTATTGGCATGGCGAAGAGCGACGCAGCAGTAAAAGACCCCGCAACCAAAGGCAAACTCAAGCTGATTATCCTGATCGTGGTGGCCCTGCTGCTGGCGATCGGTGTGTCCGTGGGCGCGACCTGGTACTTCATGCACAGCGCTCAGAGCAAGCCTGCCGCCGCCGATGCGCAGACCGCTCTCGTCGGTAAACAGCCAGCGATTTTCGAGCCGATGGCACCGGCTTTCGTGGCCAACTTCAACCAGAACGGTCGCCAGCGCTACATGCAAGTGAGCATCACCATGCTCGCGCGCAACCAGGTGGACCTGGATGCGCTCAAGGTCCACATGCCGGTGATCCGCAATAACCTGGTCATGCTGTTCTCCGGGCAGGACTTCGCCACGCTCGCCTCGCCGGTCGGCCAGGAAATGCTGCGGCAGAAAGCCACCGCCAGCGTGCAGGAAGTGGCGCAGAAAGAGCTCGGCAAAGTGGTAATCGAACAGTTGCTTTTCACTAATTTCGTACTGCAGTAGGAACACGACATGGCCGTGCAGGACCTGCTGTCCCAGGATGAGATCGACGCGCTGTTGCATGGCGTCGACGATGGTCTGGTACAGACCGAAAACGCTGCCGAACCCGGCACCGTCAAAAGCTACGACCTGACCAGCCAGGATCGCATCGTCCGCGGACGGATGCCGACCCTGGAAATGATCAACGAGCGTTTCGCCCGCTATACCCGCATCAGCATGTTCAACATGCTGCGTCGCTCGGCAGACGTGGCGGTTGGCGGCGTGCAGGTGATGAAGTTCGGCGAATACGTGCACTCGCTGTACGTGCCGACCAGTCTCAACCTGGTCAAGATCAAGCCCCTGCGCGGCACCGCGCTGTTCATCCTCGACGCCAAACTGGTGTTCAAGCTGGTGGACAACTTTTTCGGTGGCGACGGCCGGCACGCCAAGATCGAAGGGCGTGAGTTCACCCCGACCGAGCTGCGTGTGGTGCGCATGGTGCTGGAGCAGGCGTTCGTCGATTTGAAAGAGGCCTGGCAGGCGATCATGGAAGTCAACTTCGAGTACATCAACTCGGAAGTGAACCCGGCCATGGCCAACATCGTCGGCCCGAGCGAAGCTATTGTGGTGTCGACCTTCCACATCGAACTCGATGGCGGTGGCGGTGACCTGCACGTGACCATGCCGTACTCGATGATCGAGCCGGTGCGCGAAATGCTCGACGCCGGCTTCCAGTCGGACCTCGACGACCAGGACGAGCGCTGGGTCAACGCCCTGCGCCAGGACGTGCTGGACGTCGACGTGCCAATCGGTGCGACAGTCGCCCGTCGTCAGCTGCGCCTGCGCGACATCCTGCACATGCAGCCGGGGGATGTGATTCCGGTCGACATGCCGGAAGAAATGATCATGCGCGCCAACGGCGTGCCGGCCTTCAAGGTCAAGATGGGTTCGCACAAGGGCAACCTGGCGTTGCAAGTGATCGAGCCGATCGAGCGCCGCTGACCGGCGCTCGTACCCATTCGCAATTAACCGAATTCTGAATTTTTGCTCGCCGAGGACACTGACACTATGAGTACGCAAGACGATCAGGCTCTGGCCGATGAGTGGGCTGCGGCCCTGGAAGAAACCGGTGATGCCGGACAGGCTGATATCGACGCCTTGCTGGCGGCCGATTCCGGCAATTCCGCGTCCAACCGCCTGCCAATGGAAGAGTTCGGCAGCGTGCCGAAAAACAACGACCCGGTCAGCCTCGAAGGCCCGAACCTGGACGTGATCCTCGATATCCCGGTGTCGATTTCCATGGAAGTGGGCAGCACCGATATCAACATCCGCAACCTGTTGCAACTGAACCAGGGTTCGGTGATCGAGCTCGATCGCCTGGCCGGCGAGCCGCTGGACGTGCTGGTCAACGGCACGCTCATCGCCCACGGCGAAGTGGTGGTGGTCAACGAGAAGTTCGGCATCCGCCTGACGGATGTGATCAGCCCAAGCGAACGCATCAAGAAGCTGCGCTGAGTGAAAAAGGTTCTCGGATTTGTGTTGGCGATGCCGTTCAGCGTGCTGGCGGCTGAGCCTGTCGCAACGGCGACCACGGCTGCTGCGCCAGCAGTGAGCAGCGGTGTGGCTGGCCAGCTGACACAACTGGTGTTCGGCTTGCTGCTGGTGCTGGGGCTGATCTTCCTCCTCGCCTGGTTGCTGCGTCGGGTCCAGCAGGCGGGTCCTGCGGGCAAGGGGCAGGTGATCGAGATTGTCGGCTCCCGTGCGCTGGGGCCGCGTGATCGCCTGATGCTGGTACAGGTCGGCAACGAGCAGATTCTGTTGGGCTTGAGCCCTGGCAGCATCACGGCGCTGCACGTCCTCAAGGAGCCGGTGCAAGTGCCGGCTACCGACAAGCCGACACCGGAGTTTGCGCAGCGACTGCTGGAGATGCTGGGTAAAGATCAGAAGGATAAGAAGTAATGGGTGCGCTACGCATCGTCTTGACGCTGGCCCTGATCCTGGCCGCGCCGTTGGCATTCGCCGCCGATCCGCTGTCGATCCCGGCCATCACCCTGGGTACCAATGCGCAGGGTGCGCAGGAATACTCGGTCAGCCTGCAAATCCTGCTGATCATGACCGCGCTGAGCTTCATCCCGGCGTTTGTCATGCTGATGACCAGCTTTACCCGGATCATCATTGTCTTCTCGATCCTGCGCCAGGCCCTGGGCCTGCAGCAGACACCGTCGAACCAGATCCTTACCGGCATGGCGCTGTTCCTGACCCTGTTCATCATGGCACCGGTGTTCGACCGGGTGAACCAGGACGCCTTGCAGCCGTACCTGGCGGAAAAGCTGACGGCCCAGGATGCGGTCGCCAAGGCGCAGGTGCCGATCAAGGATTTCATGCTCGCCCAGACCCGCACCAGCGATCTGGAGCTGTTCATGCGCCTGTCCAAGCGCACTGACATCGCGACGCCGGATCAGGCGCCTTTGACCATCCTGGTGCCGGCCTTCGTGACCTCCGAGTTGAAAACGGCGTTCCAGATCGGCTTCATGATCTTCATTCCGTTCCTGATCATCGACCTGGTCGTGGCCAGTGTGTTGATGGCCATGGGTATGATGATGCTCTCGCCGCTGATCATTTCCCTGCCGTTCAAGATCATGTTGTTCGTGCTGGTGGATGGCTGGGCGCTGATCATTGGCACGCTGGCCAGCAGTTTTGGCGGTGTCTCGCCATGACACCAGAAGTTGCGGTCGACATCTTCCGTGAAGCGCTGTGGCTGACCACCATGATGGTGGCGGTGCTGGTGATTCCGAGTCTGCTGGTGGGCCTGCTGGTGGCGATGTTCCAGGCCGCCACCCAGATCAACGAACAGACCTTGAGCTTCCTGCCGCGCCTGCTGGTGATGCTGGTGACCCTGATCGTCGCCGGACCGTGGCTGGTGCAGACTTTCATGGAGTACATCCTGCAGTTGTACGGCAGCATTCCGCAGGTCATCGGTTAAACCATGTCCTCGCTGCTGCAACTGACGGATACCCAGATCAGTACCTGGGTGGCGGCGTTCATGTTGCCGTTGTTTCGCGTCGGCGCCTTGCTGATGGTCATGCCGGTGTTCGGCACGTCCCTGGTGCCCAAGCGCGTCCGCCTGTATTTCGCCCTGGCCATCACCGTAGTCATCGCGCCCAGCCTGCCACCGATGCCGGCGGTGAATGCGCTGGACTTGAGCGGGTTGTTGCTGATTGCCGAGCAGATCCTGGTCGGCGCGATCCTGGGGTTCTCGCTGCAGTTGTTCTTCCAGGCGTTCGTGGTTGCCGGGCAGATCGTCGCGATCCAGATGGGCATGGGTTTCGCCTCGATGGTCGACCCCACCAACGGCGTGTCGGTGGCGGTGATCGGGCAGTTCTTCACCATGCTGGTGACGCTGATGTTCCTGGCGATGAATGGCCATCTGGTGGTGTTCGAGGTGCTCAGCGAAAGCTTCACCACGCTGCCGGTCGGCAGTGGGTTGATGGTCAATCATTACTGGGAACTGGCCGGCAAGCTCGGCTGGGTGCTCGGTGCGGCACTGTTGCTGGTGCTGCCGGCCATCACCGCGCTGCTGGTGGTCAACATCGCCTTTGGCGTGATGACCCGGGCTGCGCCGCAACTGAACATCTTTTCCATCGGTTTCCCACTGACCCTGGTGCTCGGCCTGTTTATCGTCTGGGTCGGGCTGGCGGACATTCTCAACCAGTATCAACCGCTGGCCACCGAGGCCCTGCAGTTTTTACGCGAACTGGCAAAGGCGCGCTGAGACATGGCTGAGAGCGAAAGCGGTCAGGACAAGACAGAAGACGCCACTGAGAAAAAGAAAAAGGACGCCCGGGAGAAGGGTGAGATCGCCCGTTCCAAGGAGCTCAATACCCTGGCGATCATGCTCGCCGGTGCCGGTGCCCTGCTGGTGTTCGGCGGAGCGCTGGCCCAGGACATGATGGAGTTGATGCGCCTGAATTTTTCCCTGTCGCGGGAGGTGGTGCTGGATCAGCGCGCGATGGGCACCTATCTGCTGCACTCGGGGCAGATTGCCCTGCTGGCGATTCAGCCGGTGATGATCACCTTGTTGCTCGCCGCCTTGATCGGTCCGATATCCCTCGGCGGCTGGTTGTTCGCAGCCGGCTCCATGGCCCCAAAATTCAGCCGTATGAACCCCGGTGCAGGCCTCAAGCGCATGTTCTCGGCCAAGGCCGTGGCCGAACTGCTCAAGGCTCTGGCGAAGTTTTTCATCGTGTTGTTCGTGGCCTTGCTGGTGTTGTCGGCGGACATCGATGACCTGCTGCGCATCGCTCACGAACCGCTGGACCGGGCGATCATCCACAGCCTGCAAGTGGTCGGCTGGAGCACCCTGTGGATGGCTTGCGGGCTGATCATCATCGCCGCCGTCGATGTGCCGATACAGCTCTGGGAAAGCATCAAGAAACTCAAGATGACCAAGCAGGAAGTGCGCGACGAGCACAAGGACCAGGAAGGTCGTCCGGAGGTCAAGCAGCGGATTCGTCAGTTGCAGCGCGAGATGTCGCAGCGGCGGATGATGGCGGCGATTCCCGATGCCGACGTGGTCATCACCAACCCGACGCACTACGCCGTGGCCCTCAAGTACGACCCGGACAAAGGCGGGGCGCCGATGCTGATCGCCAAGGGTAGTGACTTCCTGGCGTTGAAAATCCGCGAGATCGCGGCGGCCAACGAGATTTTGCTGCTGGAATCTCCGGCGCTGGCACGCTCGATCTACTACTCCACCGAGCTTGAGCAGGAAATTCCCGGCGGGCTGTATCTGGCGGTCGCGCAGGTGCTGGCTTACGTCTACCAGATTCGTCAGTACCGCGCGGGCAAGGGCAAGCGACCGGATCCGCTCAAGGATGACCTGCCGATTCCGCCGGATTTGCGCCGCGATTCCTGAGTTTCGCGCTGTCGCTGCTGGCTCCTTCGCGGGCAAGCCCGCTCCCACTGGGTTCTGCGCAAGCCGCACTGGCCTGCGCCGGCCTTTTCAGCTCAGCGCCTGATTTTGAGTAGCATTCCGGCGAGGACGTCGTCCTTGTCGATAAAGTGGTGTTTTATGGCCACCAGCAGATGTCCGCCGACCAGTGCGCCACAGAACCACGATGTCCAGGTATGAATGTACTTGGCCAGGTCGTAGAGGTCTGGATCAGGGGCAACCAGAGGCGGTAAAAGAAACAGTCCCGCCACAAGAATCGGTTTGTCTGCAACAGAGCTCCAGTACCAGCCTGAAAGAGGCAAGCCAATCAGCGCAATGGCGTAAAGCAGGATGTGCCCCATCATCGCGCCTTGCTTCATCAGTCCGCTCATATGCTCTGGCAGCGCTGGAGGCCGATGCTTCAGGCGCCAGGCAACTCGCGCGACAATCATGAAAAGCAGCGTGCTAGCCAATGCCTTGTGCAAAAAAGTGAGTTCGTGGTGGGGGTTCAGTTCATCTCGCCAGTGCGTGGCCAGGATCCCCAGCGTCCAACTGCTCATCCAGACAAGTGCCATGCCCCAGTGCAGCCACTTGGCGGTGTTGGTGTATTCCGTGGTTTTTGCCTTCGGCATCGTTGCCTTCCTCCTATTCAAGGTCTTGTCGATTTGCATCGTGGCGCGCGATGTTGGAGGGGGTGCATTAACCGACTATTAGGCCGGCGCAAATTCAAGCGGTCGCGGCCAGCGAAAGCCCTCTGTTTCGCCCCTTCGCAAAAGTTGGAAAGCTTCTTGCAGTAGCCGCCCCGAGCCTGCTTCAGGCGTCAAAAGTTTGCTTTAAAGGAACGGGGAATACCGGTGGATCGCTCTCAGTTAATCAACAGTGCCCGCAGCAACATTGCCGACCTCAGTCGAGGCAATCTGGGCGTGCCGCTGTTGCTGCTGGTCATGCTGGCGATGATGATGCTGCCGGTGCCGCCGTTCCTGCTCGACGTGTTCTTCACCTTCAACATTGCCCTGTCCATCGTCGTGCTGCTGGTGTGCGTCTACGCCTTGCGGCCGCTGGATTTTGCGGTGTTCCCGACCATTCTGCTGGTGGCGACGCTGTTGCGCCTGGCGTTGAACGTGGCCTCCACGCGAGTGGTGATGCTCCACGGCCAGGACGGCCACGCGGCCGCCGGCAAGGTGATCCAGGCCTTCGGCGAGGTGGTGATCGGCGGTAACTACGTGGTCGGTATCGTGGTCTTCGCGATCTTGATGATCATCAACTTCGTCGTGGTCACCAAGGGCGCGGGGCGGATTTCCGAGGTGAGCGCGCGTTTCACCCTCGATGCGATGCCCGGCAAGCAAATGGCGATCGACGCCGACCTCAACGCCGGCCTCATCGATCAGAACCAGGCCAAGCTGCGCCGGATGGAAGTCGCTCAGGAAGCCGAGTTCTACGGTTCGATGGACGGTGCCAGCAAATTCGTCCGTGGTGATGCCATCGCCGGCCTGCTGATCCTGTTCATCAACCTGATCGGCGGCATGGCGGTCGGTATCTTCCAGCACGGCATGACCTTCGGCGACGCCGGCAAGGTGTATGCGCTGCTGACCATCGGTGACGGTTTGGTGGCGCAATTGCCATCACTGTTGTTATCGACAGCGGCGGCGATCATGGTGACCCGTGCTTCCGGTTCGGAAGACATGGGCAAGCAGATCAATCGGCAGATGTTCGCTTCGCCCAAGGCGCTGGCGGTAGCAGCCGGTTTGATGGCGGTCATGGGCCTGGTGCCCGGCATGCCGCACTTCTCGTTCCTGAGCATGGCGGCCCTGGCGGCCGGTGGCGCCTACCTGTTCTGGAAAAAGCAGAACGTCGCCAAGGTGCAGGCCCTGCAAGAGGTCAAGCGCCAGCAGGAGTTGCTGCCGTCGCCGGCCCGCGCCGCGGAAACCAAGGAGCTTGGCTGGGATGACGTGACACCCATCGACATGATCGGCCTGGAAGTGGGATATCGCCTGATTCCGCTGGTGGACCGCAACCAGGGCGGCCAGTTGCTGGCGCGGATCAAGGGGGTGCGCAAGAAGCTGTCCCAGGATCTGGGCTTCCTGATGCCGACGGTGCATATCCGCGACAACCTCGACCTGGCGCCAAGCGCCTATCGCCTGACCCTCATGGGGGTGATCCTGGCCGAGGCAGAGATTTACCCGGATCGCGAGCTGGCGATCAACCCGGGGCAGGTCTACGGCACGCTCAACGGCATTACCGCCAAAGATCCGGCTTTCGGCCTGGAGGCGGTCTGGATCGAAATCAGCCAGCGCGCCCAGGCGCAATCCCTCGGTTATACGGTGGTCGATGCCAGTACAGTAGTGGCAACCCACCTGAACCAGATACTCTACAAGCATTCCAGTGAACTGATCGGTCACGAAGAAGTGCAGCAACTCATGCAATTGCTGGCCAAAAGCTCGCCGAAACTGGCCGAGGAGCTGGTGCCGGGCGTGGTTTCGCTGTCGCAGCTGCTCAAGGTCCTGCAAGCGCTGCTGGCCGAACAAGTGCCTGTGCGTGACATCCGCAGCATTGCCGAGGCCATCGCCAACAATGCCGCCAAGAGTCAAGATACCGCCGCGTTGGTGGCTGCCGTGCGGGTTGGCGTATCCCGCGCAATCGTGCAAAGCATTGTAGGCACTGAGTCGGAGCTGCCAGTTATCACGCTGGAGCCAAGGTTGGAACAGATATTGCTCAATAGTCTGCAGAAGGCAGGGCAAGGCTCGGAAGAGGGTGTTCTGCTGGAGCCAAGCATGGCTGAGAAGCTGCAGCGCTCGCTGATCGACGCGGCGCAGCGCCAGGAGATGCAAGGTCAACCGGTGATTCTGCTGGTGGCCGGTCCGGTTCGCGCGATGCTCTCGCGATTTGGCCGGCTCGCAGTCCCGGGATTGCACGTGTTGGCTTATCAGGAAATCCCTGACAACAAGCAAGTGACCATCGTTGCGACAGTAGGGCCCAACGGCTGAGGTAGTGGTTTATGCAAGTTAAGCGTTTTTTCGCCGCCGATATGCGTCAGGCCATGAAGCTGGTTCGCGATGAGCTGGGCGCTGATGCCGCCATTATCGGCAACCGCCGGATCGCCGGCGGGGTCGAGCTGACGGCTGCGCTGGACTACAAATTGTCGGCGCTGGCGCCGCGTGTTCCGAACATGGAACTCGAAGACGAGCTGCGCAAGACGCAGTCGCGGATCGTCACCGCCCAGGCCGAATTGAGCCTGCGTGGCGAGGGCGAGAGCGACAACAGCACCAACCGTCAGTTGTTCGCCGGCCTGCCGTTGACCGCCGCCGAACCATTGATCGAACCAACGTACGCCGAACCTCGTCGTCCCGCACCGGCCGCTGCACCGGCATCCGCTGGCGTGGACCCGCGCGCGTTCGACTCGATGCGTTTCGAGCTCAACAGCCTGCGCGAACTCATGGAAGTCCAGCTCGGGTCCCTGGCCTGGAATCAGCTGCAAGGCAGCCGTCCGGACCAGGCCAATCTCTGGCGTCGCCTGCAACGTATTGGCCTGTCTGGCCCGCTGTCGCGCGATTTGCTGGCGCTGACCACTGAAATCCAGGAGCCCCGTCAGGCCTGGCGCATGCTGCTGGCGCACCTGGCGCGCATGATCGTTACCCCGGAAGTCGAGCCACTGGAAGAGGGCGGTGTGATCGCCATGGTCGGTCCTGCCGGCATGGGCAAGACCACCACCCTGGCCAAGCTGGCGGCCCGTTACGTGCTCAAGTATGGCGCGCAGAACATTGCGCTGGTGAGCATGGACAGCTTCCGCATCGGTGCCCAGGAGCAGCTCAAGACCCTGGGGCGCATTCTCAATGTGTCGGTGACCCACGTCGATCCGGGCCAGTCCCTGGTGCAGGCGCTGGAGCCATTGCTGCGCAAGCGCGTGGTGCTGATCGATACCGCCGGCCTGCAGGCCAGCGATCCGGCCCTGCGCATGCAGCTTGAGAGTCTGGCCGGTCGTGGCATCCGCGCGAAAAATTATCTGGTCCTGGCAACCACCAGCCAGAAACAGGTTCTAACCGCCGCTTATCATAGTTACAAGCGTTGCGGGCTCGCTGGCTGCATCCTGACTAAACTGGATGAAACGGCAAGCCTGGGCGAGGTGTTGAGCCTGGCCATCAGTCATGAGCTGCCGGTGGCGTACCTGACCGATGGTCCGCGGATTCCGGATGATCTTCATCTGCCGCGCCGTCATCAGTTGGTCAGTCGCGCCGTCAGCGTGCAAATGCAGGAAGAACCCAGCGAGGAAGCCATGGCTGACATGTTCGCTGACATCTACCACAGCCCGACCAAGCAGGTTGGCTGAGGTAATAATGAATCGTTTTTGTACCTACATCGATGGTCTGCCATGCATTGTTCCGTTTGTGAACGCGCAGCCAGTAATGTGGCCTCCGTCTATGCAAGACAAGGTAAAGAAATAACATGGGCAGCATGCATCCCGTACAGGTGATCGCGGTGACCGGCGGCAAAGGTGGCGTCGGGAAAACTAACGTGTCAGTGAACTTGTCCCTGGCTTTGGCCGAGCTTGGCCGGCGCGTCATGCTGCTGGACGCCGACCTGGGACTGGCGAACGTCGACGTTCTGCTGGGCCTGACACCCAAACGTACCCTGGCCGACGTGATCGAGGGCCGCTGCGAACTGCGCGATGTACTGCTGCAGGGACCAGGCGGCATTCGTATCGTTCCGGCCGCATCCGGCACACAAAGCATGGTTCATCTGAGCCCTGCGCAACACGCTGGCCTGATCCAGGCCTTCAGTGATATCGGCGACAACCTCGACGTCCTGGTGATCGACACCGCCGCGGGCATTGGTGAGTCGGTCGTCAGCTTCGTTCGCGCAGCCCAGGAAGTACTGCTGGTGGTGTGCGACGAGCCGACCTCGATTACCGATGCCTACGCCTTGATCAAGTTGCTCAATCGCGACTACGGCATGAACCGCTTCCGCGTCCTGGCCAACATGGCCCAGAGCCCGCAGGAAGGGCGCAACCTGTTCGCCAAGTTGACCAAGGTCACGGATCGCTTCCTCGACGTCGCCCTACAATACGTCGGCGCGGTGCCTTACGACGAAAGCGTGCGCAAGGCCGTGCAGAAGCAGCGCGCTGTCTACGAGGCGTTCCCGCGCTCCAAGTGCTCGCTGGCGTTCAAGGCCATCGCGCAGAAGGTCGATACCTGGCCGCTGCCGGCCAACCCGCGCGGGCACCTGGAGTTTTTCGTCGAGCGTCTCGTGCAGCAGACAGCAGGACCTGTGCTATGACAGCCAGCGGTTACAACCTCTACAAAAAATCAGCTCGTGATGCGCAGTACGAGCTGATCGAGCGTTACGCGCCGCTGGTTAAACGCATTGCTTACCACTTGCTGGCGCGCTTGCCGGCCAGTGTCCAGGTCGAAGACCTGATCCAGGCCGGGATGATCGGCCTGCTTGAAGTGTCTACCAAATATGACGCCAGCAAAGGCGCCAGTTTCGAGACGTACGCGGGCATTCGAATCCGCGGCGCCATGCTCGATGAAGTGCGCAAGGGGGACTGGGCGCCTCGTTCGGTTCACCGCAATACGCGCATGGTCAGCGACGCTATTCGCTCGATTGAAGCGAAAACCGGCCGTGACGCTAAAGATCACGAAGTTGCGGCCGAACTCCAATTGAGTCTCGACGATTACTACGGAATTTTGAACGACACGCTGGGCAGCCGCTTATTCAGTTTCGACGACCTGTTGCAGGACGGCGAACACGAAGGGCTGCACGAGGATGGCGCGAGTGCTCATCTCGAGCCGTCACGCGATCTGGAAGATGAACGCTTCCAGGCTGCGCTGGCGGATGCGATTGCCAATTTGCCGGAGCGTGAGCGACTGGTGTTGGCGCTGTACTACGACGAAGAGTTGAACCTCAAGGAAATCGGTGAGGTCCTGGGGGTCAGCGAATCGCGGGTCAGCCAGTTACACAGCCAGTGCGCGGCCCGTTTGCGGGGGCGTTTGGGGGAGTGGCGAGCGCGCTGAAGGCAGTGTGGGGACACTGCGAACGAGGCTGGTGTGGTGTTGAACTACCCCGGTCTCGATCTGTTGTGCTCCATACAGTCATTGAGTGCTTTGCCGGATTGATTGAAATGGCGCGTCCAGGTGCTGGGCGCGTTTAAGACTGCTTGGAGGTCGAATTGGACAAGAACATGAAAATCCTCATCGTTGATGACTTCTCAACGATGCGGCGGATCATCAAGAACCTGCTGCGTGACCTTGGGTTCACCAACACCGTCGAGGCCGACGATGGCACTACCGCCATTCCGGTGCTCAACAGCGGAAGCATCGACTTTCTGGTAACGGACTGGAACATGCCTGGCATGACCGGTATCGATCTGCTGCGCCACGTGCGTGCCGATGAGAAGCTCAAGCACCTGCCGGTGCTGATGGTGACCGCTGAAGCCAAGCGTGAGCAGATCATCGAAGCGGCCCAGGCCGGCGTTAACGGCTATGTGGTCAAACCCTTCACGGCCCAGGCGTTGAAAGAAAAAATCGAGAAGATTTTCGAACGCATCGGTTGATGAGTGCGCCACGGGGGAGCTATGGGCAATAACGAATCTTCATTGGGCGATTTCGAGTCGACCCTGAAAAAACACGCCGTCGAATTGGTCGCGAGCCTTGAAAAAGGCAAGTTCGGCGACGCGGTGCAATTGATCCATGAGCTCAACCAGACCCGTGACCGCGGCCTGTATCAGGAGGTGGGCAAGCTCACCCGCGAGCTGCACAGCGCGATCGTCAATTTCCAGATTGACCCGCACATGCCGCAAGCCGAAGAAGTGTCGCAGATCACCGATGCCGCCGAGCGCCTGGGGTATGTGGTCAAGCTGACCGAGGCCGCAGCCAATCGCACCATGGATCTGGTGGAAAGTGCCACGCCTCTGGTCAACAGCCTGGCGGATGAGGCCCAGGCCTTGAGTACGGACTGGGGACGCTTCATGCGTCGTGAAGTCGGCGCCGAGGAGTTCCGTGAATTGGCCCGGCGGGTCGACGGCTTCCTGGCACGCAGCGGCACGGACAATCGCGCGGTGTCGGGCAACCTCAACGACATCCTGCTCGCCCAGGATTACCAGGACCTCACGGGGCAAGTGATCAAGCGCGTGACCCAGTTGGTCACCGAAGTTGAAAGCAACCTGCTCAAGCTCGTGCTCATGGCCAGCCAGGTGGACCGCTTTGCGGGCATCGAACATGACCGTGAAGCGATGCTTGCTGAAAAAGATCCACAAAAACATCTCTCTCAGGGTGAAGGTCCGCAGATTCATGCCGATAAAAGAGAAGACGTTGTGTCCGGTCAGGACGATGTGGACGATTTGTTATCCAGCCTGGGATTCTAGAGTTTTAGCATTTTAGGTTTTTTGGGTTTTTAGACCTGTAGGAGCACCCCCTTAATGAGCTTCGGCGCCGATGAAGAGATCCTTCAGGATTTCCTGGTTGAGGCCGGCGAGATTCTAGAGCAACTGTCCGAGCAACTGGTCGAGCTGGAAAGCCGTCCGGATGATGCGGATCTGCTCAATGCAATTTTTCGCGGTTTTCACACTGTAAAAGGGGGCGCCGGCTTCCTCCAGCTCAACGAGCTGGTGGAGTGCTGCCACATCGCCGAGAACGTGTTCGACATCCTGCGCAAGGGTGAGCGTCGCGTCGATTCGGAACTGATGGACGTGGTTCTCGAAGCGCTGGACGCGGTGAACGGCATGTTCAGCGAAGTCCGCGAGCGTGGCCCGATCACGGCTGCAACGCCTGAACTGCTGGCGGCATTGGCCCGTCTGGCCGAGCCGCAGTCGGCTGACGAGGTGGCCTCTGCGCCTGTTGCCGCCGTGGTCGAAGCGCCGGTGGCTGAAGCCGATTCGGGCGACATTACCGATAATGAATTTGAACAGTTGCTGGACTCGCTGAATGCCGTCAAGGCCCAGGCCGAGGCGCCGGCGGCTGTGTCTGCGCCGGTCAGCGATACCGCTGCCAGCGATGAAATCACCGATGCCGAGTTCGAGTCGTTGCTCGATCAGTTGCACGGCAAAGGCCAGTTCGCCGTCGATGCGGTTGCGCCGGCTCCGGCTGCGCCAGAAGCACCGAAAGCGGCGGGCGACAGTTCCGATATTACTGACGACGAATTTGAAGCACTGCTCGACCAGTTGCACGGCAAGGGCAACTTCGCCGTCGAGGCGCTGGAATCGGCCATTGCTTCGGTGCCTGCACCTGCAGCACCTACCGCCGCGGCGGCCGGCAGCGATCTGATTTCCGATCACGAGTTCGAAGCGCTGCTTGACGAACTGCACGGCAAGGGCAAGTTCAGCGAAGTCGGCACCGCGACTGTGGCCAATGGTTCGAATGCGGCTGTTGCGGCACCGGCAGCCAAGGCCGCGGCGCC
The DNA here is from genome assembly GCF_034009455.1 of Pseudomonas sp. P5_109. Taxonomy (NCBI): domain Bacteria; kingdom Pseudomonadati; phylum Pseudomonadota; class Gammaproteobacteria; order Pseudomonadales; family Pseudomonadaceae; genus Pseudomonas; species Pseudomonas sp. P5_109. Next base: position 1,790,412 of record NZ_CP125380.1, read on the forward strand.
GAAACCGGTCGCCAAGGCCCCGGAGCCAAAAGCCGAAGCCCCGGCAGCCGCTGCCGCCCCGGCTGCTGCACCGGCATCGTCCCGCGCTCCGGCCGCGCCACCGGCGGAAAAACCGGCGAGCGAAGCCGAGACCACCGTACGCGTCGACACTGCGCGCCTCGATGAGATCATGAACATGGTCGGCGAATTGGTGCTGGTGCGTAACCGCCTGGTCCGCCTGGGCCTCAACAGCGGCGACGAAGCCATGTCCAAGGCCGTGTCGAACCTCGACGTGGTCACGGCCGACCTGCAGACCGCGGTCATGAAGACCCGGATGCAACCGATCAAGAAAGTCTTCGGGCGCTTCCCGCGCCTGGTTCGCGACCTGGCGCGCCAGCTCAAGAAAGAGATCAACCTGGAACTGGTCGGCGAAGAAACCGACCTCGACAAGAACCTCGTCGAGGCCCTGGCCGACCCGCTGGTCCACTTGGTGCGCAACGCGGTCGACCACGGCATCGAGTCGCCGGAAGAGCGCGAAGCCTCGGGCAAGGCCCGTGGCGGTAAGGTGATCCTGGCGGCCGAGCAGGAAGGCGATCACATCCTGCTGTCGATCTCCGACGACGGCAAAGGCATGGACCCGAATGTCCTGCGTTCCATCGCGGTAAAACGCGGTGTGATGGACAAGGATGCCGCCGATCGCCTGAGCGATACCGAATGCTACAACCTGATCTTCGCCCCGGGTTTCTCGACCAAGACCGAGATTTCCGACGTATCGGGTCGCGGCGTGGGCATGGACGTGGTGAAAACCAAGATTTCCCAGCTCAATGGCTCGATCAACATCTACTCGGCCAAGGGCCAGGGTTCGAAGATCGTCATCAAAGTGCCGCTGACCCTGGCGATCATGCCGACGCTGATGGTCATGCTCGGCAACCAGGCGTTTGCGTTCCCGCTGGTGAACGTCAACGAGATCTTCCACCTCGACCTGTCGACCACCAACGTCGTGGACGGCCAGGAAGTGGTAATCGTGCGGGACAAGGCGCTGCCATTGTTCTATCTCAAACGCTGGCTGGTCAGCTCCGCCGCTCACGAAGAGCAGCGCGAGGGCCACGTGGTGATCCTTTCGGTGGGCACGCAGCGGATCGGCTTTGTCGTCGATCAACTGGTGGGCCAGGAAGAAGTGGTCATCAAGCCATTGGGCAAAATGCTCCAGGGGACTCCGGGCATGTCCGGCGCCACCATCACCGGTGACGGCCGCATCGCGCTGATTCTCGATGTTCCGAGCATGCTCAAGCGTTACGCCACACGGCGTATTTGATTCTGGTGGAGCGGGGCGCCTGGCCTCGCTCCATCTAATGGAGTGTTTATGGCAGTCAAGGTCCTGGTGGTGGACGATTCGGGGTTTTTCCGCCGCCGCGTCTCGGAAATTCTTTCAGCGGATTCCAACATCCAGGTCGTCGGCACGGCGACCAACGGCAAAGAGGCGATCGATCAGGCACTGGCGCTCAAGCCAGACGTGATCACCATGGACTACGAGATGCCGATGATGGACGGCATCACCGCCGTGCGGCACATCATGCAACGCTGCCCGACCCCGGTCCTGATGTTCTCCTCGCTGACCCACGAAGGCGCCCGGGTCACCCTGGATGCGCTGGATGCCGGCGCGGTGGACTTCCTGCCGAAGAACTTCGAAGACATCTCGCGCAACCCCGAGAAGGTCAAGCAACTGCTGTGCGAGAAGATCCTGAGCATCTCGCGCAGTAATCGTCGTGTCAGTCACTACAGCGCTCCAGCACCTGTCGCTGCGCCAGCCCCGATGCCCGCGCCTTCGAGCGTGGGCAGTTTTGGCAGCAGCGCGCCCGTGCGTCCGGCTCCGGCACCGATCCCTGCGCGTACGCATGCGGCCAGCCCGTCGTCACCTGCGCCAAAACGCAAAAACTACAAGCTGGTTGCCATCGGCACCTCCACCGGCGGACCGGTCGCCCTGCAGCGGGTCCTGACTCAGTTGCCGGCCAATTTCCCGGCGCCGATCGTGCTGGTTCAACACATGCCGGCGGCCTTCACCAAGGCCTTCGCCGAACGCCTGGACAAGCTCTGCCGCATCAGCGTCAAGGAAGCCGAGGATGGCGACATCCTGCGTCCGGGCCTGGCGCTGCTGGCACCGGGTGGCAAGCAGATGATGATCGACGGCCGTGGCGCGGTGAAAATCCTCCCGGGTGACGAGCGTCTGAACTACAAGCCGTGCGTGGATATCACGTTCGGCTCGGCCGCCAAGACCTACGGCGACAAAGTTCTGGCGGTCGTCCTGACCGGCATGGGCGCCGACGGTCGTGAAGGCGCGCGCCTGCTCAAGCAGGGCGGCAGTTCGATCTGGGCACAGGACGAAGCCAGTTGTGTGATCTACGGCATGCCGATGGCCATCGTCAAAGCTGAACTCGCCGACGCGGTGTACAGCCTCGACGACATTGGCAAGCACCTGGTCGAGGCTTGTATCTGATGGATGTTCTAAGCCTGATCGGCATCATCATGGCCTTCGTCGCCATCATTGGCGGCAACTACCTTGAAGGCGGTCACCTCGGCGCCCTGGCCAACGGCCCGGCAGCGCTGATCGTGCTCGGCGGCACCATTGGCGCCGCGCTGCTGCAATCGCCGATGAGCGCCTTCAAGCGCGCCATGCAGATCCTTGCCTGGATCCTGTTCCCGCCGCGCGTTGACCTCGCCGGTGGCATCGACCGGGTAGTGAACTGGAGCCTGACCGCGCGCAAGGAAGGCCTGTTGGGCCTTGAAGGAATCGCCGACGCCGAGCCCGACAACTACGCGCGCAAAGGCTTGCAACTGCTGGTCGACGGAGCCGAGCCGGAAGCGATCCGCAGCATTCTGGAAGTGGATTTCTACACCCAGGAAAGCCGCGATGTCGAAGCGGCCAAGGTCTTCGAAAGCATGGGTGGTTACGCGCCGACCATCGGCATCATCGGTGCGGTGATGGGCCTGATTCACGTGATGGGCAACCTCGGTGATCCGTCGCAACTGGGTAACGGCATCGCCGTGGCCTTCGTCGCCACCATCTACGGCGTGGCCAGTGCCAACCTGGTGCTGCTGCCGATTGCCGCCAAACTCAAATCCATCGCGCTGCGCCAGTCGCGTTATCGCGAAATGTTGCTGGAAGGACTGCTGTCGATCGCCGAAGGTGAAAACCCACGCTCAATTGAGTTGAAGCTCCAGGGCTTCATGGATTGATGGGGGTAATGGACTATGGCTCGTCGTCGTCAACATGATGAACATGTAAACCATGAACGTTGGCTGGTTTCCTATGCCGACTTCATCACCTTGCTGTTTGCTTTTTTCGTGGTGATGTACTCGATCTCGTCGATCAATGAAGGCAAGTACAAGGTCATTTCCGAAGCGCTGGTCGGGGTCTTTACCGACTCCGATCGCTCGCTCAAGCCGATCCCCATCGGTGACGAGCGGCCGAAGACCGTGACCCCGGCCAAGCCGCTGGTCAAGGACAGTGACCAGGTCGATGCCGGTGTCTCCGGCGCCAGCGACCCGCTCAAAAGCATCGCCGACGACATCAGCGCGGCGTTCGGTGACCTGATCAGCTCCAACCAGATGACCGTGCGTGGCAACGAGTTGTGGGTCGAGATCGAGCTCAATTCAAGTCTGTTGTTCGGCAGTGGCGATGCCATGCCCAGCGACATCGCGTTCAACATCATCGACAAGGTCGCGGCGATCCTCAAGCCGTTCGACAACCCGATTCATGTCGAAGGTTTCACTGACGATCAACCGATCCGCACCGCGCAGTACCCGACCAACTGGGAGCTGTCCTCGGCCCGCTCGGCCAGCATCGTGCGCATGTTGGCGATGCAGGGGGTGAACCCCGGTCGCCTGGCTTCGGTCGGTTATGGCGAGTTTCAGCCAGTGGCCAACAACGCCACCGCCGAAGGCCGCGCGCGCAACCGTCGCGTGGTGCTGGTGGTGTCGCGCAACCTCGATGTGCGCCGCAGTCTGACCGGCACCGGAACCGCTAATGCGCAACCGGATGCCGCCTTGAAGCGTGCTGGCACACAAACTGCACCGACCCCGGTCAAGTCGCCGGTACGAGAGAACGCCGTCAATTCTCCGTCACCCGTATTAACACGTTGAGCTATTTCTCGGACGATCCGTTCGGCCGGGAGGAACAATCCGAATGAGAGTCTGGGCAGTCGCCAATCAAAAGGGTGGTGTCGGTAAAACCACTTCCTCCATCGCTTTAGCCGGGTTGCTGGCCGAGGCGGGCAAGCGCGTGGTCGTGGTCGATCTCGACCCTCATGGCTCCATGACCAGCTACTTCGGTTACGACCCCGACACCCTGGAACACAGCAACTACGATCTGTTCCTGCACAAGGGCAACGTGCCCCAAGGCCTGCCGGGTCAACTGCTGCTGTCGACCAGCGACGAACGCATCTCCCTGTTGCCCTCCAGCACCGCGCTGGCCACCCTTGAGCGCCAGTCGCCGGGGCAGAGCGGTTTGGGCCTGGTGATTGCCAAGAGCCTGGCGCAACTGTGGCAGGACTTCGATTACGCGGTGATCGACAGCCCGCCATTGCTCGGCGTGCTGATGGTCAATGCCTTGGCGGCGAGCCAGCAACTGGTGATTCCGGTGCAGACCGAACACCTGGCGGTCAAGGGCCTCGAGCGCATGGTCAACACCCTGGCGATGATCAACCGCTCACGCAAACAGGCATTGCCATTCACCATCGTGCCGACCTTGTTTGACCGGCGCACCCAGGCGTCCCTCAGCACATTGCGCGTGCTGCGCGACAAATTCCCCGACGAAATCTGGCAAGGCTATATCCCGGTGGACACGCGCCTGCGCGATGCCAGCCGTGCCGGGTTGACACCTTCGCAGTTCGACGGCAAGAGCCGTGGCGTTCTCGCCTACCGTGCATTGCTCAAGCATCTGCTGGCGGCACAACTCGTTCCGCAGGTGGCCTGACATGACCCCGATCCCTGTAGGAGCGAGCTTGCTCGCGATGGTCGTCAACGAAGACGCGGGAAACCTGACATGACCCCGATCCCTGTAGGAGCGAGCTTGCTCGCGATGGTCGTCAACGATGACGCGGGAAACCTGACATGACCCCGATCCTTGTAGGAGCGAGCCTGCTCGCGATGGTCGTCAACGATGACGCGGGAAACCTGACACCCCATGGCGCGCTCAGGCTCATCGCGAGCAGGCTCGCTCCTACAGGTGCGTGCGCATGAACCGCCCATTGAAGACCTCCTCGCGCCCGCAACTGGCGTTGCAGTCCTACCTGGACAGCCTGCTGCAGGAAGTGACTGAAGAGTTGACGCTGCCCCTGGAGGCAGTGGCCGAGGAGATCACCGCCGAAACCGTGCTGGACGAGTTCCAGGCAGCGGTGCTCGAAGAACAGGCCCGGGATGCCGCCGCGACTGTAACGGCCGCCCCGGCACGGGCATCGGTTACGCCAGTGGTCAAGGCGGTTATCGAAGCGCCGGCACCCGTCATGGCGCCGGTCTCGACCATCGCGCCGTTGCTGCAGGCCCTGGTGCCGCCCCCGGTCGAGGTACAGCCCGCCGTCGTCGAGGTACAGCAGACGCTGGTTCCGCCCGTCGTCGAAGTGCACCTGCCACCGAGCAACACGCCGCCACCGGTGGAGTCCGACGGTCGTCCATCCTGGGCTGCCGAACCGTTCGAGTGCCTGCTGTTCGATGTCGCCGGTTTGACCCTGGCAGTGCCACTGGTGTGCCTGGGGTCGATCTATTCCCTGGCCGGTCACGAGCTGACGCCGCTGTTCGGCCAACCCGAATGGTTCCTGGGCATCCTGCCGAGCCAGGCCGGCAACCTCAAGGTGCTCGATACCGCGCGTTGGGTCATGCCCGATCGCTACCGCGACGATTTCAAGCAGGGCCTGCAATACGTGATTTCGGTGCAAGGCTACGAGTGGGGGCTGGCGGTGCATCAGGTCAGCCGCTCGTTGCGCCTGGACCCGAATGAAATCAAATGGAGAAGTCATCGAGGTCAGCGGCCATGGCTCGCCGGCACGGTGATTGAGCACATGTGCGCCTTGCTCGACGTCGCCTCGTTGGCGGAGTTGATCGCCAGTGGCGGGGCAAAGCACATGTCCGGCAGCAAGCTGAACCACAAACCGACAAACGTTAAATAAACAACAGGCGACGGCACTCGATGGCGTTGCACGGAACACACACCGCTAGGGCGGTTTCTTGAGGGGTCAGGGTATGAATGATAAGGCGACGACGGCAAAGGGTTCCGAAGATCCGATCCTGCAATGGGTCACCTTCAAGCTGGACAACGAGACCTACGGCATCAACGTGATGCGCGTCCAGGAAGTCCTGCGCTACACCGAAATCGCCCCGGTCCCGGGTGCGCCGAGTTACGTGCTGGGCATCATCAACCTGCGCGGCAACGTCGTCACCGTGATCGACACCCGCCAGCGCTTCGGCCTGATGAATGCCGAGATCAGCGACAACACCCGTATCGTCATCATCGAAGCCGACAAGCAAGTGGTCGGGATCATGGTCGACAGCGTGGCCGAAGTGGTTTACCTGCGTCAGTCGGAAATCGAAACCGCGCCGAACGTGGGTAATGAAGAGTCCGCCAAGTTCATTCAAGGCGTGTGCAACAAGAACAACGAATTGCTCATCCTGGTCGAGCTGGACAAGATGATGAGCGAAGAAGAATGGTCGGAACTGGAGAGTATCTGATTGATTCTCGAGGTTGCGGTCATTGTCCTGTTCCTGTTTTGGGCAGGTACGCTGGCAATGTTCCTGGCGTACATTCGCGCCCAGAAGCAGATCGCCGTGCAACAGGCCAAGGGTGATGCGCTGCGTGACCAGCGCATCAAGGACCTGGGCAAACGCGTCGACGACTACCAGAACGGCAACGTGCGCATGGGCGAAGACCTGCATGAATTGCGGGCGATCGTTGCGCCATTGCCGGACAAACTCGCTCAGCTGGAACAACGCGACCCCTCGAGCCTGTCGTTCGCCCAGGCGGCGCGACTGGTCGGGATGGGCGCCAGCGTCAACGAACTGACCCAGTCCTGTGGCTTGACCCAGGCTGAGGCGGAGTTGATGAGCAAGTTGCACAAGAACTGAGTGTTGCTATCCGGCTGAAATCGCCTTCGTCGGAACGCCGCCCGGAGCAAGCCCGCTCCCACATTGGGTCCTCTGTGAACACAAATTTTGTGTACGACATTGATCCAGTGTGGGAGCGGGCTTGCTCGCGAAGGCGTCCTCGAATGCGCAGCAATCTTCCTCGCGATCCGACGCATTCCTCTCTATCCTCAGACCGGGACTACGCCTTCGTAGTCTCCAGCCTATAACACTCTCAGACTCCACCGTCTTGAGCTCGCAGCCAGCGATCAGTAGTTTGAACCACTCAAACCTATACAGTGCCAGGAAGGCTTATGATCGACATTTTGCGTGGTACACCGCTGTGGGTTTATGCGGTGTTTTTTATTCTGAGTTACTACGGTGTCATCGCCTGTTTCAGGAACCACGTATCGAAAAGGTCATTGCAGATATCCCCGGTGATATTCGTGGCTCTGTCCCTCGCATCGCTCAATCCCTCCCAGGACATTGCAATCCAGCTTTCAACCTATGCGTCGGGATTACTCGCGGGGTGGTTGCTGGCACAGCGTTTTTTCTCGTACAACAATCTGCAGTGCGAAGGGAAATATCTGGTTCTACCCGGTACGATCAAGATACTGATTGTGTATTGGGGCTTTTTTGCCTGGCGTTATTACGAAGGTTACCAGGCGGCCATGTATCCGGAACTGGCCAATGAAATGTCGACGGTTGCCGGAGCGGCGCTCGGGGCGGGGCTCATCAATGGCCTGATTGTCGGTCGCAGTTTCAAGCTATTGCATTTTTTCAAGTTTGAACACGTCACGCGCCGGAGTTGATGAGCAAGTTGCGCAAGAACTGAGTTTTTGCGGTTTTTTGAGATTGCCTTCGCGAGCAAGCCCGCTCCCACACTGGATCAATGTCGCACACAAAATTTGTGTTCGCGAAGGCCCAAATGTGGGAGCGGGCTTGCTCGCGAAGGCGTCCTCAAAAGCTCAGTAATCATCCCCGCGCTCGGTAACATCCTTCTCCACCATCAACGCATCCGGATCCTGCCCAGCCGGAAACTTCCCCTTCACCTTCGACACACACACGTAATGATCTCGGCGATCGAGAGATAAAGCCCCCATCCACGTCCGCAATCCCAGTACATCCATTTTCGCGAACAGGCGCTTCGAGATCTCGGGCAGGGTCGCCCCTGGGATACGACCTACGTGGTCCTAGGAATTGGACTACTTGATTTGAGGAAAGGGCTGACTTGAGACGGTCGGCTTCCGTCCGTACCGTGCGGTGCCTGTATTTGCTCTTGGTTTTGGGCTGATGTCCTGCACATGTTCAAACACGGAAATTCACCATGCGCCCCATCATCGTAATCGACGACCCGACCTCTGATGGAGGGCGGGTGTGTGAAGGATCGCCCTGGACGGATATCAACGGTCTCGCGGTTGCGAGAGTCGGAGATCGAGTCTTGTGTCCGCACGGGGAATGCATGATCGAAAGTGGTGATGAAACACTGCTGGTCGATGACAGGGCGGTTGCTCGTGACGGTGACCTGACTTCCTGCGGTGCAAGGCTGATCGCTACGCAAAAGGACACTGGCCTTCTCTAAGGAACAGAGATGGAATATCGAACAAGTATCTACGATCGGATCTCCGAACGACGGTTGGCGGCGCAGGAGGCGCAACGTCTGGCGGACGCGTTATTTTCCACGGGGGATTTCGCCTCCAGCTGCGTCAGCATTGCACGGGCCTGGGTCTGGCTACCTTGCGGCCCCTATGACGCACCGTTGCCAGTGAGCGAACTGGCAAGGATGCGTAGCAACTTCTCTCATGACCCACGCCTGCTTGATGCGCGCGGACTGCGGCGGCCCATTCGCCGTCTCGCCACTCCCGCCGCGGGATGGCCAGCAGTCGAGGCGCTTGGGCGTTCCAGTGAAATCCTGCAGGGCGCCCTGAAAAAATGGGCGTCGACAATGCGGGACTCAATCGACTGGTCGAACACCCAGGTTGTGTTGTTTGTTCCAGATGCTGTCGGCGCGATGGACTGGATTGATCGAGCCGAGGGCCTGTGGCCTCGGGAGCTGATGCCGCTACATGGTTTTGACCTGCAGACCCAAGCCCCGGGGCAGTGGTTGCTCGAGGTCCTTGGTCGCAGTGCCGGGCCGCAGTACCTGTTGTGCCTGAGTCTGGACACATGGGTCTGCAAGGAGCAGGCGTCGTGTTGCGCACCTGATGAGATGGCTGGCGAAGCGGTCAGCGCGGTGTTGCTGCGTCGTCAGCCAAAGCTGACGGACCCGCAGACCGCCAACGCTCTGAAACTGTTTGCGCCGATCCAGCTGGATCACCCGGCGCGCACTTCCCAGGCGCGTACCGACACGCAAACCCTCGAGCTGTTGATGGCAAAACTGTGCAAGCTCACGGCCATCGATCCGGCGCGAGTCAGCGTGCTGATCGGAGAGGGCGCACTCGGTGACAACCGTCTCACTCAGCTCGGCGAATATGCCCGGAAATTCTTGCCTGGGCTGGACCTCGATCATCAGGTTCGCCTCAACACACTCAGCGCCCGGTTCGGGCCTGTGACCGAGCAATGGGTGCAAATCGGCCTCGCCTGGCTGACTGCAACCGCTAAACCTGGCTGCGCAGTATGGATACTGGATCGCAGGTTGTCCGACCAGACCCGGGGCTGGCTGATCGGCTGAAGCCTCATGCATTTGTGAAACAGGGAGTTTGAACGGTGAATTCAATCACAGACACGGCATTGGCTTCGTTTGTCCAGCCATTGAGCCAGGCCGGACGCCTGTTGCAACTGACGACGCCCCAAGGGCAGGAGCTGTTCGCGCTGCGAGCCCATGCCCGGGAGCGGCTGGGCCGGGTGCCTCGCTACACGGTTGACGTGATCAACCAGGCGACGGTGTTCGACCCCGAACAACTGATTGGTCAGGCGGTCCAACTGAGCATCAAGCTGGACGACGGCAGTTTGAGCCCAAGGCATGGCTGGGTGGAAAGCGTGCGCTACCTGGGAAGTGACGGCGGTCTGGACGATTGGCAACTGGTCTTCGCTCCCTGGTTCAGCCTGCTGGAATACCGTGTGGATTGCAGGATCTGGCAGGAGGTGAGCCTTCCCGACATCCTCGCCCAGGTGTTCCAGCACTACAGCCAGGCGCGTGGCGCGTACCGCTTCGAACTGTCACGGGAATATCCGCTGCTGTCCTACGTCACCCAGTTCAACGAGACCGATGCCCATTTCGTGCAGCGCTGGTGCGAACAGGAAGGTTTGTTCTGGTACGTGGAACACGCGCTTGATAGCCACTGCATCGTCTTCACTGACAGCGCCATGCTTTTACCGACCTTGAACCCATCTGCCTTGCGTTTTCATACGCAACAGGCCGCTGACCGGCAAGACAGCATTACTCAATGGAGCCCCGGAGCCCGATTGCTCAATGGCCTGGTGCAATCAAGCAGCAGCGACTACCTCTGTCATGCCCGATCACAAATCACCCGAACCCCGGCGCTGCCAGCATCTTCGGCGCCACCAGACCTCGAGCGTTATCAATACCGTGGGCAATATGCCTGGCAAAACCCGGACCGTGGCGACTGGCTGAGCCGCGTGCAGATTGAGCAGGACGAATCGGCTGCCAGACGCATCCATGGGCAAGGTGGCGTGCGCCAGATGCAACCGGGTCATGGTTTCGAGCTGACCCAACATCCGTTGTATGAATCCAGGACGCCCAAGGAACGCCAGTTCCTGATCATCGCGGTCGAGTTTTTTGCCCAGAGCAACCTGCCGGTCGGCACGCAGCGAGCAAGCCCGCCCGGTAGCCTGAAAGCGCTTTTCGAATCCGAGCAGCGTCAGTCGATGCACGAAGTGGATAGCGAAGGCTTTTACCTGAACCGCTTCGAGACCCAGCGACTGGACATTGCTTATCGCAGCCCTTTCGTTCATGCCAAACCGGCCAACCCCGGCCCGCAGACCGCCGTCGTCGTGGCCCCGAGCGGTCGCGAGGTCTTTACCGACCAGCTCAACCGTATCTGCGTACGTTTTCATTGGGACCGTCTGCTCAAGGATGGCGAACTGGGCTCATGCTGGCTGCGCATGATGCAGGCCAGCAGTGGCGAGGGCTGGGGCAGCGTGAACGTGCCTCGCTCGGGGGAAGAGGTCGTGGTGACGTTCCTCGACAACGACATCGACCGCCCCCTGGTGATGGGGCAGGTCTATGGCGGACACAAGCCCGCCTGGCACTCAAGCGGGTTGATGAGCGGTTACAAGAGCCAGGAGATCAAAGGACTTGGTTACAACCAGTGGGTGATGGACGACTCCACCGGCCAGATACGGACCCAGATCCACAGCAGCCATGGCCACAGCCAGTTGAACCTCGGTTATCTAATCGACCAGCAGGGCAATCAGCGTGGCGCCCTGCGGGGTACAGGTTTTGAGTTGCGCACCGATGCCTACGGTGCCTTGCGCGCGCAGCAGGGTTTGTATCTCAGCACCTGGCCACGCACCAAAGCGCAAGGCGGCCAGGTCGATGTCGAGGAAGCCCGCACGCAACTGATAAACGCCCAGGAGCGGGTCAAGGCATTGTCCGAGGCCGCTCGCCAGCACAATGCCCTGCCGATGCAGGGAAGTGTCGACAGCCTCGGTCAACTTGATGTCGATACTCGGCTGGACTATGGCAGTGAAGGCAAACACCTCACCGGCAATCAACGACAACCACGCAATGGCGGTGACACCGATGCGGCGATCAGCAGTGGTGGCCGTGGCCGCACGGCGGGCTTTCACAAGCCGCTATTGATCGCCTCAGCGCCTGCCGACATCGTCACCGCGACGCCGCAAAATACCCACATTCATAGCGGCAAGCAGTTGACCTTGTCGAGCGGAGAAGACATCAACCTTGCCAGCGGCCAGTCATTGCTGGCCAGTGTTGCTCAAAGCATCAGCCTGTTCGCCAAGGCAGCGGGCGCCAAGCTGTTCGCGGCCAAAGGCAAGATTGAAATACAGGCACAGAGCGATGCCATCGAGCTCACCGCCCAGGACAGCGTGCGTATCACTTCGACCGGGCGTTCCGTCGAAATTGCCGCTCAGGATGAAATTCTGCTGACCAGCGGCGGCGCTTACATTCGCATCAAGGACGGCAACATCGACATCCATGCGCCTGGCACCGTTGATGTAAGGGGCGTGAAAAAGTCCTTCAGGGGCCCGGCACAACTCAACCGCGACAACCCGGCGTGGCCAACGGGCTCGGTCAGTCAGACGCTGGCATTGGCGGTCGGGCAAAGCAGCGCCGCAGGTTTTCAGCCGTGGGCGGGCATGCCTTACACACTCTTTGCCGATGGGGTTCAGGCCGCAAAAGGTGTCATGGATACCAGTGGCCGGATTGCCGTCGACCACCACGTCACCACCCGCCGTTATCACATCGAACTGGCCAACGGCGTCAGCTACGAGGTGCCGGTGGGCGGCGCTTACCTGGGAGAGCCGGGCAATGCCCAACGGGCCAACCAGGGTTTCCACCGTCATGAGCAACAACCTCGACCGGGCGATACGCCGCCAGACAGCTCCAGCGGGTTCCGCCAGACCTATGCCCAATTGAACACTGCAGAACCGGAGGCTTGAAGATGACCACACCCACGATCACAGTCCCGATCGCCACGAGCAAGACCACCTCCTGCCAGCTCAACCTGCCGTGGTTCGTACAGTGCACCGAATACGTCCCGGCGCCCGCCACCTTCGAGCCGCTGGTGAATGGCGAGCGCGCCTTCAGCTCGGTGTATGACGCCATCTCGGCCGCCAAAACCAGCGTGGAAATCATCTGTTGGGGGTTTCAGCCGTCGATGTACTTCAAGCGCGGCGATACCGGTTCGCTGTGCATCGGCGATCTGTTGATCAAGAAAGCCCTTGAAGGCGTTCAAGTCCGAATCCTGTGTTGGTACGACACGTTGCGCCTCGCCCAGACCTCGGAAAACCCGACGCCCGGTGACAACGTCACCAACTGGTTCGGCAAGTACAAGCAGAACCGCAACGACGTACAAATCGAATATGACAAGATGTGGTATCGCCAGATCCGGCTGGCCTACACGGGCGCCGAAACCGGCCCCATCGAGCTGGGCCAGCGTTTCTTTCGCCTGATGCGATGGGGCAATGACCCCTCTCTGAGCATCAAGAACATCGAATTCGTCACTCGCGACTTCGGCCTGCTGGATCGTGCAGAAATTGCCTGGCGCCTGACCTTGAAGGCACTGGACAAGGATCGCGACACGACCAACAAAGTCATGAGTTCGGTGGCCATGGTTGCCGAGCCGAGCCACCACCAGAAAATGGTGCTGGTGGACTACGAGCAACCGGAGGTCGCCGTCGGGTTCGTGATGGGGCACAACACGCTGGATGCCTATTGGGACAATGATGATCACAGCCATGTGCGACACCATGCGCAGTTCGGACGCAACGGCGAAACGCCCCGGCAGGATATTTCCAGCCGAGTGAGCGGTCCGGTGCTTGAGTTCTTGAACGACAACTTCTGCGCCGCCTGGAAAAAAGAAACCCGCGTCGACCTGCTCGGCCCTCGTCAACACCTCGCCGGACAACTGCGCCTGCGCCCAGGCTACGGCCCTCCCGTCATGGCGCAGATACTCAGGACCCAAAGCCAGGAAAACATCCGTGACATCGAGAAGGTCTACCTGAAGGCCGTCAACAACACGACCCGATTCATCTACATCGAGAACCAGTACTTTCGCTGGCCACCGCTGGCGGACAAGATCAAGAGCGTCGTGCAAAACCTTCTCAAAGGCGGGCGCGATCTTGAAAAAGACGGGCCGCTGTACCTGTTCGTCGTGACCAACTCCTCCAGCGAAGCCATGGGCGATGGCTCGGTCAATACTTTCCGCATGTTGAAGCAGTTGGGCCGCCCGGAGTTGATGCCGGGTGTCGCCAGGGCCGAACGGCGTGACGGTCTACAGGCCGAACTTGACCAAGCCAAGCTGGCCGAGCGCCTGGCTTCCATCAATGCGCGCATTTTCAAGGATCAACGCGATACCGAGCATGACCCGGCGGCGGCTCGGTACTACGAAACCTTGAAAGACAAGCGGGAACGCGCACGCGCCAGGGTTGCGCAGCTTGAAAAAGAGTTTCCCCAGCAAGACCAGGCCGTCATATCACCCACGGAAATTCCCGGCCTGAAAGTGCACATTTGTACCCTGGTGGCACCTGATTCCCCGCCTGAAAACTGGATGGATGTGTATGTGCACAGCAAGTTGATGATCGTCGATGACGTGTTCACCACGCTGGGTTCCGCGAACATCAATACGCGCAGTATGCAGGTGGACAGTGAGTTGAATATTTGTATTGAGGATCCTGCGGTGACGAGGCCGTTGAGGGAGCATTTGTTTGGGGTGCATACGGGGGACAAAACCATTGGCGCTGACATGGCTGAGATATTTAAAAAATGGAATGAGATTCTTGTAGAAAATAACGCCCGAAGATTGCAAGGTCTGCAAAGAGAAACTGTGATGACTTCAACGTCGCCGGTTGCATCATTGGTTGAGTTTCTACAAGAGAGTCCTGTCAGGAAGAATTTGGACTAAGTAATGAAAAAAATAGTTCTCGTTTCATTGTTGTGTTTTTTTGTGTTGGCTTGTTCAAAAAAGGAAGAAAGGATGCCCGAATCTTCGCAAACAGACTTTGCCTACAGCAGATTGAAATTTAAGTGCGTATATGAGCGTGATTCGTTACCGGCGTTGAATCAGGATGCGGACATTCTCTATAGGTATGGCCTTTACCTGGAAAAGCGAAAAGGACAAAAGGATTACGACGAGATAGCCCGCTACTATCGTATCGCGGCAGCCCACGACCACTACAAGGCCGCGACCAATTTGCAATTTATGCTGTCAACCGGACAATCCCGCTCTCCTGACGCCAGTAAAGAGGTCATCGATCTAGCCGAATACTACGTTGCTCAAGGCATTCCTGGGGCTTATTACGATATGGCGCATTACCTAGAGTTGGGCTATGGCGTCAAACAGGATGTCGCGGCCTCTAGGGCTTACTTTCGTCGGTCGGCTGACTTGGGGAATCCGGACGCTCAGTATTACATAGGCAGACTACTGTCATATGTACCAAATACGGCCGATATTATACAGGCGATGTACAAGTGTGCGATGGAACAAGGTAATAGATTGGCGGGAAGATATTATTCAAGCTACTCGAAAGTCACCGGGAATTATCAAGAGGCGCTACGCGGCTACCAGACAGCTACCCGAAATGGCGACGATCTGAGTGCGTATAGTCTCGCTAATGCATTCAAAGGACCACCTGCTTCCAATGAACTAAACTATCTGGCTTTACAGCAAGATGACGAGCGCGTCGATCGATACAATAAAATCAGCGACTTCCTGACGCGACACGAACACCTCGGGGCAAAAATGCCCGACCTGGATGACATCGTCCCGCTCCCACCTGCGACCCTCCCTGAGTGGGACGGTACCTTCCAATGGAAACGAGAGCGTGATTCGGCTGTTCCCATCGTTCCATCAGTAGAGCTGATCGAAAAACTAAGCGTTGAAAAGGGACTTGATCCCGCCACGGGCTTGCCGCTGCCAAAACCCACCGGGAATACCTGACCGTTATCGTCGGGGGAGCGAGTTGGGCAGTTCGGAGGACGTGAATAGATGGGGGGATTCATTAATTATCGAGTGAAATTATGCCGGGATATTTAATAAGCAAACGGATGGGGGCGAGTAGGCCGCTGCTGGCATTGTTCGGTCTCTTGATGATCACGGCCTGCTCAAAAGAAGAAGAGCAGATGCCTGATGCCGCATCGGTGGACTTTGCCTACAGTAGACTCGAGTTTAAGTGCGCATATGAGCGCGATTCGTTGCCTGTATTGAATCAGGATGCGGACGTCCTATACCGGTATGGTCTTTACCTGGAAAAGAGTAAAGGGCAGAAGGATTACGACGAAATAGCCCGCTACTATCGTATCGCGGCTGCACACGATCATTATAAGGCCGCGACCAATCTGCAATTCCTGCTGTCAACCGGACAAGCCCGCTCTCCTGACGCGAGTAAAGAGGTCATCGATCTGGCCGAATTTTATATTGCTCAAGGTATCCCGGGGGCTTATTACGATATGGCGCATTACCTGGAGTTGGGTTATGGAGTCAAACAGGATGTCGCGGCCTCCAGAGCCTATTTTCGGCGAGCGGCCGATTTGGGGAATCCGGACGCCCAATACTACATAGGCAGGCTTCTATCCTATGTACCCAATACGGCCGAAACCATGCTGGCGATGTACAAGTGTGCGATGGAACAAGGTAATCACTCGGCGGGAAGAAATTACGCAATTTATTCGCAAGGTTCAGAGCTATACCAAGAAGCTCTACAAGGCTTTCAAATAGCAATTCGCAATGGCGATGACAGCAGTGCTAGTCAACTGGCGAGTGCCTTCGAAGGGCCGCCAGCGTCCGATGAACTGTACTACCTGGCTGTTAAGCAAGATGGCGAGCGCGTTGATCGATACAATAAAATCAGCGACTTCCTGACGCGACACGAACATCTCGGGGCAAAAATGCCCGATCTGGATGACATCGTCCCACTCCCACCTGCGACCCTCCCCGAGTGGGACGGTACCTTCCAATGGAAACGAGAGCGTGACTCGGCTGTTCCCATCGTTCCATCAGCAGAGCTGATCGAGAAACTCAGCGCCGAAAAGGGACTTGATCCCGCCACGGGTTTGCCGCTGCCAAAAACCGCCGGGAACCTCTAATTAATGCTGTTCCTGCAATAACTGCACGTGATGGTCGGGATGGGCTGACCCAGTCCTGCGACTTGACCCAGGCTGAGGCGGAGTTGATGAGCAAGCTTCACAAGAGCAGCTAGAAACCTGTAGGAGCGAGCCTGCTCGCGATGGACGTTAACGATGACGCGGGTTTCCTGAAGAAACGCGGTGCTCATACCTCCATCGCGAGCAGGCTCGCTCCTACAGTGGTTCTATGCCGGGCACAAAATCACTGCAGACACCTGTGGGAGCGAGCTTGCTCGCGATGGCGCCCTTGAAATTTCAGTAGTCATCCCCGCGTTCGGTGACGTCCTTCTCCACCATCAACGCATCCGGCCCCATCCCCGCCGGAAACTTCCCCTTCAAACTCCACGCAAACGCAATGATCTCCGCAATCGTCAGATAGAGCTCCTGCGGAATGCTGTCCCCCAGCTCCATCCTCGCCAACAACCTCACCAGTTCGGCATTTTCGTAGATCGGCACTTCGCAGTCGCGGGCGATGCGCAGGATTTCTTCCGCCAGCTCTTCGTCGCCCTTGGCGGTGAGGGTGGGGGCGTGGGTGCCGTCGTATTTGAGGGCGATGGCCTGGCGTGGGGCGTTGGGGTTTTTCATGCGGTTTCGTCGACCCAGCGTTGTTCGAGGCGGGTTTGCGGGCCTTGGGGTGGTGTGCCGAGGTGGCAGTCCAGGTCGCCGACGTTGAGGCCGGCGGTCAGCAGGCGGTTACGCAGGCCGGCCAGATTGCTTTCGATCAGGCTGGCGGTGTACGGCCGCTCGGCCCAGAGCTGGCTGGAGAGGCTGCCCTTGATCAGTTGCGCCTGAATTTGCAGCGGTCCCAAAGGCTCCATGGCGAAGGCCAGTTCCACGCGCCACAACTGCTGCTTGGGTTCGCGTTCTTCGCGACGCTCCTTTGGCGGTTGTTTTTCGGGGGCGTCCTCACGCTGGAACTTGACCTGCAGTGGCACGATGTCTTGCAGATTGCGCATCGGGATTTCCAGCTGCCAGGTGCTCATCAGCCGTCCGTCGGCAGTAACGCCGGTTTGTTCCAGGCTCGACAGCTGATGGCTTTGCAGGCGTGAAACCGCGGCGGCGGCCAGGCGCAGCAGGTGTTCGAGGTCGCCTTCACCCTCGGCGCTTTGCAGCTGGCGTTCGGGCAGCGGGAAACTGCTCGGCGACGGTTTGGCACTGACCTGGCCGAGCATGCCCAGGGCATTGCGGACAAAATTCGGCATGGCCTGGGCCAGGGTATTGGCGGCGATGATCGCGCCGAGGCTGGTGTGGGCCGGCAAGCCCTGGCTCAATTGCGCGACCAGCTTGAGCAAATTGCCTTTCATGTCCGGTGCGAGCGCCGGGTTCTGCCCGCTCAGCAGTTTGCTTTCGAGGAACGCACCGCTGCTGGCCAGGGCCAATGCCAGGCCCTTGGGGGTGCTCAGTTGCTGGACATCCGGCAGGCCGGCGAGCAGGCGGGCAGCGACGCTACGCAGTTCGGCGGAGGTCTGGTCCGAGGCCGGAAGGTTCTGCAGGAGCTTGAGCAAGCCATCCAGCGAGCCTTGGCGGCTTTGCTGGTCGACCAGTTGCTGGGTCACCGCCAATTGTTCCTGGCGGCTGCTCAGGGGCACGAACTTCACGGTCTGGGTGTCCTGCACCTGGGCGCTCAGCAAGGTGCCGATACGCAATGGCTGCGGACTGTCGATGCTCAGGGTGCTGCCGCTCAGTGCGGTATTGAGCAGGCCCACCATCGAGCGAAACACCATGGGTTGGCCGGGTACCTGCGGCAGCACTTGCGAGGTCAGCACTTTGCCCTGCAGCAGGGAGCCCACGGGCAGTTGCGCGGTGTCGATTCTAGTGAGGGTGGCGACGCTGGAGGCGATAGCCTGCTGCACCGTCACGGCCAGGTTGCCGGCCGAGGGTTGGCTGACGAGCAGCGTCGTGCCCTGGGCCAGCGGTTGATTGCTGGTGGTCTGCACCGTGGTCTGGCGGCCGCTGTCGAGGGTGACCTTGAGCAGCATCTGGAAAGTCTGATCCGCCTGCTTGAGCGACAACACTTCGGCCTGGGCGGTTTGACCGACGCTGATCAGCCCCTCCACCGGTGTCAGCAATTTGAGCAACTCACCGCTGACCACCTGCGGGCGTGACGTCGCCGGGATGGTTTGCGGTAGCGGGAGGATGTTCATTTCGCCTGTCATACGCGGTCACAACCTGAGGAAAATGCACTCTTTAGAGTAAGGCCTGGCATGTATAATGCCGCGCCGTTGTATCCAAAAATGGCGAAAACTTTGCAAATGTTTGACGCAGCTCTCTAGAACAAGACGTCATTGCATCTATGCTGCATCTCTTTAACGGCCGCGTCAGTGCCGACTTGAACCGTATAAGGCCCATGAACCCTTGACCAGTCCTGTCCTGCAAACCGTTGCCCTTGCCTGTGAGCGAGACCTTCGGCTGCTCTTCGAAAATCTCGATTTGAGACTGGCCAGTGGCGAAATGGTGCAAATCAGTGGTCCCAACGGCAGTGGCAAGACCAGCCTGCTGCGCCTGCTCTCGGGGCTGATGCAGCCGACCGCCGGTCAGGTGCTGCTCAACGGCCAGCCGCTGAACGAACAACGCTTTGAGCTGGCGCGCAACCTGCTGTGGATCGGCCACGCGGCCGGGATCAAGGATTTGCTGACACCGGAAGAGAACCTGAGCTGGCTATGTGCCTTGCATCATCCGGCGACCCATGAGGCGATCTGGCAGGCGCTGGCCGCGGTCGGGCTGCGCGGGTTCGAGGATGTTCCTTGTCATACGTTGTCCGCTGGTCAGCAGCGCCGCGTCGCACTCGCGCGACTGTATCTGGACAGCCCGCCGCTGTGGATCCTCGATGAGCCCTTTACCGCCCTCGACAAGCAGGGCGTGGCTCAACTCGAAGAACACCTGGCTGGCCACTGTGAGCGCGGTGGCATGGTGGTGTTGACCACTCATCACACGCTGAGCCGGATGCCGGCCGGTTATCGCGACATCGATCTGGGGAGCTGGGCCGTATGAGTGTTTTCGGCCTGCTGGTCGCCCGCGAGGCTCGTCTGCTGTTCCGTCGTCCGGCGGAGTTGGCCAATCCACTCGTATTCTTCGCCATCGTGGTATCCCTGTTCCCGCTGGCGGTCGGCCCCGAGTCTCAATTGTTGCAAACCTTGTCTCCGGGACTGGTCTGGGTCGCGGCACTTTTATCGGTTCTGCTCTCGCTGGACGGGCTTTTCCGCAGTGATTTCGAAGACGGTTCGCTTGAACAGTGGGTCCTTTCGCCGCACCCCCTGGCTCTTCTGGTATTGGCCAAAGTGCTGGCACACTGGGCTTTTTCCGGCCTGGCACTGGTTTTGCTCGCGCCTTTACTGGCGTTGATGCTCGGCCTGCCTGCCGCCTGTCTGCCGGTGTTGCTGCTTTCGTTGCTGCTCGGTACACCGGTACTGAGCTTGCTCGGTGCGGTGGGTGCGGCACTGACCGTGGGCTTGAAGCGCGGTGGCCTGTTACTGGCACTGCTGATTCTGCCGCTGTACATCCCGGTGTTGATCCTTGGCAGTGGCGCCTTGCAGGCTGCCTTGCAGGGCATGCCGGCGACCGGTTATCTCCTGTGGCTTGGTAGCCTGACCGCCCTGGCGATAACCCTGACACCTTTTGCAATAGCTGCTGGCCTGAAGATCAGCGTCGGCGAATAATAATGAGGCCTGGTTAAAAATTAACCACTCTTTTTGAAAAAAAGCAGGCCCTGGCTCTTCACAGTAAAGAGCAACCGTGACGGAAACAGAGTATGAACTGGACGTGGTTTCACAAGCTTGGCTCGCCCAAATGGTTTTACGGCATCAGCGGCAAAATGCTGCCCTGGCTGAGCGTCGCGGCGTTGCTGCTGATCAGCGTTGGCGTGGTCTGGGGCCTGGCCTTCGCGCCGCCGGACTACCAGCAGGGCAACAGTTTTCGCATCATCTACATCCACGTCCCGGCCGCGATGCTGGCGCAGTCCATCTACGTGATGCTGGCGGTGTGCGGCATCGTCGGGCTGGTATGGAAGATGAAACTGGCCGACGTCGCCCTGCAATGCGCGGCGCCCATTGGTGCCTGGATGACCGCCGTGGCGTTGGTCACCGGCGCGATCTGGGGCAAGCCGACCTGGGGCTCGTGGTGGGTCTGGGATGCACGCCTTACGTCCATGTTGATTCTGCTATTCCTGTACTTCGGTCTCATTGCGCTGGGCAACGCCATCAGCAATCGTGACAGCGCGGCCAAGGCTTGCGCGGTGCTGGCGATCGTCGGCGTGATCAACATCCCGATCATCAAGTACTCGGTGGAGTGGTGGAACACCCTGCACCAGGGCGCGACCTTCACCCTCACCGAAAAACCGGCGATGCCCGCCGAAATGTGGCTGCCACTGCTGCTGACGGCGTTGGGGTTCTACTGTTTCTTCGGCGCGGTCCTGCTGCTGCGCATGCGTCTTGAAGTGCTCAAGCGCGAAGCCCGGGCCAGTTGGGTCAAGGCCGAAGTGGAAAACAGCCTGGAGGTTGCTCGATGAGTTTTGCTTCATTCGGCGACTTCCTCGCCATGGGTCATCATGGCCTGTATGTCTGGTCAGCCTATGGCATCTGCCTGGCGGTATTGGCCCTCAACGTGGCGGCGCCGATCCTGGCCCGCAAGCGGTATCTGCAACAAGAGGCGCGTCGTTTGCGCCGGGAGAACGGCAAGTGAATCCGCTGCGCAAAAAGCGTCTTATCATCATTCTCGCAATCCTGGTCGGGGTCGGTGCTGCCGTCGGCCTGGCCCTGAGCGCCCTGCAGCAGAACATCAATCTGTTTTACACACCAACGCAGATCGCCAACGGTGAAGCGCCACAAGACACGCGCATTCGTGCTGGCGGCATGGTCGAGAAGGGCTCGCTGGAGCGTTCCGGCGACTCCCTGGACGTGAAGTTCGTCGTCACCGACTTCAACAAATCCGTGACCATCACCTATCGCGGCATCCTTCCGGACCTGTTCCGCGAAGGGCAGGGCATCGTCGCCCTTGGCAAGATCAATGCCGATGGCGTGGTGGTGGCCGATGAAGTGCTGGCCAAGCACGACGAGAAGTACATGCCGCCGGAAGTGACCAAGGCGTTGAAAGACAGCGGTCAATCGGCTCCAACGCCCGCGAAGGAGGGTTGATCCATG
The DNA here is from genome assembly GCF_034009455.1 of Pseudomonas sp. P5_109. Taxonomy (NCBI): domain Bacteria; kingdom Pseudomonadati; phylum Pseudomonadota; class Gammaproteobacteria; order Pseudomonadales; family Pseudomonadaceae; genus Pseudomonas; species Pseudomonas sp. P5_109. The sequence continues at coordinate 1,812,402 of NZ_CP125380.1, forward strand.
ACATCCGGCATCTTTATTCCCGAGTTGGGTCATCTGGCGATGATCCTGGCCCTGTGCTTCGCCCTGGCCCAGGCCGTGGTGCCATTGCTCGGCGCCTGGCGCGGTGACCGCCTGTGGATGAGCCTGGCCCAGCCGGCCGCGTGGGGGCAGTTCACCTTCCTGGTGTTTGCCTTCGGTTGCCTGACCTACGCCTTCATGGTCGATGACTTCTCCGTGGCCTATGTGGCCAACAACTCCAACAGTGCCTTGCCGTGGTACTACAAGTTCAGCGCCGTGTGGGGGGCCCACGAAGGTTCCCTGCTGTTATGGGCCTTGATCCTCGGCGGCTGGACCTTCGCGGTGTCGGTGTTCTCCCGGCAGTTGCCGCAGGTCATGCTGGCCCGCGTTCTGGCGGTGATGGGCATGATCAGCACCGGTTTTCTGCTGTTCCTGATCATGACGTCCAACCCGTTCAAGCGCATCCTGCCGCAAATGCCCAGCGACGGTGCCGACCTCAACCCGCTGCTGCAAGACATCGGCCTGATCGTGCACCCGCCGATGCTGTATATGGGCTACGTCGGATTCTCGGTGGCCTTCGCCTTCGCCATCGCCGCGCTGATGGGCGGTCGCCTGGATGCCGCGTGGGCGCGCTGGTCGCGTCCATGGACTATCGTCGCCTGGGCGTTCCTCGGCATTGGCATCACCCTGGGTTCGTGGTGGGCCTACTACGAACTCGGCTGGGGTGGCTGGTGGTTCTGGGACCCGGTGGAAAACGCCTCGTTCATGCCATGGCTGGTGGGCACCGCACTGATTCACTCGTTGGCGGTCACGGAAAAACGTGGCGTGTTCAAGAGCTGGACCGTGTTGCTGGCCATCGCCGCGTTCTCCTTGAGCCTGCTGGGCACCTTCCTCGTGCGTTCCGGCGTGCTGACCTCGGTGCACGCCTTTGCGTCCGACCCGGAGCGCGGGGTGTTCATCCTGATTTTCCTGTTGTTCGTGGTCGGTGGTTCGCTGACGCTGTTCGCCCTGCGCGCTCCAGTGGTCAAGAGTCAGGTCGGCTTCAACCTCTGGTCCCGGGAAACCCTGCTGCTGGGCAACAACCTGGTGCTGGTGGTGGCCGCGTCGATGATCCTGCTCGGCACCCTGTATCCGCTGATTCTGGACGCCATGACCGGCGCCAAGCTGTCGGTCGGCCCGCCGTACTTCAACGCGCTGTTCATTCCGTTGATGGCATTGCTGATGGTGGTGATGGCAGTCGGCATGATCGTGCGCTGGAAAGACACCCCGGTGAAATGGCTGGTGAGCATGCTCACCCCGGTATTGCTTGGCAGCGCCGCGATGGCCGTAGTGGCCGGCGTCGCCTACGGCGATTTCAACTGGGCCGTGCTCGCGACCTTCATGCTCGCCGCCTGGGTGTTGCTGGCCGGTGTGCGTGACATCTTCGACAAGACCCGCCACAAGGGCCTGATCAAAGGTTTGCCGACCCTGACCCGCAGCTACTGGGGCATGCAGGTTGCGCACCTGGGCATTGCCGTGTGTGCGCTGGGCGTGGTGCTGTCGAGCCAGAACAGTGCCGAGCGCGACCTGCGCCTGGCGCCGGGCGAGTCCATGGACCTGGCCGGCTACCACTTCATCTTCGAAGGCGCCAAGCACTTCGAAGGTCCGAACTTCACGTCCGACAAGGGCACCGTCCGAGTGATCCGCAACGGCAAGGAAGTCAGCGTGCTGCACCCGGAAAAACGCCTGTACACCGTGCAGAACTCGGTGATGACCGAAGCGGGTATCGACGCCGGTTTCACCCGCGACCTCTATGTCGCCCTCGGTGAACCGTTGGGCAATGGCGCCTGGGCCGTGCGCGTGCACGTCAAGCCGTTCGTGCGCTGGATCTGGTTCGGCGGGCTGTTGACCGGTCTCGGTGGGCTGCTGGCAGCACTGGATCGACGTTATCGGGTCAAGGTGAAATCCAAGGTGCGTGAAGCACTGGGCATGTCGGGAGCCACTGCATGAAGCGTTGGTTGATGTTGTTGCCACTGGCGATTTTTCTGGTGGTCGCTGTATTCCTTTACCGTGGGTTGTACCTGGATCCGGCTGAGCTGCCTTCGGCCATGATCAACAAGCCGTTCCCGGAGTTTTCCCTGTCGTCGGTGCAGGGCGACAAGACCCTGACCCGCGCGGACATCCTCGGCAAACCGGCGCTGGTCAACGTCTGGGGCACCTGGTGCATTTCCTGCCGGGTCGAGCACCCGGTGCTGAACAAGCTGGCCCAGGAAGGCGTGGTGATCTACGGCATCAACTACAAGGACACCAACGCCGATGCCTTGAAGTGGCTGACGGACTTCCACAACCCGTATGTACTGGACATTCGTGACGACGAAGGCTCGCTGGGCCTCAACCTCGGTGTGTACGGCGCGCCGGAAACCTTCTTCATCGACGCCAAGGGCATCATCCGCGACAAGTTCGTCGGCGTGATCGATGAGCAGGTCTGGCGCGAAAAACTGGCGGGCAAGTACCAGGCGCTGGTCGATGAGGCCAAGCCATGAAGCGCTGGATAGCTGCCGCTGTTCTGGGCTTGAGCCTGGCGGGCGTGGCCCACGCCGCGATCGACACTTACGAGTTCGCCAAGGAAGGTGATCGCGAACGCTTTCGCGAGCTGACCAAGGAACTGCGCTGCCCCAAGTGTCAGAATCAGGACATCGCCGATTCCAACGCACCGATTGCCGCCGACCTGCGCAAAGAGATTTTCCGCATGCTCGGCGAGGGCAAGGACAACCAGCAGATCATCGATTTCATGGTCGACCGCTACGGTGATTTCGTCCGCTACAAACCGGCCCTGAACGCCAAGACCGCCTTGCTCTGGTTCGGCCCCGCCGGCCTGCTGCTGGGTGGTGTCGTGATCATCGCGGTGATCGTCCGCCGTCGTCGCGTGCAACGCGCCGACACCCCGGGCTCGCTGTCTGCCGAGGAGCGCTCGCGCCTCGACCAACTGTTGGATAAAACCAAGAATGATTGATTTCTGGCTCGCTGCAGGTCTGCTGCTTCTGGTTGCCCTGAGTTTTCTGTTGATCCCGGTTCTGCGCAGCCGCCGCGCCCAGCGCGAAGAGGATCGTACCGCCCTGAACGTCGCGCTTTATCAGGAGCGTGTGGCTGAGTTGCAGACTCAGCAGGAAGAGGGCGTGCTCGATGCGACGCAAATGGACGCCGGTCGTGCCGAAGCCGCTCGTGAGTTGCTGGCTGACACCGAGGGCGTCGAAGCGCCGCGGGTGTCGCGTCTGGGCAAACCCTTGCCGTTGCTGGCGGCCGTTCTGGTGCCGGTGCTGGGCCTGGGGCTGTACATGCATTACGGCGCCAGCGACAAGGTCGAACTGACCCGTGAGTTCTCCCAGGCACCCAAGTCGATGGAAGAGATGACCCAGCGCCTGGAGCGTGTGGTCGCCGCTCAACCGGATTCCGCCGAAGGCATGTACTTCCTCGGTCGCACCTACATGGCTCAGGATCGCCCGGCGGATGCGGCGAAGATGTTCGAACGCACGGTGAACCTGGCCGGTCGTCAGCCCGAGTTGCTCGGTCAATGGGCCCAGGCCCAGTACTTCGCTGATGGCAAGAAGTGGTCGGACAAGGTCCAGGCCCTGACCGACGAAGCGCTCAAGGCCGATCCGAAGGAAGTCACCAGCCTCGGCCTGCTCGGCATCGCCGCGTTTGAAGGCGAACGCTATCAGGACGCTATCGACTATTGGAATCGCCTGCTGGCGCAACTGCCGCCGGACGACCAGTCCCGTGAGGCGTTGCAAGGCGGGATCACCCGGGCCACGGAGAAGCTGGTGGCCAGTGGCGGCAAGGTTGCGCAAGCACCGGCGGCCAAGGCCTCGGCCGTCCTCAAGGTCAACGTCGATCTGGCTGCGGATTTGAAAGCCAAGGTTCAGCCGGGTGATAGCGTGTTCATTTTCGCCCGTGCGATGTCCGGCCCGCCGGCCCCGCTGGCGGTCAAGCGCATGACAGTGGCGGACTTGCCGGTGACTGTCGAACTGGGCGATGCCGACGCGATGATGCCGCAATTGAAACTGTCGAACTTCCCTGAAGTCCAACTGGTTGCGCGCATTTCCCGTGCTGGCAAACCGACCGCCGGCGAGTGGATCGGTCGCAGCCAGCCCCTGGCCAGCAGCACCACCGCGCCGCAAACACTGATCATCGACAGCCCGGACAAATAACAGGAAAACGCAATCATGACCGCATTCGCTCGTATCACCCTGCTCAGCGTCGTTATGGGGTTAAGTGCTTGTGCGGTCCAGCAGCCGACGGAGCATCAGGCACCGCCACCGTTTCCGCCGTCGCAGCCGAGTCCCACGCCATCGACGTCGCCTGTGCCAAGTAAACCGAGCATTCCGGCCAAACCCTCCAAGCCGTTGCCACGCACCTCAGCCAGCTTCGCGCCGCCACCTGGGGGGAATAGCCATTGGGACCAGAAGCTTGGGGTGTATGTGTTGGATGACCAGCCCAATACCTTTTATCGCCAGCGTACCTATTACCGCTGGGATAACGGCTGGAGCCGGTCGATCAGTCCTAACGGGCCGTGGGAAGATACTGATATTCACGGAGTGCCGGGGGGGCTGGGGCGGCAATTCGGGCAGTGAGGTAACAAGGCGACTTTCGGGTCGCCTTTTTTGTGCCTGCTGAATAATTTGGCTCAGCCGCAATTCCTGTAGGAGTTGGCTTGCCAGCGATGGCGGCCTTCGGGCCGGCCAGGTTCTTGGGTGATTGAGTACATATCCGTTTCTGCGGTAACGGCGGCTTATGGTTTCGCCCTTACGGCGAGTCCCTTTTGGCAAACGCCCCAAAAGGAACCAAAAGGTCACGCCCCTGGCGTACGGCCCCTCGCTTAGGCTCGGGGTTCCTTCGCTCCGGTATTCATCCGGGGGCATCGCCCTCCGGTTGGCTTCGCTGGCACCTACATGCGATGAGTTCGACTGCGTCGAACGGCGCTGCGCGCCAATCCCCGGATGAACACCTCCACTCAGCCTTCCGAGGGGGCGGGTGGATCAAGATCAAGAGCTGCAGGCGAGCTAACGCTCGGCCTGATGAGTGGTGAGGAGCGTGGGTGTACGCCGATTTGCCTTTGCTCTTCTGTGGGAGTGGGCTTGCTCGCGAAGACGGCCTGACAGCCGACCAATCTCTCCCAGATGTACTCAATCCCTGTAGGAGCTGGCTTGCGGGCGATGGCGGTGTGTCAGCCCACATCAATATTGGGTGTGCCGGCCTCTTCGCGGGCAAACCCGCTCCCACAGGTTTGATGTCGTTCAAAAAATTGTGTTTGACGCAAATACTGTGAGGGTGGGCTTGCTCGCGAAGACGGCCTGACAGCCGACCAATCTCTCCCAGATGTACTCAATCCCTGTAGGAGCTGGCTTGCCAGCGATGGCGGTGTGTCAGCCCACATCAATATTGGATGTGCCGGCCTCTTCGCGGGCAAACCCGCTCCCACAGGTTTTGATGTCGTTCAAAAAATTGTGTTTGACGCAAATCCTGTGAGGGTGGGCTTGCTCGCGAAGACGGCCTGACAGCCGACCAATCTCTCCCAGATGTACTCAATCCCTGTAGGAGCTGGCTTGCCAGCGATGGCGGTGTGTCAGCCCACATCAATATTGGATGTGCCGGCCTCTTCGCGGGCAAGCCCGCTCCCACAGGTTTGATGTCGTTCAAAAAATTGTGTTTGACGCAAATACTTTGAGGGTGGGCTTGCTCGCGAAGACGGCCTGACAGCCGACCAATCTCTCCCAGATGTACTCAATCCCTGTAGGAGCTGGCTTGCCGGCGATGGCGGTGTGTCAGGTACAGCGGGGTTGGCTGAAGTGGCGCCATCGCCGGCAAGCCAGCTCCTACGGGGGAGGCGTGTACAACCTCACGATCAGGCCGGCCGGTAGGCCGCCTCGCTTTGGCTTTTGCGGTGCACGCCCCCTCGAGAGGCCGAGAGGAGGTTCTGCGCAGTGGGCAACCCGGCATGGATGCCGGGTTAGTCGCCCCCGGCCATGGATGGCCGATGGCGGCGGGCCCACGGAGCAGGACCGGAGCGAGGGCATGCCGAGCCTAGGCGAGGCACCGAACGAAAGGGGCAAGAGCCCTTTGGTTACTTTGGGGCTTTTCCAAAGTGACCCGCCGTAAGGGCGGAACCCTAAGTGGCCGTGACCGCAGCAACGGATATGTACACCAACAAAATCCTCATCGCCTGACACAAAGCCTTCGCGAGCAAGCCCGCTCCCACAAACAATGGCTACAACCGCGATCAAATGCGGAAACCTCCAGCTCAACCTTTCACAAAACCTTCATCAAATAGCCCATCCAGTGACATGTGCAAGTCATAGGGCTGACATGCCCGGTGCCTAAAGTCTGTTGAACCCAAATGCAGCCATGGATGGCTGTTCAACCAGACAGAGAAGCCCATGAACGCAGCTATCCATGTCGATCATCTGAACAAGACCTTTGCGCGTAAAACCGCACTGGTCGACCTCGAACTGACCATCGCGGCCGGTGAGATGGTCGCGCTGATCGGCGCGTCCGGCTCCGGCAAGTCCACCTTGCTGCGCCATCTCGCGGGCCTGGCCTGCTGCGATCGCAACAACGGCGGCAGTGTCAGGGTGCTGGGACGCGAGGTGCAGGCATCCGGCCGATTGAATGGCAAGGTGCGCCGCCTGCGCGCCGACATCGGCTACATCTTCCAGCAGTTCAACCTGGTCAACCGCTTGAGTGTGCTCGACAACGTGCTGCTCGGCTGCCTGGGGCGCATGCCGCGCTGGCGCGGTAACTTGAGTCTGTTCAATGCCGAGGAAAAGCAGTTCGCCATGGAGTCCCTGGACCGTGTCGGCCTGGCTGACCTGGCGGCGCAACGGGCCTCGACCCTGTCCGGTGGTCAGCAACAGCGCGTGGCGATTGCCCGTGCGTTGACCCAGCGGGCCGAGGTGATTCTGGCGGACGAGCCGATTGCCTCCCTCGACCCGGAGTCGGCACGCAAGGTCATGGAGATCCTCGCCGACATCAATCGCCGCGACGGCAAGACGGTGGTGGTGACCCTGCATCAAGTCGACTACGCCACCCGCTATTGCCCGCGCGCCGTGGCGCTCAAGGCCGGGCGGATTCATTTCGATGGCCCCGGCTCTGAGTTGAGCGGCCAGTTCCTCAACGATTTGTACGGTGCCGACATCGACACCAGCCTCATGTGTTCCGAGTCTTCCCGTCACAGCGAAGCGGCGCCGCGACTGGCGCTGGCGCGCGCGTGATCAACCTCGAACTCCCCAACCGTTCACCCTCAGGAAACCTTTCCATGTTGAACCGTATCGGTCGCGTTTTTGCTGGTGCAGCGCTGCTCGCCAGCTGTGTATTGGGCACCGCCCACGCTGAAGAAAAAGCCATCAACTTCGGCATCATGTCCACCGAGTCTTCGCAGAACCTCAAGAGCATCTGGCAACCGTTCCTGGATGACATGCAGAAGCAGACCGGCCTGAAGATCAACGCCACGTTTGCCTCTGACTATGCCGGCCTGATCCAGGGCATGCGCTTCAACAAGGTCGATGTGGCCTGGCTGGGTAACAAGGCCGCCATCGAGGCGGTGGACCGCTCCAACGGCGAGATCTTCGCCCAGACCGCAGCCGCCAGCGGCGCCGCCGGTTACTGGAGCGTGCTGATCGTGCGCAAGGACAGCCCGATCAACTCCGTCGACGACATGCTCAAGAACGCCAAGAACCTGACTTTCGGCAACGGTGACCCGAACTCCACCTCGGGCTACCTGGTGCCGGGCTATTACGTGTTCGCCAAGAACCACGTCGATGCTGCCACCGCGTTCAAGCGCACCCTGAACTCCAGCCATGAAGTCAACGCGCTGAGCGTGGCCAAGGGGCAAGTGGATGTGGCGACCTTCAACACCGAAAGCTGGGATCGCCTGGAAGTCACCCAGCCGGACAAGGCGGCACAGCTCAAGGTGATCTGGAAGTCGCCGCTGATTCCGGCCGACCCGCTGGTGTGGAGCAAAGCGCTGAGCGACAGCGAGAAGACCAAGATCTGCGATTTCATCTTCAGCTATGGCGACACCGACGAAGAGAAGGCCGTGCTCAAGGGCATGCAACTGGGCAAGTTCCTGAAATCCAGCGACGACCAGTTGTTGCCGATCCGTCAGCTCGAGCTGTTCAAGCAGCGCACCACGATCAGCGCCGACGACAAGCTGGAAGCGGTCGACAAGGCCAAGAAACTGGCCGACATCGATGCCGAGCTGGCCAAGCTGCAAGAGCGTCTGACCTTGCTCGACAAAACCGCCGACAAAAAATCCGCAGCCAACGGCTAACCCCTGTAGGAGCGAGCCTGCTCGCGATGAACGTAAGGACACCGCGTTTCTCCCGGTTTCCCGCGTCATCGTTGACGACCATCGCGAGCAGGCTCGCTCCTACAGGTTCTGCATTACGCAATTTAGAGAAACCTCATGACCACTCTGCACGCTGAAGCTGTTGGCAAGCGCACCTGGCCGCAGTACGTCGGTTGGGGCCTGTTCCTGGTCATGCTGACCTGGGCCTGGCACGGCGCCGAGATGAATCCGATGGCGCTGTACCGCGACTCGGGAAACATGGCGACCTTCGCCGCGGATTTCTTTCCGCCGGACTTCCATGAATGGCGCATGTACCTAAAGGAAATGCTCGTCACCGTGCAAATCGCCCTGTGGGGCACGGTGTTGGCGATTGTCTGCTCGGTGCCGCTGGGCATTCTCTGCTCGGAGAACATTACGCCGTGGTGGATTCACCAGCCGCTGCGCCGGGTGATGGACGCCTTTCGTTCGATCAACGAAATGGTGTTTGCCATGTTGTTCGTGGTGGCCGTCGGCCTGGGGCCTTTTGCCGGCGTGCTGGCGCTGTGGATCAGCACCACCGGGGTACTCGCCAAGCTGTTCGCCGAAGCCGTCGAGGCAATTGATCCGGGACCGGTCGAAGGCGTTCGGGCCACCGGCGCCAGTGCCTTGCAAGAAGTGATCTACGGGGTGATCCCGCAAGTGATGCCGCTGTGGGTGTCCTACGCGCTGTATCGCTTCGAGGCCAACGTACGCTCGGCGACGGTGGTGGGGATGGTCGGGGCGGGCGGGATCGGGGTGATTCTCTGGGAGAACATCCGCGCTTTCCAGTTCGTTCAAACCTGCGCGGTACTGCTGGTGATCATCGTCGTCGTCAGCCTGATCGACATCCTCTCGCAACGCCTGCGCAAGCAGTTCATCTGATTTTTCGGAGGGGTGCCCGCGGGCGCTTTTTTTAACGCATGAACTTGTCTAGACAAGATGAGCCGGTGTACCGCGAATTGGCCGACATCCTGCGTCGGGAGCTGGCGGATTACCGCGCCGGGGATTTCCTGCCGGGGGAGGTGATGTTGGCCGAACGCTTCGGGGTCAACCGCCATACCTTGCGCCGCGCCATTGATGAACTGGTGTTTGAAGGCAGCCTGTTGCGTCGCCAGGGCAAGGGCACCCAGGTGCTGGAGCGGCCGCTGATTTACTCGATGACTGCCGACAGTGCCTACAGCCAGTCGCTGTCGGCCCAGGGGCATGGCGTCGAAGCGCTGTTGCTCAAGCGCCGCTACTGCTTCGCCAGCCGTGAGGAGGCGCAGCATTTAGGGCTTGCCGAGATGGCACCGATGATCGAGTTGCAGACCTTGCGCAAGCTCGACAACCAACCGGTCAGCCTGATCCGCCATCGCTACTGCGCCAGCCACGCGCCGCTGTTGGCCGACTACACCGGCGGCTCCCTGCGCCAGTACTTGCGCGAACGGGACTTGCCGCTGACCCGTACCCAGAGCCTGATCGGCGCCCGTTTGCCCAACCGCGAAGAGGCCGCGCTGCTGCTGATGCCCCGGCATCTGCCGGCCCTGAGCGTGTTCACCCTTTCCCGCGATCGCGACGGCCGTGCCGTGGAGCTGGCCCAGTCCACCAGCCGTTCGGATCGCTTCCAGTACCAGGTCGTCACCTGATGGAGAACTCAATGCAAAACCCGGTTCCTCAAACTGAACGGCAGCACTGGATCGGCGTGCTGGCCCGCGCCCGACGCAGCGAATTGGAGCCCTTCGAAGACGCATTGCGCGATGTCGAGTACCAACTGATCCGTGCTCCGGAAATCGGCATGACCCTGGTCCGTGGCCGTATGGGCGGTAATGGCGCGCCGTTCAACGTCGGTGAAATGAGCGTGACCCGCTGCGTGGTGCGCCTGGCCGATGGCCGTACCGGTTACAGCTACCTGGCGGGTCGCGACAAGGTCCACGCCGAACTGGCCGCCTTGGCCGATGCGCATTTGCAGGGCGCGCAACAGCGCCACTGGCTGGCGGAAATGATCACGTCGCTGGCGACTGTCCAGGCCGAACGCCGGGCGCAAAAAGAGGCGGAAACCGCCGCCACCAAAGTCGAATTCTTCACCCTCGTACGAGGAGAAAACTGATGAGCGCACAGCTGTTGCAACCGGCGTTCGCCGACCCGGTGCTGGATGCCCAGCGCGGATTTCGCGCAGCCCTTAAAGCCTTGGCCGGCCCCGGTGTGATCCAGACCTTGCAAGCCACGCCGCGCCTGGATGGGCTGGAGCCTGCGACTTACGCGCTGTGCCTGGCGCTGCTGGATGTCGACACGCCGCTGTGGCTGGCGCCGTCCTTCGACACCCCACTGATCCGCGCCAACCTGGCGTTCCATTGTGGTTGCCCGTTGACCGCCCAGCGTGAAGACGCGCGGTTTGCCTTGCTTGCCGCTGACGATCTGCTCGATCTGAGCGGCTTCGATACAGGCAACAACCGTTACCCCGATCAGTCCTGCACCTTGCTGGTTCAACTGCCGAGCCTCGACGGCGGGGCAGGGCTGAAGTGGCGCGGGCCGGGGATCGAAAGCGAACACGGCGTCGCGCTGCCGCTGGCCGATGGCTTCTGGTGCGAACGTGAACAGCGCAACGAATTCCCCCGTGGCCTTGACCTGTTTTTCACTGCCGGCCATGACCTGATCGGCCTGCCCCGCAGCACCCGCATCGCAGAGGAGCGCGCCTGATGTACGTAGCCGTCAAGGGTGGCGAACAGGCCATCGACAATGCCCACCGACTGCTGGCGAAAAAGCGCCGGGGCGATACTTCGGTCGCTGAGCTCGGCGTCGAGCAGATCCGTCAGCAACTGCCGCTGGCGGTGGCGCGGGTGATGAGTGAAGGCTCGCTGTACGACGAAGAACTTGCTGCGCTGGCGATCAAGCAGGCCGCGGGGGATCTGGTGGAAGCGATCTTCCTGTTGCGTGCCTACCGCACCACGTTGCCGCGTTTCAGCCCGAGCCTGCCGATCGATACCGCGAACATGCTACTCAGCCGGCGTTTGTCCGCCACCTTCAAGGATGTGCCGGGCGGCCAACTGCTGGGCCCGACCTTCGATTACACCCATCGTCTGCTGGACTTCGCGCTGTTGGCCGAAGGCGAGCATCCGGGGCCGCAGGTCAATCCAGATTCCAGCCTCGAAGCTTGCCCGCGCGTCCTCGGTTTGCTCGCACAGGAAGGCTTGATCAAGACCGAATCCGACAACGGCGAAAGCGTGGCGGACATCACCCGCGATCCGCTGGAGCTGCCCGCCAATCGTGCCCAGCGTCTGCAAGCCTTGGCCCGTGGCGACGAAGGTTTCCTCCTGGCGCTGGGCTATTCGACCCAGCGTGGTTATGGCCGCAATCACCCGTTCGCCGGGGAAATTCGCATCGGTGAAGTCGAGGTGTGGATCGACCCGGAAGAGCTGGGCTTCCCGATTAACCTGGGCTGCATCGAAGTCACCGAGTGCGAGATGGTCAACCAGTTTGTCGGCTCGGCCACGGAGCTGGCGCAGTTTACCCGTGGCTACGGTCTGGCCTTCGGACACGCCGAGCGCAAGGCCATGGGCATGGCGCTGGTCGATCGAGCGCTGCGCGCTGATGAATACAACGAAGAGATCGTGTCCCCGGCGCAGCAGGAAGAGTTCGTGCTGATGCACTGCGACAACGTCGAGGCCGCAGGCTTCGTCTCGCACCTCAAGCTGCCTCACTACGTCGACTTCCAGGCCGAACTGGAACTGATCCGCAAACTCCGTAAACCTGTCGAGGGCAGCAACCATGAATGACCTGACCCAGGCACCGGTACGCGATACCGCGTACAACTTCGCCTACCTCGATGAGCAGACCAAACGCATGATCCGCCGCGCCTTGCTCAAGGCCGTGGCGATCCCCGGTTATCAGGTGCCGTTCGGTGGTCGCGAGATGCCGCTGCCTTATGGCTGGGGCACTGGCGGCATGCAGTTGACCGCCGCGATTCTCGGCGACGATGACGTGCTCAAGGTCATCGACCAGGGTGCGGACGACACCACCAACGCCGTATCGATTCGCCGCTTCTTCGCCCGCACCGCTGGCGTCGCAACCACTGAAAGTACGCCCGATGCCACGGTAATCCAGACCCGTCACCGCATCCCGGAAACGCCGCTGCATGCCGACCAGATCATGGTCTATCAGGTGCCGATTCCCGAGCCGCTGCGTTTTATCGAACCGTCGGAAACCGAGACCCGGACCATGCACGCCCTCAACGATTACGGGGTCATGCACGTCAAGCTCTATGAGGACATCGCCACCTTCGGTCACATCGCCACAGCCTATGCCTACCCGGTGATGGTCGACGAGCGCTACGTGATGGACCCGTCGCCGATCCCCAAGTTCGACAACCCGAAACTCGATATGAGCCCGGCGTTGATGCTGTTCGGCGCCGGCCGGGAGAAGCGTTTGTACGCGGTGCCGCCGTACACCCGGGTCACCAGCCTCGACTTCGAGGATCACCCCTTCGAAGCGCAGAAGTGGGAAGAGTGCTGCGCCATCTGCGGCAGCCGTGAATCGTTCCTCGACGAGCTGATCCTCGACGACGCCGGCACCCAGAGCTTCGTCTGTTCCGACACCTATTACTGCGCCCAGCGCGTCAGCCAGCAGGAGCAGGGCCAATGAACCAGGCGCTGAAAAACGATCTGTCCGTGTCCACCGAACCCCTGCTACGAGTGCGCGACCTGTCCCTGTTGTACGGGCCGGAGAAGGGTTGCCAGGACGTCAGCTTCGATTTGTACCCCGGCGAAGTGTTGGGAATTGTCGGCGAATCCGGCTCGGGCAAGTCGACCTTGCTGTCCTTGCTCAGCGGCCGCCTTACGCCCCAGCACGGCAACATCGGTTACCGCGACAAACAGGGCCAATGGCTGGACCTGTACAGCGCCAGCGAAGCCGAGCGGCGCACCTTGCTACGCACCGAATGGGGTTTTGTCGAGCAAAACCCCCGCGATGGTCTGCGCATGGGGGTGTCCGCCGGGGCCAACATCGGCGAGCGGTTGATGGCCCAGGGCGTGCGCAATTACCAGCAGCTGCGCGGGGCTGGACTGGATTGGCTGAGCCAGGTGGAAATCGATCCGCAGCGCATCGACGATTTGCCCCGGACCTTCTCTGGCGGCATGCAGCAGCGCCTGCAAATCGCCCGCAACCTGGTGTCCAGTCCGCGCCTGGTGTTCATGGACGAGCCGACCGGTGGCCTCGATGTGTCGGTGCAGGCGCGCTTGCTCGACCTCCTTCGTGGGCTGGTGCGTGAGCTGGACCTGGCCGTGGTGATCGTCACCCACGACCTGGCGGTGGCGCGTCTGCTGGCTGACCGCTTGATGGTGATGCGCCGCTCGCGGGTGGTGGAAACCGGGCTGACCGATCAGATCCTCGACGATCCGCAGCACCCTTACTCGCAACTGCTGGTGTCCTCGGTGTTGCAGCCGTGAAGCCCCGTTCAATAGTGGAAACCCTGCGATGAATACCTTGATCGAGGTCCGTGACCTCTCGAAAACCTTCACCCTGCATCAGCAGAACGGCGTAGTCCTCAATGTGCTGCGCGGGGTGGATTTCAGTGTGGCGGCCGGTGAATGCCTGGTGCTGCACGGCCAGTCCGGCGCGGGCAAGAGCACCTTGCTGCGCACCTTGTACGGCAACTACCTGCCGGCGGGCGGCAGTATCTGCGTGCAGCACGACGGCCAATGGCGGGAGCTGGTCGGTGCCGAGCCCCGGGACATTCTGCAAGTGCGCCAGCGCACCCTGGGTTATGTCAGTCAGTTCCTGCGGGTGATCCCGCGAGTGGCGTGCCTGGATGTGGTGATGGAGCCGGCCCTGGCCCGTGGCTGGTCGAAAGAGCAGGCGAAAGCACGTGCCGAATCCTTGCTCACTCGCCTGAACATCCCGCAACGCCTCTGGCAGCTGGCGCCCGGCACCTTCTCCGGAGGTGAGCAGCAGCGAGTCAACATCGCCCGCGGCTTCATGGTGGCCTGGCCGGTGATGTTGCTCGACGAACCGACTGCATCACTCGACGACAGCAATCGCCAGGTGGTGCTGGAACTGATGAACGAAGCCAAGAACGCCGGTGCCGCGCTGATCGGCATCTTCCACGACCGCGTCGCCCGCGAGGCGGTTGCCGACCGCCATCTCGACATGACTCCAGCCGCTGTGACTGAAAAGGAATACGCCGATGTCCGTTGAGCAGATCCTCAGCAATGCCCAACTGGTCACCGCCGACCGTGTGTTCTACGGCACCGTGTTGCTGCGCGACGGCTTGATCGCCGAGGTTGCCGAAGGCCCAAGTCGTTTGCCCCAGGCCCTGGACCTCAATGGCGATTACCTGCTGCCGGGCCTGGTGGAGTTGCACACCGACAACCTGGAGCGCCACATGACCCCGCGTCCCGGTGTGGACTGGCCGTCGGTGCCGGCGGTGCTCAGTCACGATGCACAGATCATCGCGGCAGGCATCACCACGGTGTTCGACGCGGTGTCCATCGGCGATGTGAATCCCAAGGGCAATCGCATGCAGAAACTGCCGGCGATGCTCGACGCCATCGCCAAAGCCTCCGACGCCGGGCTGACCCGTGCCGAACACCGTCTGCACTTGCGCTGCGAGCTGTGCCACCCGGACACCCTCAGCGTGTTCCGCGATCTGGTGGAGAACCCGCTGGTGCAATTGGTGTCTGTTATGGACCACTCGCCGGGTCAGCGCCAGTTCGTGCTGGAATCCAAGTACCGTGAGTACTACATGGGCAAGTACCACTTGACCACCACGCAGATGGACGAGTTCATCGCGCTGCAAATGGCCAACTCGCGCACCTATAGCGACCGCTACCGCGCGGCGATTGTCGAGCATTGCCTGGCCCTTGGCCTGTCGGTGGCCAGCCATGACGACGCGACCCTGGCCCATGTCGAGGAGTCGGCGCGCTACGGCATGACCATCGCCGAGTTCCCGACCACCGTCGAGGCCGCGCGCGGTTGCCGGGAGCACGGCATGAATGTGTTGATGGGCGCACCGAACATCGTGCGCGGCGGGTCGCACTCGGGTAACGTGGCCGCCGCGGAGCTTGCCGCCGAAGGCTTGCTGGATATTCTGTCCAGCGACTACTACCCGGCAAGCCTGCTGCAATCGGCGTTCGCGCTGGCGGCGCAGAGTGAGCGGATTGGTCTGGCCGAAGCGGTGCGCATGGTCAGCCTGAATCCGGCCCGGGCCGCCGGGTTGAACGATCGTGGCGAGATTGCCCCGGGCTTGCGGGCTGATCTGCTGCAAACGCGTAGTCAGGACGGTCTGCCAGTGGTCCAGCAAGTATGGCGACAAGCGAAGAGGGTGTTTTGATGTCGGGCAGGTTGATCTATCTCATCGGGCCTTCAGGTTCGGGCAAGGACAGCCTGCTGGATGCGGCGCGAGCGCGGTTGGCCGAACGCGGTTGCCGTATCGTGCGGCGGGTCATTACCCGCTCGGCCGAAGCCGTGGGCGAGGCGGCGCTGGGCGTCAGCGCGCAGCAATTTGCCGACATGGAAGCCCGGGGCGCCTTTGCCCTGAGCTGGCACGCCAATGGATTGTCCTATGGCATCGGGCGGGAAATCGACGATTGGCTGGCCGGCGGCCAGGACGTACTGGTCAATGGCTCGCGGGGGCATTTGCAGAACACCCGGCTGCGTTATCCGAATGTGCTGGTGCTGTTGCTGACCGTGGATCAGGCCGTGTTGCGTCAACGACTGCTGGAGCGTGGACGTGAGTCGCTGATCGAGATCGATCAGCGTTTGGCGCGCAATGCCCGATTCAACGAGCAGCTGCTGGCGCAGGACTCGGCCGTGCACCTGCTCGACAACTCCGGGCAGCTGGAGTCTACAGTCGAACGCTTGTTGGCCTGTATTGACGAGCAAACCCCATGCGTTTGACGTTGCTGGGCACCGGCGATGCCCGGCAAGTCCCGGTCTACGGCTGTGAGTGTGTGGCTTGCGATGCGGCCCGCAAGGATGAGCGCTTGCAGCGTCGACCGTGCAGCGCGCTGATCGAGTGCGGTGATCAGCGCTGGTTGATCGACAGCGGCTTGCCTGACCTGTGCGAACGGTTCCCGCCGCACAGTTTCAACGGCATTTTCCAGACCCATTACCACGCCGATCACGCCCAGGGCCTGTTGCATCTGCGCTGGGGCCAGGGCCTGGTGATTCCAGTCCACGGTCCCGTGGACCCGGAAGGCCTGGCCGACCTCTACAAACACCCCGGCATTCTCGATTTCAGCCAACCGTTCGAAGGCTTCGAAACCCGGCAGTTCGGCGCGCTCAGCGTCACTGCGCTGCCGCTGCAACACTCGAAACCGACCCTCGGTTATTTGCTGGAAGGAGAAGGGCGGCGAATCGCCTACCTGACCGACACCGTAGGCCTGCCGCCGGACACTTTGAACTGGCTGCGGCGTGAACCGCTGGATGTGCTGGTGCTGGACTGCTCCATGCCGCCGCAACCCCAGGCCCCGCGCAATCACAATGATTTGAACCTGGCCTTGCAGTGCATCGACGAGTTGCAGCCGAAGTCGGCGGTGTTGACCCATGTCGGGCATACCCTGGATGCCTGGTTGATGCAGCACCGGGGTGAATTGCCGGCGAATGTCAGGGTCGGGTTTGATGGGTGTGTGTTGTAGTGATCAGGTGTGGTGATTTTCAGAACATTGCCCGGAAACGGGCCGCCGCGGAAAACGAGCCGGTCTCCACCACGTAGACGAAGGTTTCCATTGCGACGAGGCGGTCCATTGGAGGTCCTTGTGCAGGTCGAATGGCTGTGAAGATCCAGTGTGTGTGGGCTTGCTCGCGAATGCGTTGTATCGGTCGACATTGATGTTGAATGTCAGTCCGCCTTCGCGAGCAAGCCCGCTCCCACATTTGTCAGGTGGCGTTGATCAGAACGCGGCTTTCCCCACGGAAGCACCGCCATCGACAAACAGCGTCTGCCCGGTGATGAAGCCGCTCTGCTCCGACAACAGAAACGTAATCGCCGAGGCAATTTCCTGTGGCTGCCCCAGGCGCCCCATGGGCACGCTGGCCAGATACCGCGCTTCACCTTCACTGCCCGGCGGGTTGTTGGCGCGGAACAGTTCGGTTTCGGTCGGCCCCGGTGCCACGGCGTTTACCGTGATGCCACTTTGCGCCAGTTCCAGCGCCCACGAGCGGGTGAAGCTGACCAGCGCCGCCTTGGCCGCCGCATAAGCCGTGCGCTGGGTAATCCCGAGTACCGTCAGGCTGGAGATGTTTACTATCCGGCCCCAGCCCTTGGCGCGCATGTTCGGCAACAGCGTCTGGGTGGCCTGCAAGGCCGAATGCAAATTGACCCGCATGACGTCGTCGAAGGTATCCAGATCGATTTCGCCGAGCGCTTGCGGGCGCACCAGGCCGACGTTGTTCACCAATCCATCGAACTCGTACGTTTGGGCCAGATCCGCCAGCACTTCCCTGGCCAGTGTCCGGTCGCTCAGGTCCAGCGGAAACAGAATGCCGGGAAATGTCAGGTCGGGCTTGCGGGCAATGCCCACCACGCGATGACCGGCCCGGTCCAGATGCTCGGCCACCGCCCGGCCAATGCCTTTGCTGGCACCGGTGATGAGAAAGGTGCGTCGGGTCATGGCTACTCCTTGTAAAGGCATGCCGCCGGCCGGGCGGCACTTGATCGGGTCAGCCGCGAATCGTATCCAGCATCGCTTCAGGCTCTGGGCATCGAGTGTAATCGGGGTTGACCCCGGCGTAACAGATCACGCCATCTGCGGGCGGCGATTGAACTAAGCCGTCGCCAGCGAACCCTTCTGCGAAACACTCAGGAACCGCAGCAACGCCAGCAGCGGAAACGCGCTGCCGACGATCACGATCCACAACCAGCCGCCGTGTTCGTACACAGCGCTGGCCACCGAAGAGCCGAAGGCACCGCCGATGAAGATGCTGGTCATGTACAGCGCATTCAGGCGGCTGCGGCTTTTGCCATCGAGGGCGTAGACCGCGCGCTGGCCGAGGACCATGTTCATCTGCACGCAGAAGTCGAGCACCACGCCGGTCACCGCCAGGCCGATGACGCTGTACACCGGATGGATAAATGCCGGCAAAAAACTCAGGCTGGCGAACAGCAGCGCCAGCAACGAAGCGATGCGGGTATGGCCGGCATCGGCCAGGCGTCCGGCGATGGGCGCGGCAATGGCGCCGATGGCGCCCACCAGCGCGAAGATCGCAATCTCGCTTTGCGACAAACCGTGATTGCGCGCCAGTTCCAGCGGTACGGCAGTCCAGAACAGGCTGAAAGTGGCAAACATGCAGCCTTGGTAAAAGGCACGCTGGCGCAGCACCGGTTGTTGGCGCAACAGCGTCCACAACGAGCCCAGCAACTGGCCATAGGAGGCACTGTGATCAGGCTCGCGCTTGGGTATGGTCACGGCCAGCACAATGCTGATGGCTGCCATCAACACGGCGGCAATCATGAACATCGCCCGCCAGCCGAAGTGGTCGGCTACCACGCTGGACACCGGACGAGCCAGCAGAATACCGAGCAGCAAACCGCCCATGATCCCGCCCACCACACGGCCACGGGTCTCTTCCGGCGCCAGGTGCGCGGCCAGCGGAATCAGGATCTGCACCGAAACCGAACTGAACCCCACCAACAGCGAAATCAGCAAAAACACGTTCGGCTGATCGGTAAACGCCGCACCCAGCAGGCTGGCGATTGCCACCAGCGTGGTGATGATCATCAACCGGCGGTTTTCCAGCAGATCCCCCAGCGGCACCAGGAAGAACAGCCCCAGCGCATAGCCGATCTGGGTCAGGGACACGATCAGGCTGGCCATGGTGTTGGTCAGGCCGATATCCGGAGCGATCAGGCCGATGATCGGCTGGGCGTAGTAGATGTTGGCGACAATGGCGCCACAGCAGAAGGCGAACAGCAGCACCATGCCTCGGGTCATTGTCGCGGTGCCGTGGGGCACCTGGGTTGCTGGGTTCATAACGGGTCTCGCTGTACGGAAAGGAATGCGCGCAGGCTAATGGGCCGGCTGAATCGGCGGAAGCGGGATTGGAGTGATAGTGATCATTCCATTGCGGAATGATTGACGGACGCGTGTGTCGTCCGCCGAACTGCCTTGCGTCAGAACATCAAGGGTCAATGATACATTCACTTACATCTGCTTCGATAGCGTGCTTATGTTCTCTCTCCATGTCTCATAACCGGAGGGCTGCTCCATGAATGTGAAGTTCCGTCAGCTGATTCGCTGGGTTTCAGTCGCCACCTTGATCAGTGTATTCAACGCCGGGCTGGTCCAGGCCGAGGATGCACCGGGTATGCGCATTGGCGTGCGCGGCGAGATCACCGGGGTCAATGCGGACGTTCTGAAAGTCCATGCCAACAGCGGTGACAACCTGGTGATCAACCTGACCCGGGACACCAAGGTCCGTGCCGTGACCCTGGCCAACATCGAAGACATCAAACCCGGCAGCTACATTGGCTCCGCGGCCATTCCCCAGGAAGATGGCACCCTCAAGGCCCTGGAGGTCCACGTTTTTCCGCCGGAACTGGCCGGCAGTGGCGACGGTCATCGGCCGTTTGACCTGGTCAAGGGCAGCAGCATGACCAACGGCAGCGTCGGCGACCTGGTGGTGAGCAATGGTCGGGTGCTGACCGTCAACTACAAGGGCGGCCAACAGAAGATCCTGGTGCCCGAAGACGTCCCCATCGTCAATCTGGTGCCGGCCGATCGCAGCCTGTTGAAGGTCGGCGTGAAGATCGTCACCTTTGTGACGCAGAGTGCTGACGGCACGCTCACCGCCCAGTCCATCTCGGCGGGCAAGGATGGCGTGACGCCGCCGATGTAGCCGGCATGTGGCAACCGGCCATCCGAAGAAAAACCCGCATGGCCCCGACAGCTAGAATCTACAGGGGGGATCACTTCAATGTGTCCTTACAAGCGGGAGTATCACGATGAAAATCGTATCGTCGCTGGCGTTAGTCGTAGCGGTCGGCGGGCTCTGTGGCTGCTCGACAGTGCCTGACAGCCAAGTCACCAACGTTCCCCTGAATGGCACCTCGATCAATGCCGGAAATATTGGCCGGCCGATCATGATGCCCAGTGGGCATGACACCGTGTTCTGGTTTGCGCTCAGTGGCGAGCCCATGGGCAGCGCGCTGCCGGGCCGCTTGATGGCTTACATCTATCCGGGCAGCTGCGAGAACCTGGGTGCGAAACCGGCCTATGACATGAACGACGGACCCAATGCGCGGTTCTATTCTGCGGCCTCGCACCAGTATTTCTGGAAGAGCGCACCAGTCGCCGTCGAGACCCTTCGAGCCGGCGGCTACGCCTTGGTGGTGCGTGAGAGCCCGGCTGACGGTCACCAGGCCATTTTCTGCGGAAATCTGAGCTGAAACAGCAGGCGAAAAAACTGTGGGAGCGGGCTTGCTCGCGAAGAGGGCATCACATTCAACATTTATGTCGACTGTTACGCCGCTTTCGCGAGCAAGCCCGCTCCCACAGGAGTTGCAGTGTTCAGGCGATTACTGACCGCTGTAGATCTGGTCGAAAACCCCACCATCATTGAAGTGGGTCTTCTGCACGGTGCGCCAGTCACCGAAGGTCTTTTCGACCGACAGGAAGTCCACTTTCGGGAAGCGGTCGGTGTACTTGGCCAGCACGGCCGGGTCACGCGGGCGCAGGTAGTTCGCCGCGGCAATCTCCTGGCCTTCCGGCGACCACAGGTACTTCAGGTATTCCTCGGCGGCGGCGCGGGTGCCTTTCTTGTCGACGGTCTTGTCGACCACCGATACCGGTGGCTCGGCTTCGGCGGAAACGCTTGGGTAGATGACTTCGAACTGATCACGGCCGAACTCGCGGGCGATCATTTCCGCTTCGTTCTCGAAGGTCACCAGCACGTCACCGATCTGGTTGGTCATGAAGGTGGTGGTCGCGGCACGGCCACCGGTGTCGAGTACCGGCGCTTGCTTGAACAGCTTGCCGACGAATTCCTTCGCTTTGTTCTCGTCACCGCCGTTTTTCAGCACGTAGCCCCAGGCCGAGAGGTAGGTGTAGCGGCCGTTACCGGAGGTCTTCGGGTTCGGGACGATGACCTGGACGCCGTCCTTGAGCAGGTCCGGCCAGTCTTTCAGGGCTTTCGGGTTGCCCTTGCGCACGATGAACACCGTGGCCGAAGTGAACGGCGCGCTGTTGTTCGGCAGGCGCGTGACCCAGTTGTCCGGCACCAGTTTGCCATTGTCCGCCAGGGCGTTGATGTCGGTGGCCATGTTCATGGTGATCACGTCAGCCGGCAGGCCGTCGATCACCGAGCGCGCCTGTTTGCTGGAGCCGCCGAAGGACATCTGCAGGGTGATGTTTTCGTTGTGCTCGGCTTGCCAGTGTTTCTGGAACGCAGTGTTGTAGTCCTTGTAGAAATCGCGCATCACGTCGTAGGAAACGTTGAGCAGGGTCGGTGCGGCTTGAGCCATGCTGGTCAGTGCCAGGCCAGCGGCCAGAAAAGAGGCGCCAAAGAGTTTTTTCACTGCGCAATCCTTGTTCTATTTAAAAGATGGGGCATTTTGCCAGCGACTATAACTGGGCTCGCATAGTCCTTTAAAGATTAAAAAGCTCTTTGCTTATTCCAGTTTTTTGAACAGCGCGTTGCCGCAACGGGAGCAGAACGCGGCGCCGTGTTCGTGGCTGTTTTTCTTGCACACCGGGCAGTCGTGTTGAAGCTGATCGCCGCGCATGGCGTTGGCCAGTTCAGCGGTGAAAATCCCGGTTGGCACGGCGATGATCGAGTAACCGGTGATCATCACCAGCGACGAAACCACCTGGCCCAGCGGCGTTTTCGGCACGATGTCGCCGAAGCCTACGGTAGTCAGGGTCACGATTGCCCAATAGATGCCCTTGGGAATGCTGGTGAAGCCGTGTTCCGGGCCTTCGATCACATACATGAGCGTGCCGAACACCGTTACCAGGGTGCAGACGCTGACCAGGAATACCACGATCTTCTGCTTGCTGCCGCGCAACGCCGACATCAGGTAATTGGCTTGCTTGAGGTACGGGCTGAGCTTGAGTACGCGGAAAATCCGCAGCATCCGGATGATGCGGATGATCAACAGGTACTGCGCATCGGCGTAATACAGCGCGAGGATGCCGGGCACGATGGCCAGCAGGTCCACCAGCCCATAGAAACTGAAGGCATAGCGCAGGGGCTTGGGCGAGCAGTACAGGCGCAGGATGTACTCGCCGAGGAAGATCACCGTGAAACCCCACTCGATATAGGCGAGTACATCGGCGTAGTTGCGGTGAATGCTGTCGATGCTATCGAGCATCACGATCACCAGGCTGGCGAGGATGATCAACAGCAGGATGCCGTCGAAGCGCCGACCCGCCTGGGTGTCGGTCTGGAAAATCATGACGTAAAGGTCTTCACGCCAGTGTTTGCTGCTGTCCATGGGTAACGCCTGACTCAATGATCAGCGCAGCCTAGGTTGATTCTCCCCGGTAGCGCAAGGCGCGCTTTCGACTGCAGCCTTGCCGAGCATTTGCACAACGCAGCGGATCAGCCAGCCGGCAAGTATGAACGGTGCGGTCAGCGTGGGCAGGCCGATGGCGGCAAACACCGGCGTCAGCAGCAATGCCAGGCCGATGCCAACCAGCGGCAGCCACGGTTGGCGGCGCTGCGAACTGAAGGCGAGGGCGGCCAGTACGGCGTTGTAGCCACCGAGGCCCAGCAGTGCGGTGTAGAAATCGTGGTGCAGCAGGCTCCAGCCCATGCCCGCGACAGACGCCAGCATTGCCCAGCAGAAGGCGCGGCGATCGGCAATCAGCAAACCGGCGGCAATCATTGCACCGGCCAGTGGGTGACCCAGGAACATCACCTGGCCAATGCCTTTGAGGGGGGCGGCGAGCATGTTCAGCGTGCTGACTTCGATCAAGTGCGCCTCTGTCGAGGGCGTGGCGAAGCACAGCAGCAACCAGCCCAGTCCAACGAAGGGGGCGGTGTAGGCGGGCAGGTATTGGCTGAACCGGACGCGCTTGAGCCACTGCTGGGTGATCATCGCGCTCAGGCCACCGGCGGCCAGAATCAGTGGCGGCATCATCGCCGACCAAGGGAAGTACAGGCTCAGCAGCAGACCGAGCAGCACGCCGTTGTAGCTGTATAGACCGGCCTGACGATCAGCCTTGGCATAGTTGCGACGTTGCGCGGTGAGCAACCCGGCGACACCGCCGAGCAAGGCGCCGCCGAGCAGGGCGGGCGCGGTGAACAAAATGGCCAGCAGGCACAGCAGGCCGCACAGCGGATTGCGCTGGAGAAAGATCTGGCTGAAGCCGTTGAGCATCGCTTCGGCCCAGTCGGGGCAGTGGGTGTTGAAATGGTTGGCAGGCATGATGAGGTCTGGGGGCAGTAGGAAAAGCCATGGTCTTGCAAAAGTCTGTGGCGAGGGGGCTTGCCCCCGTTGGGTCGCGAAGCGGCCCCAAATCCGGTGAATGCGGTTTCTCTGTGGAACCCGTCATGCCGAAAGACGACTGCTACGCAGTCGAACGGGGGCAAGCCCCCTCGCCACAAAAGCTGTTCTTTATATCAGCGTCTCGATACGCAAAGAGTTAGTCGATCCCGGCTGCCCAAAGGGCACACCGGCGGTGATCAATAACGTGTCGCCACGCTGCGCCATGCCCTGGGCCTGGGCGATCTCCAGCGCCGTGGAGCAGACTTCGTCGACCTGGCGCAGGCGGTCGTTGACCACCGAGTGCACGCCCCAGGCCACGGTCAGGCGACGAGCGGTCTGCAGGTTCGGCGTCAGGTTTAGGATTGGCACGGTCGGCCGTTCTCGCGCAGCCCGCAGGCTCGACGTGCCCGACTCGCTGTAGTTCACCAGCACCGCCACCGGCAGCACGTTGCTGATGCGGCGAATGGCGCAGCTGATCGCATCGGAAACAGTCGCCTCGGCCTTCGGCCGGCTGACGTCGAGTTGAGTCTGGTAGTCCGGACCGTTTTCCACCTGGCGGATGATCTTGCTCATCATCTGCACGGCTTCGAGCGGGTACTCGCCGGACGCGGTTTCCGCCGACAGCATCACCGCGTCCGCACCTTCGGCCACCGCGTTGGCGACATCGGTTACCTCGGCGCGGGTTGGCGCCGGTGAGAAGCGCATCGACTCGAGCATCTGCGTCGCCACCACCACCGGCTTACCGAGCTGGCGGCAGGTGCTAATGATGTTCTTCTGAATCTGCGGCACGCTTTCGGCCGGCACTTCCACGCCCAGGTCACCACGGGCGACCATGATCGCGTCGCTCAATTCGGCGATCTCGCGCAGTTGCTCAACGGCCGACGGCTTCTCGATCTTGGCCATCAGGAACGCCTTGTCACCGATCAGGGTGCGGGCTTCGCGGATGTCATCCGGACGTTGCACGAACGACAGCGCCACCCAGTCCACACCCAGCTCCAGGCCGAAGGTCAGGTCGCGGCGATCCTTGGCGGTCAGCGGGCTCAGGTCGAGCACCGCTTGCGGCACGTTCACGCCTTTGCGGTCCGACAGTTCGCCGCCATTGAGCACGGTGGTGTCGATGGCGTCGGCGTACTTGGTCACTACCCGCAGGCGCAATTTGCCGTCGTCCAGCAGCAGGTCCATGCCCGGCTCCAGGGCGGCGATGATTTCCGGATGCGGCAGGTTGACCCGGCGCTCATCGCCCGGCGTCGCATCCAGGTCCAGGCGCAAGGCCTGGCCGCGGACCAGTTGCACTTTGCCTTCGGCGAACTTGCCAACCCGCAGTTTCGGGCCTTGCAGGTCCATCAGAATGCCCAATGGATAATTGAGCTGGCGCTCGACTTCACGGATCCACTGAAAACGCTGGGCGTGGTCGGCGTGATCGCCATGGCTGAAGTTCAGTCGGAAGATGTTGACCCCGGCCAGCACCAGCTCACGGATGTCGTCGATGCCGTCGATGGCAGGACCCAGGGTGGCGAGGATTTTGACCTTTTTATCAGGCGTCATGTTTAGTGCTCTCAAGGATCAGAATGGCGCGGAAGTCGTTGACGTTGGTACGGGTCGGCTCGGTGACGATCAGCGCGTCGAGCGCCTCGAAGTAGCCGTAGCCATTGTTGTTGTCCAACTCGTCGCTGGCGCTCAAACCCAGCGCGGCGGCGCGGGCGTAGCTGTCCGGGGTCATGATCGCGCCGGCGTTGTCTTCGGAGCCGTCGATGCCATCGGTGTCGCCGGCCAGCGCGTAGACGCCAGGCAGGCCCTTGAGGCTGTCGGTCAAGCTCAGCAGGAACTCGGCGTTGCGCCCGCCACGGCCATTGCCGCGTACGGTCACGGTGGTTTCACCACCCGAGAGGATCACGCAGGGGGCCGCCAGTGGCTGGCCGTGCAGGACGATTTGTCGTGCGATGCCGGCGTGGACTTTCGCCACCTCGCGGGATTCGCCTTCCAGGTCACCGAGGATCAGCGGACTGAACCCGGCCTGACGGCATTTCACCGCCGCCGCTTCAAGGGATTGCTGCGGGCGGGCGATCAACTGGAAATGACTGCGGGCCAGGCTCGGATCACCGGGTTTGACGGTCTCCGACTCGGGGCTTTGCAGCCAGTTGCGCACCGAGACCGGAACTTCGATGGCGTAGCGCTTGAGGATCGCCAGGGCTTCGGCCGAGGTGCTCGGGTCGGCCACGGTAGGGCCGGAGGCGATGACCGTGGCGAGGTCGCCCGGCACATCGGAAATCGCATAGGTGTAGACAGTGGCCGGCCAGCAGGCTTTGCCCAGGCGACCGCCCTTAATTGCCGAGAGGTGCTTGCGCACGCAGTTCATCTCGCCAATGGTTGCGCCAGACTTGAGCAGGGCTTTGTTGATCGACTGTTTGTCGGCCAGGGTGATGCCTTCGGCCGGCAGTGCGAGCAGGGCAGAGCCGCCGCCGGAGAGCAGGAAGATCACGCGGTCGTTTTCGCTGAGGTCGCTGACCAGCTCCAGCACACGCTTGGCCACGGCCAGGCCGGCGGCGTCCGGTACCGGATGCGCGGCTTCGACCACTTCGATTTTTTCGCAAGGTGCGCCGTGACCGTAACGGGTCACCACGAGGCCTGTGACTTCACCCTGCCAGCAACGCTCGACCACCTGGGCCATGGCGGCGGCGGCTTTGCCGGCACCGATGACGATCACGCGACCGCTGCGGTCGGCAGGCAGATGGGCTTCGAGGACTTGTTGCGGATGCGCCGCGTCGATGGCTGTGGCAAACAGCTCGCGCAGCAATTGTTGCGGATCGACCGACATGGCGGGCTCCCGGAATTCTTGTTATTTGAAGGGCAACTCGGGTTCCTGTGGGAGCGGGGTTGTGTGGCGAGGGGGCTTGCCCCCGTTTGAGTGCGCAGCACTCACAAAATCTTTGGTGTTCAAGAGATTTTGGGGCCGCTTCGCAGCCCAGCGGGGGCAAGCCCCCTCGCCACAGTCTTGCTCCCACAGGTTTGATGCGGGTGGGGCAGGGCTTACTTCTTGTCGCGAATCGAGAAGTTCGCCATGTGTTCCAGGCCCTTGATCAGCGCCGAGTGGTCCCAGTTGCTGCCACCGATGGCCGCGCAGGTGCTGAACACTTGTTGGGTGTTGGCGGTGTTCGGCAGGTTGATGTTCAGCTCCTTGGCGCCTTGCAGGGCCAGGTTCAGGTCCTTCTGGTGCAGGCTGATGCGGAAACCTGGATCGAAGGTGCCCTTGATCATGCGCTCGCCGTGCACTTCGAGGATCTTCGAGGACGCGAAGCCGCCCATCAGTGCTTCACGCACCTTGGCTGGATCGGCACCGTTTTTCGAAGCGAACAGCAGGGCTTCGGCCACGGCCTGGATGTTCAGGGCCACGATGATCTGGTTGGCCACCTTGGCGGTCTGACCGTCGCCGTTGCCACCGACCAGGGTGATGTTCTTGCCCATGGCCTGGAACAGCGGCAGGGCGCGTTCGAATGCGTCGGCATCGCCGCCGACCATGATGCTCAGGGTCGCGGCCTTGGCGCCGACTTCACCGCCGGATACCGGGGCGTCGAGGTACTGCGCGCCTTTTTCGTTGATTTTTGCCGCGAAAGCCTTGGTGGCGGTCGGCGAGATCGAGCTCATGTCGATCACTACTTTGCCTTTGCCAACACCGGCAGCAATGCCATCGGCACGGAACAGCACGTCATCGACCTGCGGGGTATCCGGCACCATGACGATGATGAATTCGGCTTCCTGGGCGACTTCTTTCGGGTTCGCCAGGGCGACGGCGCCACCGGCCACCAGGTCGGCAGGGGCGGCGTCGTGGTGCGCCGACAGGAACAGGCTGTGACCGGCTTTCTGCAGGTTCAACGCCATTGGGTGGCCCATGATGCCGGTGCCGATAAATCCGATTTTAGCCATGAGAAAATCCTCGTTTTATTTGTTTTTGTAGGAGCCGGCTTGCTGGCGATCCAGGCGATGTGGACTGTCTGATACACCGTGGTGATTCCATCGCCAGCAAGCCGGCTCCTACACAGGGATTTGTGTTAGATCGCGTTATGGGTTTTCAACCAGCCCAGGCCCGCTTCGGTGGTGGTCAGCGGCTTGTATTCGCAACCGACCCAGCCCTGGTAACCGATGCGGTCCAGGTGTTCGAACAGGAAGCGGTAGTTGATTTCACCGGTACCTGGTTCGTTGCGCCCCGGGTTGTCCGCGAGCTGCACATGGTTGATCTCGCCCAGGTGCGATTGCAGGGTGCGGGCCAGATCGCCTTCCATGATTTGCATGTGGTAGATGTCGTATTGCAGGAACAGGTTGGCGCTGCCGACCTGCTCGCGAATCGACAGGGCTTGCGCCGTGTTGTTCAGGTAGAAGCCCGGAATGTCACGGGTGTTGATCGCTTCCATCACCAGCTTGATGCCCGCCGCTTGCAGCTTGTCGGCCGCGTACTTGAGGTTGGCGACGAAGGTTTTCTCCACGGTGGCATCGTCAAAGCCCTGCGGACGAATACCGGCCAGGCAGTTGACCTGGGTGTTGCCCAGTACTTGCGCGTAAGCGATAGCCAGGTCGACACCGGCACGGAACTCTTCGACCCGGTCCGGCAGGCACGCGATACCGCGCTCGCCCTTGGCCCAGTCACCGGCCGGCAGGTTGAACAGCACTTGGGTCAGACCGTTGGCGTCGAGCGTGGCCTTGATTTCGGCGGAGCTGAAGTCGTACGGGAACAGGTATTCGACACCACTGAAGCCGGCCTTGGCGGCCGCTTCGAAACGGGCGAGAAAGTCCTGTTCGGTGAACAGCATGGACAGGTTGGCTGCGAAACGCGGCATGGTGGTCTCCCGTGAATTTGTGAGGCCCCCTGTAGGAGCCGGCTTGCTGGCGATGGCGTTGTGTCAGTCGCATCAATGTCGATTGATACACCGCTATCGCCAGCAAGCCGGCTCCTGCAAGGGACGCGGTCAGCAGTTAATCGAGCAACGAAATCGCGGTCGGTGCGTCGTTGCCGACCAGCGCCAGGTCTTCGAATTCGTTGACGGCGTTGATCTCGGTGCCCATGGAAATGTTGGTCACGCGCTCCAGGATGATCTCGACGATCACCGGCACCTTGAACTCTTCGATCAGTTCCTGGGCCTTGCGCAGGGCAGGCTGGATCTGACTCGGTTCAAACACACGCAGCGCCTTGCAACCGAGGCCTTCGGCCACTGCAACGTGGTCGACACCGTAACCGTTGAGTTCCGGCGCGTTGAGGTTGTCGAAGGACAGCTGTACGCAGTAGTCCATGTCGAAACCGCGCTGTGCCTGACGGATCAGACCCAGGTACGAGTTGTTCACCACGACGTGGATGTACGGCAGCTTGAACTGCGCGCCCACCGCCAATTCCTCGATCATGAACTGGAAGTCATAGTCCCCCGACAGGGCCACGACTTTACGATCCGGATCAGCCTTGACCACGCCCAGCGCTGCCGGAATGGTCCAACCCAACGGGCCGGCCTGGCCGCAGTTGATCCAGTGACGCGGCTTGTAGACGTGCAGGAACTGCGCGCCGGCAATCTGCGACAGACCGATGGTGCTGACGTAGCAGGTGTCTTTGCCGAACACCTGGTTCATTTCTTCGTAAACGCGTTGCGGTTTGACCGGCACGTTGTCGAAGTGAGTCTTGCGCTGCAGGCTGGCTTTACGCTGCTGGCAGTCTTGCAGCCAGGCGCTGCGGTTCTTCAGCTTGCCGGCGGCCTGCCATTCGCGAGCGACTTCGATGAACACGGTCAGCGCGGCAGCGGCGTCGGAAACGATGCCCAGGTCCGGGGTGAACACGCGGCCGATCTGAGTGCCTTCGATGTCGACGTGAATGAATTTGCGGCCTTCGGTGTACACGTCAACGGAACCGGTGTGACGGTTGGCCCAACGGTTACCGATGCCCAGTACCACGTCGGATTTCAGCATGGTCGCGTTGCCGTAGCGGTGCGACGTCTGCAAGCCAACCATGCCCACCATCAGTGGGTGATCGTCCGGGATGGTGCCCCAGCCCATCAGGGTCGGGATAACCGGAATGCCGGTCAGCTCGGCGAACTCCACCAACAGATCGCTGGCGTCGGCATTGATGATGCCGCCACCGGCTACCAGCAATGGGCGCTCAGCCTGATCCAGCAAGGCCAGGGCCTTCTCGACCTGGATGCGGCTAGCGGTCGGCTTGGCCAACGGCAGCGGCTGGTAGGCGTCGATGTCGAATTCGATCTCGGCCATCTGCACGTCGAACGGCAGGTCGATCAGCACTGGACCTGGACGACCGGAGCGCATTTCAAAGAAAGCTTTCTGGAACGCGTAAGGCACTTGGCCCGGCTCCAGGACAGTGGTTGCCCACTTGGTGACGGGCTTGACGATGCTGGTGATGTCGACAGCCTGGAAGTCTTCCTTGTGCATACGGGCGCGGGGTGCCTGGCCGGTAATGCAGAGGATTGGAATCGAGTCGGCCGAGGCGCTGTAGAGCCCGGTGACCATGTCGGTGCCGGCAGGGCCGGAAGTCCCGATGCACACGCCGATGTTGCCGGCCTTGGTGCGGGTGTAGCCCTCGGCCATGTGCGAGGCGCCTTCAACGTGGCGAGCGAGTACGTGATCGATGCCGCCGACTTTTTGCAGGGCGTTGTACAGCGGGTTGATGGCTGCACCCGGGATGCCAAAAGCGGTATCAACCCCTTCACGGCGCATCACCAGAACGGCGGCTTCGATTGCTCTCATTTTGCTCATGGTTTTGTGCCTCTTTACGTTTTGTAATTGTATACAAGTGGCTTTGCGCAGAGTGTATTCACGGCGGACGGCGCAGGTCAATCCATTTTCTCAAGCGCTTGTTTCATTCGTCGGAAGCCCGTTCTACTGTGGCTTTTCGTCGCATGTGGCGCCTTTCGAGAATTATTGTATACAAAAAAATAATTCATTGTGTTCTATTTGTTGCATCGGGCTGCGGCACAACGGCGCAGCCCAACGACTTTCCGAAAAACAAAATGAGGACGGCACCATGAGCGCTTTAACCTTGAAAGTCGCAGTCAACCTGGTCGACGAGGCCATCAGCGCAGGGCGGGCAATTTCCGCGGCGCCCTTGACCATTGCGGTACTGGATGCCGGCGGGCATCTGATCACCCTGCAACGCGAAGACGGCGCCAGCCTGCTGCGCCCGCACGTCGCCATCGGCAAAGCCTGGGGCGCCATTGCGCTGGGCAAGGGTTCACGCCTGCTGGCACTGGACGCCCAGCAACGCCCGGCGTTCATCGCCGCATTGAACAGCCTGGGGCAGGGCAGCGTCGTGCCGGCACCGGGTGGTGTGCTGGTTCGCGATCAGGACGGGAATGTGCTGGGGGCGGTGGGGATCAGCGGCGATCTGTCGGATGTTGATGAGCAGTGCGCGATCAATGCCATCGAGG
This sequence comes from Pseudomonas sp. P5_109, assembly GCF_034009455.1. Taxonomy (NCBI): domain Bacteria; kingdom Pseudomonadati; phylum Pseudomonadota; class Gammaproteobacteria; order Pseudomonadales; family Pseudomonadaceae; genus Pseudomonas; species Pseudomonas sp. P5_109. The sequence continues at coordinate 1,843,552 of NZ_CP125380.1, forward strand.
CGTTGGGGTTGGTGGCGGATGCGGGGGTAGCGGCTTGATTTGCGCTGACTGAACCACCGCTTTCGCGAGCAAGCCCGCTCCCACAGTTGATCGCTGTTGTTCACAAAATTTGTGTACGCAAAGAATCCAATGTGGGAGCGGGCTTGCTCGCGAAGGCGATCTCCCAGACACATCCAGCTAAAGGTCTACCCAATAACCCTGTAGTCGCTGAGCTAGCCTTTCCATGACTTCGACATGAGAGAGGGCAAAGGAATGCCAGGGTTGTCCGCTTCACACCGTCTGCGCATCGGTCGCTATGCCGAACAAAACCGCATCTACCTACTGACTGCCAATACCCTGAAACGGGAACCTGTTTTCAAGGATTGCACCCTTGGCAGACTGGTCGTTCATCAATTCATGCAAGCACAGAAAGAAGGTTTCGCTGACACCTTGGCTTGGGTTGTCATGCCGGATCACTTTCACTGGCTGATTCAATTGCAAAGAGGATCGCTGGCGCAACTCATGTGTCAGACCAAGTCATTGAGTACTCGTGCAATCAACAGGGCAATTGGCAGAACGGGGAGTCTCTGGCAGCAGAGTTTTCATGACCGTGCGCTGAGAAAAGATGAAGATCTGGTGAAGCTGGCTCGATATGTCGTAGCTAACCCATTGCGGGCAGGGCTGGTCGAGAAGCTTGGTGACTATCCGTTGTGGGATGCGATCTGGGTTTGATCAATGAATCGAGTTGCCCCATTCGCGAGCAAGCCCGCTCCCACATTTGATCTCTATCTTCCTGGCGAAACCCGGTCAAATGTGGGAGCGGGCTTGCTCGCGAATGGCCTTGATGCGGTCCATCAACCCGCCTCACACCCCTTGAGCACCAACCGGATAATCGTCTGCGCCGCCGCTTCATAATCCTCTTCATCCAGCTTGGCCTTGCCGGTGATGGCCGTGATCTGCCAGTCGAAGTCGGCGTAGGTCTGGGTCGCGGCCCAGATGCTGAACATCAGGTGGTTGGGGTCGATAGGGGCGATTTGCCCGCGGTCGATCCAGGTCTGGATGCACTCGATGTTGTGCTTGGCCTGGCCATTGAGCTGTTCGACCAGGTCGCGGCTCAGGTGGGGCGCGCCGTGCATGATTTCGCTGGCGAACACCTTGGAGGCGAAGGGCAGGTCGCGGGAGATGCGGATTTTCGAGCGAATGTAGCCGCTGAGCACTTCACCGGGCTCGCCGTCCGGATTGAATGGCGTCGAAGCCTGCAGGATTGGCTCGATGATGCTTTCCAGGACCTCGCGGTAGAGGTTTTCCTTGGATTTGAAGTAGTAGTAGACGTTGGGCTTGGGCAATCCCGCCTTGGCTGCGATATCACTGGTTTTGGTCGCAGCGAAGCCCTTGTCGGCGAACTCCTCACTGGCGGCACGCAGGATCAATTGTTTGTTGCGCTCGCGGATAGTGCTCATAAACCCGGTGATTCCTTGCCTGTTCTGGCGGTTGCGCATGGTATCACCGGCCTCGCGCGGCGCTCAAGAATGCACCGCAGCCCGTGATGGCGCGCTATGCTGCTGCGCATTCATTGCAGAAGGAAAACCGATTCATGGCAGGAAGCAGTTTGCTGGTGCTGATTGACGACATTGCCGCCGTACTGGACGACGTGTCGTTGATGACCAAAATGGCCGCCAAGAAAACCGCCGGCGTACTCGGTGACGATCTGGCACTCAATGCCCAGCAAGTCAGCGGCGTGCGGGCCGAGCGGGAAATCCCGGTGGTCTGGGCGGTTGCCAAGGGTTCGTTCATCAATAAATTGATCCTGGTGCCGTCGGCGCTGGCGATCAGTGCGTTCGTTCCGTGGCTGGTCACGCCGCTGTTGATGGTCGGCGGTGCCTATCTGTGCTTCGAAGGCTTTGAAAAGCTCGCCCACAAGTTCCTGCACAGCAAGGCTGAGGACGCCGCCGAGCATGCGCAGTTGGTCGAGGCTGTGGCTGACCCTGCCACTGATCTGGTGGCGTTTGAAAAGGACAAGATCAAAGGCGCGATCCGCACTGACTTCATTCTTTCGGCAGAAATCATCGCCATCACCCTCGGTACCGTGGCCGGTGCGCCATTGAGCCAGCAAGTCATTGTGCTGTCGGGGATCGCAATCGTCATGACTGTCGGCGTCTATGGCCTGGTAGCGGGTATCGTCAAGCTGGATGACCTTGGGCTCTGGCTGACGCAGAAACCCGGGCAGATGGCGAAAAGCATCGGTGGCGCCATCCTGCGTGCTGCGCCGTACATGATGAAAAGCCTGTCGGTGATTGGCACGGCGGCGATGTTTCTGGTCGGCGGCGGCATCCTGACCCACGGCGTGCCGGTGGTGCATCACTGGATCGAAAGTGTTGGCGCGGCGGCCGGCAGTGGCGGATTTATCGTGCCGGTGTTGCTCAATGGCGTGGCGGGGATTGTCGCAGGCGCGGTGGTGTTGGTGGGCGTCATGGCGGCCAGCAAGATCTGGAAAGCCCTGAAAGGCTGAAGGCAACACATAACAAATGTGGGAGCGGGCTTGCTCGCGAAGAGGTCGTGTCAGTCACCAAAAAGGTTGTCTGGCACACCGCTTTCGCGAGCAGGCTCACTCCTACATGTTTTTTGCGTAGCCGAAATTACTCGGCTATCTGCAACTTGCGCGCTTCGGTGTACACGTAGCGCACTTTCTCGTACTCGAACGGCGAGTTCATCTGGCCATAGCGGAAGCTGGTCTGGTTGCGCTTGTCGATGCCGCGCAGGATCCAGACTTCCGGATGGTTGGAGCTGACTTCGGCCACGTTGAGGAAGTTGATCGCATTCTCGGCCGTGTAATCCACCAACAGGCCGCCGGTGTCACGCAGGTTCGACGGACCGAGGATCGGCAGGACGAAGTAAGCGCCGCCCGGCACGCCGTAGAAACCCAGGGTCTGGCCGAAGTCTTCGCTCTGGCGTGGCAGGCCCATGGCGGTGGCCGGGTCCCACAGGCCGGCGATGCCGATGGTGGTGTTGAGCAGCAGGCGGCCGGTGGTTTCCAGCGAGCGCTGGCCCTTGAGTTGCAGCAGGCTGTTCAACAGGTTCGGCACGTCGCCGAGGTTGTTGAAGAAGTTGCTGACACCGGTGCGCAGGAAGCTCGGGGTGACGTAGCGATAGCCATTGACCACCGGCAGGAACACCCATTGGTCGAAGCGGTAGTTGAAGTGATAGACGCGCCGGTTCCACTCTTCCAGCGGATCGTAGACGGCCAGTGCGCTGAGGGTCGAACGCTCGAACTCGCGCTGGTCCAGGCCCGGGTTGAACTTGAGCTTGCTCAGTGGTTCCTTGAAGCCGTCACTGTCGACCACCACGGGGGCGTTGGCTTTGCTGTTGTCGGCATGGGCGACGCCTGCACAGAGTAACGCTGCGAAAAGCAGGAGATATTTAGCCACGGAAGAACTCCAGCATGGCGTCGCTGTTGACGCGGTAGTTAATGTTGCCGCAGTGGCCACCGTGCGGGTAAACGGTCAGGCGATCACCGAAGGTCTTGCGCAGGAAGCCCAGGTCACCAGGGCCGAGGATGACGTCGTCGGCGTTGTGCATGACCGCGATTTTCGGGCTTTCGTGCAGGTAGTCCTTCAGTGCATACAGGCTCACCTGGTCGATCAGTTGCAGCAGGCTGCCGCCGTCGGTGCGGGCGCGCCACATCGGGATGACCTGTTCGGTGATGTAGCAATCGAAGTCGCATTGCAGCGCACGCTTGAGGAATGGCGTGAGGCTGGTGCCCTCGGTGATCGGGAATTTTGGAGGGGTGATCAGGCCGCGACGGTTGATCAGGTCCGAGGTGAAGGCAATGTCGGCCGCCGAAAAGCGGAACGACGTGCCGATCAGCATCGCCATCTGCTCGTTGGTCAGGTGCTGTTTGGACTGCTGGAAGTCGTAGAGCAGGGCGTCGTTGAGGTCGATATAACCTTTCTGCTGGAAGTAACGGGTCAGTTTGTTCAACACCAGTTCATAGAAGGTGGTGCTGTTGTTGATGCCCTTGACCTCGGTCTGGACCAGCTTGTCGAGGTTGCTGATCGAGGTGTACAGATTGACCGGCGGGTTGAGCAGCAGGACTTTCTTGAAGTTGAAGCTGCGGCGGGTTTCGTCCAGGTGCGCGACGAAAGCGGCATCCAGTGCACCCAGGCTGTACCCGGTCAGGTAGTAATCGGTGACCGGCAATTTCGGGTTTTGTGCCCGCACGGCCTGCATTACCCGATACAGGTCTTCGGCGTCTTCCTTGGACACGCCCGGCGTGGCGAAGCGTGATGCGGCGCTGATGAAGTCATAGCTGGTGGGCGATGACAGCTGCACCACGTGGTAGCCGGCCTTGTAATAGAGCTTCTTCAGGTATTCGTTCAGGGTGCTGTCGTAGCGCGCACCGGTACCGGCGATCAGGAAAATCAGCGGCGCGGCGTGATCCTGCGTGGCAATGAGGTAATTGAGTTTCTTCACCGCCCAGAAATTGTCCGGCAGCTCGAACGCCCGTTCCGGACGCAAGGTGACGCTGCGCACTGACTGATCGATGTCATCGTCCAGTGGCAACTCCGGACGCAGGTCCGGCGGCGTGGTCGCGATGGTCGCCTCGAACGGGTTGGTCAGGGGGTAGCCATAACTGGCGGCGTCAATGTCGGCCGCCAGTGCGGACGCACTCAATATAAGGCCGCCAAACAGGGCGGCGAAGCGCAAGGAACGGAGCATGACTAAATCCCTTAGAAGAAGGTGCCGGATGAATTTCGCAGGCTATGACCACCGGATATGCGCCTAAGTGCCAACCTACGGCACCAAACAGGCTTGATTTCGAAGTAATAGTAGCTGGACGATACACTTTGCGGCGATTGAATGACCAGCTAACAGTTGTTATCACTTGCGAAACGCTTTCTGGCGATTAAGCTGGCCGCCGTTTTTCGCCAATTGGAGTGTTTCATGTCTCGCCGCCTGCCCGTGATTTTGCTGCTTGTTTTGCTGCCTGTATGGCTGGCCGCCAGTTATGGCGCGCGTTATGGCTTCATGGAGGACGCGCAGTGGGTCGGCATTTGCGTGGATGAGGCAAATCGTTGGGAATGCCAGGTGCGTTCGAACCTGGGCTTGATGATTCACTTCGCGGTTTTGGGCTGGGCTGCGTTGGCGGCCGCAATCCTCGGCTTCGTGGTGCCGGGACGGGCAGGGTGGTGGCTGGCGGTGTTGGCGTTGGTGTTCGGGTTTCCGGCGTTGGCGTTGTACAACACGACGCTGGCGGTGTTTGCGGTGGTGATTGCGGGGTTGCGGTTGGTCAGGGGGGCTCGCGGCGTTTAAAAGTCCGTCTTCGCGAGCAAGCCCGCTCCCACATTTGATCCTTGTCGCACACAAACTTTGTGTTCACTGAAGATCTACTGTGGGAGCGGGCTTGCTCGCGAAGAGGCCAGTCAGGTCAATGCAAAATCAAGCCTTGCGAACCCGCAGGCAACGCCACAACGCCGCCACCATCAACCCGCTCACCAGCGCCCAGCCCCAGGCCTGCTGGTTCTGCAAACCTTCACGGAACAACTGCGGCGCAATGCCGGCACCGATGATGAAGGTCAGCAGGGCAATCTCGCGGCGCGGCACATTCACCGGGCGGCACAGATAAACCAGCGCCGGCACGATGAACGCGACACTCGGGAAGCTGCGATAACGCGGATCGAACACCAGTTCCAGCATCATCACTGCCGCCGCGAAACCTGCCGTGGCAACCAGCCAGCCCGCACGCTGTTCCAGCCAGTTGAAAATCCTTCCACGCCATCCACTACGCGGACTCAACGTCAGTGCTGCATGGGCCAGCACCAGCAGATTCAACGCGGTCAGCAACCCGACCCATAGCCATTCACTGGTAAAGCGTGTGGTGACCCGTGCCAAGTCGCCCCAGGCACCCATCGAGCAGGCCGCCAGTGCGCCGAGCAGCGGCAGCACCAGCGCCGCGCGCGTCGTGCGAACCCGGCCGCCAAGCAGCAGGGTGCCGATAAAGATCAGGCCACCCACCGCCAGCCATTGCGACCAGTACGGTACGTTTGTCACGGGCCCGGCCAGCACGCCCTTGTCCTGGCGATCGGCATCGAACAGTCCCCAGTAACCACCGACCGCACCTTCACTGGCGCGTTTCCAGGGCTGGTCGAAGGCTTCGATCAGGTTGTAGTGCCAGCCATGTTGCTCGGCCATGGCGACAAAACCGCGAATGAACCTGGCTTCATTGACCCGGCTCGGCAGGGCGGTCTCGCGCTGGCGGCCTTCGCTGGGCCAGCCGGTTTCGCCGATCAGTACGTCCTTGGGTGCGAACTTGTTGCCGAACACCTGGCGTACTTCGGCGACATGTTGCAGGGCGGCGTCGATGTTCGACGGATCATCTTCCCAGTACGGCAGCAAGTGAATGGTCAGGAAATCCACGGCGGGGGCGATTTCCGGATGCTTGAGCCAGAATTCCCAGACGTCGGCATAGGTGACAGGCTGCTTGACCTGGCTCTTGACCTTGTTGATCAGCCTGGCCAATTGCGTGCCGGTGACTTCCTTGCGCAATAGGGTTTCGTTGCCGACGATTACCGCACTCACCACATCCGGGTTGGCATTGGCCGAGGCAATCAGCAGGTCGACTTCTTTTTCCGTGTCCACCGGGTTGCTGTTGACCCAGGCGCCGATCATCAGCTTCAAGCCATGCTTGCGCGCCAGATCCGGCAAGGCTTCGAGGCCGGTCATGGAATAGGTGCGGATGCATTCGAAGCTTTTTGACAGCAGCGCGAGGTCGGCGTCCATGCGCTCGGGACGCAGGTTGAATGGCACATCGAACGGCGATTGGTCTTTATCGAATGGGGTGTAGGAGGCGCATTGCAGCTTGTGCGTGGCGCTGGCGACATCCGGCAGAATCACCGGTTTACCGAGGCCGTACCAGAAGCCGCCAAGGGCAAACAGCCCCAGCAGGCACGCGAAAAGATAAGCAGCAAAAGGGAAGCGGGATGTCGCGGACATGGTCAGGCCGTGTGGGAGCAAAGCGGCGCATGTTACCTGCATTTACCCTGTGCTTGGTGGCCTGCATGATTTTGACATGCAAAGTTCGGGCGGAATTTCCGGTACGTTGGTCGCGCTTAAGATTAATGGCTTTCTGATGTCGTTTCTCGATGGCTTGAGGTCGCTGGCAGAGCAGGTCGCCAAGAGCGTCAGGTTGATGATCGGCGTGTCAGTACTCCGCTGATGTTCGCACGAGTTTGCGGTAAGGCGTGATGGGGGCGCTGTGCACCATAACAATACGTTTAAGCGACTCGGCATCCGTCGAGCGCAGCACTTTCGGGGAAGTAACGATGAAGATGCGACGACTCTTGGGCGCAGGTGCCGCTTTGGTGCTGGCGATCAGTGCTACCGTGGCCAGTGCCGCCGGAAAGGAAGTGACTCTCGGTTATGTCGACGGCTGGTCGGACAGTGTCGCCACGACCAACGTGGCCGCAGAAGTGATCAGACAGAAACTCGGTTATGACGTGAAGCTGCAAGCGGTCGCTACCGGGATCATGTGGCAAGGCGTGGCCACCGGCAAACTCGACGCCATGCTGTCGGCCTGGCTGCCAGTGACCCACGGTGATTACTGGGCGAAGAACAAGGATCAGGTCGTCGATTACGGCCCGAACTTCAAGGACGCGAAAATCGGCCTGATCGTGCCGGAGTACGTTAAAGCCAAGTCCATCGACGATCTGAAAACCGACGACAGCTTCAAGAATCGCATCGTCGGCATCGACGCCGGTTCAGGTGTGATGCTCAAGACTGATCAGGCCATCAAGGATTACGACCTGACCGGTTATCAACTCAAGGCCAGTTCCGGTGCCGGCATGATTGCCGAGCTGACCCGTGCCGAGAAGAAAAACGAATCCATCGCAGTGACCGGCTGGGTGCCGCACTGGATGTTCGCCAAGTGGAAACTGCGCTTCCTCGAAGACCCGAAAGGCGTATACGGCGCGGCTGAGACCGTGAACAGCATCGGCAGCAAAGGCCTGGAGGCCAAGGCACCGGAAGTGGCCAAGTTCCTGAAGAACTTCCAGTGGGAATCCAAGGATGAAATCGGCCAGGTGATGCTGGCGATTCAGGACGGTGCCAAGCCTGAAGCCGCGGCGAAGGATTGGGTGGCCAAACACCCTGAGCGTGTGGCTGACTGGACTAAATAACAGTCGCCTCGTTTTAACTTGTGGGAGCGGGCTTGCTCGCGAAGGCGGTGTAACAGACAACAGTAATGTTGACTGTTATGGCCCCTTCGCGAGCAAGCCCGCTCCCACAGTTGTTTATGGTGTGCTGGAAATTGGCGAATCTGTCATGTGGTTCTAAGACTAAGGTCGTCTGGAACCTACCCCGCAGCCGCATAGAGTGGATACCGTTCCAACTAAATCTGTGCTGCGAGGATAAAAACAATGAACGACAGCATTTACCTCTCGATTCAAAACAGCCCGCGCTTCAAGGAGCTGGTTAGCAAGAGGGAACGATTCGCCTGGATTCTATCGGCGATCATGCTAGGGCTTTACTCCGGATTCATCCTTTTGATTGCTTACGGGCCGCATGTACTGGGGGCGAAGATCAGCCCTGAGTCCTCGATTACCTGGGGCATCCCGATTGGTGTCGGGCTGATTGTTTCGGCCTTCATTCTGACCGGCATCTACGTACGACGCGCCAACGGCGAATTCGACGACCTGAACAATGCGATTCTCAAGGAGGCTCAGCAATGATCCGGCGTCTAATGGCTCTTTTGAGCATCGCAGCATTCGCGCCTGGCGCCTGGGCCGCTGACGCCCTGACCGGCGCCGTGCAGAAGCAACCCCTCAACGTGTCCGCGATCCTGATGTTCGTCGCCTTCGTCGGCGCGACCCTGTGCATCACCTACTGGGCGTCCAAGAAAAACAAGTCGGCCTCCGACTACTACGCGGCGGGCGGCAAGATCACCGGTTTCCAGAACGGTCTGGCGATTGCCGGTGACTACATGTCGGCGGCGTCCTTCCTGGGTATTTCCGCGTTGGTGTTCACCTCCGGCTACGACGGCCTGATCTACTCGATCGGCTTCCTGGTGGGCTGGCCGATCATCCTGTTCCTGATCGCCGAGCGCCTGCGGAACCTGGGTAAATATACCTTTGCCGACGTGGCGTCCTATCGCCTCGGGCAAACCCAGATCCGCTCGCTGTCCGCTTGCGGTTCGCTGGTGGTAGTGGCGTTCTACCTGATCGCGCAAATGGTGGGTGCCGGCAAGCTGATCCAGCTGCTGTTCGGTCTCGATTACCACGTTGCGGTGATCCTGGTCGGTATCCTGATGTGCATGTACGTGTTGTTCGGCGGCATGCTGGCGACCACCTGGGTGCAGATCATCAAGGCTGTGCTGCTGCTGTCCGGCGCTTCTTTCATGGCGCTGATGGTGATGAAACACGTCAACTTCGACTTCAACGCACTGTTCTCCGAGGCGATCAAGGTTCACCCTAAGGGTGAGGCGATCATGAGCCCGGGCGGCCTGGTGAAAGATCCAATCTCGGCGTTCTCCCTCGGCCTGGCGCTGATGTTCGGTACTGCTGGCCTGCCGCACATCCTGATGCGCTTCTTCACCGTGAGTGACGCAAAAGAAGCGCGCAAGAGCGTGCTGTACGCAACCGGCTTCATTGGTTACTTCTACATCCTGACCTTCATCATCGGCTTCGGTGCGATCCTGCTGGTCAGCACCAACCCGGCCTTCAAGGATGCGGCTGGCGCACTGTTGGGCGGTAACAACATGGCGGCGGTGCACCTGGCCAACGCGGTGGGTGGCAGTATCTTCCTGGGCTTCATCTCGGCGGTGGCGTTCGCGACCATTCTGGCAGTGGTTGCCGGTTTGACCCTGGCCGGTGCTTCGGCGGTGTCCCACGACCTGTATGCCAGCGTGATCAAGAAGGGCAAGGCCAACGAGAAGGATGAAATTCGCGTCTCGAAAATCACCACTATCGCCTTGGCGGTGCTGGCAATTGGTCTGGGCATCCTGTTCGAGAGCCAGAACATTGCGTTCATGGTAGGCCTGGCGTTCTCCATCGCGGCGAGCTGCAACTTCCCGGTGCTGCTGCTTTCCATGTACTGGAAGAAACTGACCACTCGCGGTGCGATGATTGGCGGCTGGATGGGCTTGATCAGTGCCGTTGGCTTGATGATCCTTGGCCCGACCATCTGGGTGCAGATCCTGCATCACGAGAAGGCGATCTTCCCGTATGAGTATCCGGCGTTGTTCTCGATGTTGATTGCCTTTGTCGGGATCTGGTTCTTCTCGGTTACTGACAAGTCGACTGCGGCTGACAAAGAGCGGGCGCTGTTCTTCCCGCAGTTTGTTCGTTCGCAGACTGGGTTGGGGGCGAGTGGGGCTGTTTCGCACTAAGGCTTCAGCGCTTCGCACTGACATTGAATGCCCCGGTCGAGAGATCGGGGCATTTTTGTTGGGCGGTAATCGACCTGAATTTCTTGGCTGTGTTCGATTTACTGTAGGAGCTGGCTTGCCGGCGATGGCGGCCTTCGGGCCGGCCAGGTTCTTGGGTGATTGAGTACATATCCGTTTCTGCGGTAACGACGGCTTATGGTTTCGCCCTTACGGCGAGTCCCTTTTGGCAAACGCCCCAAAAGGAACCAAAAGGTCTCGCCCCTGGCGTACGGCCCCTCGCTGAGGCTCGGCGTTCCTTCGCTCCGGTCTCCATCCGGGGGCATTGCCCTCCGGTCGGCTTCGCTTCGACCTACATGCAATGAGTTCGACTGCGTCGAACGGCGCTACGCGCCAATCCCCGGATGAACACCTCCACTCAGCCTTCCGAGGGGGCGGGTGGATCAAGATCAAGAGCTGCAGGCGAGCTAACGCTCGGCCTGTTGAGTGGTGAGGAGCATGGGTGTACGCCGATCTGCCGTTGCTCTTCTGTAGGAGCTGGCTTGCCAGCGATGGCGGCCTGCTAGCCGACCAATTTCTTTCAGATGTACTCAATCCCTGTAGGAGCTGGCTTGCCAGCGATGGCGGTCTGTCAGCCAACATCAATATTGGATGTACCGGCCTCTTCGCGGGCAAGCCCGCTCCCACAGGTTTGATGTCGTATAAAAAATTGTGTTCGACGCAAATACTGTGGGAGCGAACCTGCTCGTGAAGTTGGTCTGCCGGCTAACCGAAACTTTGCAGAGCATCACGTCAGCAAACAGGCCGGCCGGTAGGCCGCCTCGGGCGCTGTTGCGGTACACGCCCCCTCGAGAGGCCGAGAGGAGGTTCTGCGCAGTGGGCAACCCGGCATGGATGCCGGGTTAGCCGCCCCCGGCCATGGATGGCCGATGGCGGCGGGCCCACGGAGCAGGACCGGAACGAGGGCATGCCGAGCCACAGCGAGGCACCGAACGAAAGGGGCAAGAGCGTTTGGTTACTTTGCGCTTTTCAAAGTAACCCGCTGTAAGAGCGGAACCATAAGCCGCCGTTACCTAAACAACGAATATGCCCGCGATCAAAAAACGAGGCACAAACAAAAACGGCCCCTATATAAATAGAGGCCGTTCCCGATACATCTCAACACGCTACAGCAAGAAAAATCTTACTTGCGGTCTTCCAGCTTGGTGATGTCACGCGACTCGTAGCCGGTGTACAGCTGGCGCGGACGGCCGATCTTGTACGGGCTGGAGAGCATTTCCTTCCAGTGGGAGATCCAGCCGACGGTCCGCGCCAGGGCGAAGATCACGGTGAACATGCTGGTTGGAATGCCGATCGCCTTGAGGATGATCCCCGAGTAGAAGTCGACGTTCGGGTACAGCGAGCGCTCGATGAAGTACGGGTCAGTCAGGGCGATCTCTTCCAGGCGCATGGCCAGTTCGAGTTGCGGATCGTTCTGGATGCCCAGTTCCTTCAACACTTCGTCGCAGGTCTGCTTCATTACCGTGGCGCGTGGGTCGCGGTTTTTGTAAACGCGGTGACCGAAGCCCATCAGTTTGAACGGATCGTTCTTGTCCTTGGCCTTGGCGATGAACTTGTCGATGTTCGAAACATCGCCGATTTCATCGAGCATGGTCAGTACAGCTTCGTTTGCACCGCCGTGGGCAGGGCCCCACAGTGCAGCGATACCGGCGGCGATACAGGCGAACGGGTTGGCACCCGAGGAGCCGGCCAGGCGCACGGTGGACGTCGAGGCGTTCTGCTCGTGGTCGGCATGGAGGATGAAGATCCGGTCCATGGCCTTGGCGAGTACCGGGCTGATCGGTTTGATCTCGCACGGGGTGTTGAACATCATGTGCAGGAAGTTTTCCGCGTACGACAGGTCGTTGCGCGGGTACATCATGGGTTGGCCCATGGAGTACTTGTAAACCATCGCGGCCAGGGTCGGCATCTTGGCAACCAGGCGGATCGCGGAGATTTCGCGATGCTGCGGGTTATTGATGTCCAGGGAGTCGTGGTAGAACGCCGAAAGGGCGCCGACTACGCCGCACATGACGGCCATCGGGTGGGCGTCGCGACGGAAGCCGTTGAAGAAGGTCTTCAGCTGCTCGTGAACCATGGTGTGGTTCTTCACGGTGCTGACGAACTGGGCCTTCTGTTCTGCGGTCGGCAGTTCGCCGTTGAGCAGCAGATAGCAGGTTTCCAGGTAGTCCGACTTTTCAGCCAGCTGTTCGATCGGGTAGCCGCGGTGCAGCAGAATGCCGTTGTCGCCGTCGATATAGGTGATCTTCGACTCGCACGAGGCGGTCGACATGAAGCCTGGGTCAAAGGTGAAACGGCCCGTGGCCGTCAGGCCCCGAACATCGATAACATCGGGACCAACGGTGCCGGTTAAAATGGGCAGCTCGACGGGGGCTGCGCCCTCGATGATCAACTGCGCTTTTTTGTCAGCCATGTGGCCTCCTATTTATGCTTGAAATCATCAGACAGACCCCCCACGCAGGGCCCGCACCACTATAGTGAGATAAATTTGAATGTCAATTTGCCTAAAGTCTTGCTCCAGAAGGCTTTAACCGGACTTTTTTCTCGAAATTGGCTGCCATTTACGCCTTTTATGTCAGTTGCGCAATCAGCTGTTTGGGTTAGGTGTTTGCGTTGTCATTAGTAGCCTAACTGTCTATACTCGGCCACCGACCGCCAAGGGCTTTTGGGCTTGCTTTCATTGGGGGTCGCATCCCTGGGTGGTGGTTACCTGACCAGTGCACTCCCCAACAACTTTGCCCTGATTGTTAGGGGCTCTTCAGTGTGAAAAAAAAGCCGTGAAAAGCCAACGACCTGTAAACCTAGACCTAAGGACCATCAAACTCCCAGTCACTGCTTACACGTCCATCCTTCACCGTATTTCCGGTGTCATCCTCTTCGTGTGCCTTGCCATCATGCTTTACGCATTGGACAAGTCGCTGAGCTCCGAGGAAGGCTTCGGTCAGGTGAAAGCGTGTCTGACCAGTCCGCTAGCCAAGCTAGTGACATGGGGCATCCTGTCCGCTCTGCTGTATCACCTGGTAGCCGGTGTGCGCCATTTGATCATGGACATGGGCATCGGTGAGACGCTGGAAGGCGGCAAGCTGGGCTCGAAAATCGTTATCGCCGTTTCCGTGGTGGTAATCGTTCTGGCAGGAGTTTGGATATGGTAACTAACGTCACGAACCTGTCGCGTTCGGGCCTCTATGACTGGATGGCGCAACGTGTGTCTGCGGTCGTTCTCGCGGCTTACTTCATCTTCCTGATCGGATACATCGTGGCCAACCCAGGCCTCGACTACGCCCAGTGGCATGAACTGTTCGCCCACAACGGAATGCGTATTTTCAGCCTCCTGGCCCTCGTTGCCCTCGGCGCTCACGCCTGGGTCGGCATGTGGACCATCGCGACCGACTACCTGACGCCAATGGCGTTCGGCAAGTCCGCGACTGCTATACGTTTCCTTTTCCAGGCAGTATGCGGCGTTGCGATGTTCGCTTACTTCGTCTGGGGTGTGCAGATTCTCTGGGGTATCTGAGTCATGGCTAACATTCCAACGATTTCTTTCGACGCCATCATTATTGGTGGTGGCGGTGCCGGCATGCGCGCAGCGCTGCAACTGGCGCAAGGCGGTCACAAGACTGCCGTGATCACCAAGGTTTTCCCGACCCGTTCGCACACTGTATCCGCTCAAGGCGGCATCACCTGCGCAATCGCGTCCGCTGACCCGAACGATGACTGGCGCTGGCACATGTACGATACCGTCAAGGGTTCCGACTACATCGGTGACCAGGACGCTATCGAATACATGTGTCAGGAAGGCCCGGCTGCCGTTTACGAGCTGGACCACATGGGTATGCCATTCTCGCGTACCGAGCAAGGTCGTATCTACCAGCGTCCATTCGGCGGTCAGTCCAAGGACTACGGTAAAGGCGGCCAGGCTGCGCGTACTTGCGCTGCTTCCGACCGTACTGGTCACGCACTGCTGCACACCCTTTATCAGGGCAACCTGAAAGCCGGTACCGTGTTCCTGAACGAGTACTACGCTGTCGATCTGGTGAAGAACAGCGAAGGCGAGTTCGTCGGCGTGATCGCCATCTGCATCGAAACCGGCGAAACCACCTACATCCGCGCCAAGGCCACCGTATTGGCGACCGGCGGTGCAGGTCGTATCTACGCTTCGACCACCAACGCCCTGATCAACACCGGTGACGGCGTTGGCATGGCGCTGCGTGCCGGCGTGCCGGTACAAGACATCGAAATGTGGCAGTTCCACCCGACCGGCATCGCCGGCGCCGGTGTACTGGTTACCGAAGGTTGCCGTGGTGAAGGTGGATACCTGATCAACAAGCACGGCGAGCGTTTCATGGAACGTTATGCTCCGAACGCCAAAGACCTTGCAGGTCGTGACGTTGTTGCACGTTCGATGGTTAAAGAGATCATCGCCGGCAACGGTTGCGGTCCGAACGGCGACCACGTAATGCTCAAACTCGACCACTTGGGCGAGGAAGTGCTGCACAGCCGTCTGCCGGGCATCTGCGAACTGTCGAAGACTTTCGCCCACGTTGACCCGGTTGTCGCTCCGGTTCCGGTTGTTCCGACCTGCCACTACATGATGGGCGGCGTTGCCACCAACATTCATGGCCAGGCGATCACCCAGGACGCCGAAGGCGTGGATCAGATCATTCCTGGTCTGTTCGCTGTAGGTGAAGTGGCTTGCGTATCGGTTCACGGTGCCAACCGTCTGGGCGGTAACTCGCTGCTCGACCTGGTGGTATTCGGCCGCGCTGCCGGCCTGCACCTGGAAAAAGCACTGACCGACGGTATCGAATACGACGACGCCACCGACGCCAACATCGAAACTGCCCTGGCGCGTCTGTCCGCTCTGAACGAGCGTACCGAAGGCGAAGACGTGGCTACCCTGCGTCGCGAGCTGCAAAACTGCATGCAGAACTACTTCGGTGTATTCCGTACTGGCGAATACATGCAGAAGGGTATCGCCCAGCTGGCTGACCTGCGCAAGCGTATCGCCAACGTGAAGATCAACGATAAGTCGCAGGCGTTCAACACTGCACGTATCGAAGCGCTGGAACTGCAGAACCTGCTGGAAGTGGCCGAAGCCACCGCCATCGCTGCCGAAGTGCGTAAAGAGTCCCGCGGTGCTCACGCCCGTGAAGACTTCGAAGACCGTGACGACGAAAACTGGCTGTGCCACACCCTGTACTTCCCGGGTGACAAGCGCGTAACCAAGCGTGCCGTGAACTTCTCGCCGAAGACTGTTCCGACTTTTGAACCTAAGATTCGGACTTATTAAGGGTGGCAGCCATGTTGCAAGTCAGCGTTTATCGTTACAACCCTGATCAGGACGCCGCGCCGTTCATGCAGGAATTCCAGGTCGATACCGGTGGTAAAGACCTGATGGTGCTGGACGTGTTGGCCCTGATCAAAGAGCAGGACGAGGGGTTCTCCTATCGTCGCTCTTGCCGTGAAGGTGTTTGCGGTTCCGACGGCATGAACATCAACGGCAAAAACGGCCTGGCGTGCGTCACGCCGCTGTCTGCCGTCGTAAAAGGTAACAAGTTGATCGTTCGTCCTCTGCCAGGTTTGCCGGTTATCCGTGACCTGGTCGTCGATATGAGCATCTTCTACAAGCAATACGAAAAGGTTAAGCCATACCTGCAGAACGACACGCCGGCTCCGGCCATCGAGCGTCTGCAGTCCCCTGAAGAACGTGAAAAGCTGGACGGTCTGTACGAGTGCATCCTGTGCGCTTGCTGCTCGACTTCCTGCCCGTCCTTCTGGTGGAACCCGGACAAGTTCCTGGGTCCAGCTGCCCTGCTGCAAGCGTACCGCTTCCTGGCAGACAGCCGTGATACCAAGACGTCCGAGCGTCTGGCTTCGCTGGATGACCCGTTCAGCGTATTCCGCTGCCGCGGGATCATGAACTGCGTCAACGTATGTCCGAAAGGCCTGAACCCGACTAAGGCCATTGGTCACATCCGTAACATGTTGCTCTCGAGCGGCGTGTGATTCAGCAGCTGTAACCGTTGTACCCGTAGATGCTACGGCGCAGGCTTCAACCGGCGCCGTAGTTTTAACCTGAGCAGCAGCTTAAAAGGCTGCGGCTCTTATTTTGAAGAAATGAGACAAGCAGGGGCATCCGGGCTGGTACCCGGACTATCAGTGTGATCCTAGTGGCTTGTTTTGGTCGCTGCATTCGGACTTCTGCAAGTTTGCTCGGTGTCGACACCGATGGTGTTCCCCTAACCGAGGGTGACCAAGCATGCAAGAAAGCGTGATGCAGCGCATGTGGAACAGTGCCTACCTATCCGGTAGTAACGCTGCCTATGTGGAAGAGCTTTACGAGCTCTACCTGCACGACCCTAACGCTGTGCCAGAAGAGTGGCGCACCTACTTCCAGAAGTTGCCTGCTGACGGCAACACTGCCACCGATGTTTCGCACTCCACAATTCGCGATCATTTCGTCTTGCTGGCAAAGAACCAGCGCCGCGCCCAACCGGTTTCCGCCGGCAGCGTGAGCAGTGAGCACGAGAAGAAGCAAGTTGAAGTGCTGCGATTGATCCAGGCCTACCGTATGCGTGGCCACCAGGCAGCCCAGCTTGACCCGCTGGGGCTGTGGCAGCGTCCTGCACCTGCAGACCTGTCGATCAATCATTACGGCTTGACCAATGCCGATCTTGATACGACCTTCCGTGCCGGCGACCTGTTCATCGGCAAAGAGGAAGCGAGCCTACGCGAAATTCACGAAGCGTTGCAGCAGACATATTGCCGCACCATCGGCGCTGAATTCACGCATATCACCGATTCCGAGCAGCGCCAGTGGTTCCAGCAGCGTCTGGAAAGCGTGCGTGGTCGTCCGACGTACTCCGCTGACATCAAGAGCCACCTGCTTGAGCGCGTGACCGCCGGTGAAGGCCTGGAAAAATACCTGGGCACCAAATACCCGGGTACCAAGCGTTTCGGTCTGGAAGGCGGCGAAAGCCTGATTCCGATGCTCGACGAGCTGATCCAGCGTTCCGGTTCCTACGGCACCAAGGAAATCGTCATCGGCATGGCCCACCGTGGCCGTCTGAACGTGCTGGTCAACACCTTCGGCAAGAACCCGCGCGAGCTGTTCGACGAGTTCGAAGGCAAGAAAAAGGTCGAGCTGGGTTCCGGTGACGTTAAATACCACCAGGGCTTCTCGTCCAACGTGATGACCACCGGCGGTGAAGTTCACCTGGCCATGGCGTTCAACCCGTCCCACCTGGAAATCGTTTCCCCGGTGGTCGAGGGTTCGGTTCGCGCCCGTCAGGACCGTCGTAACGATCCTACTGGTGAGAAGGTTCTGCCGATCTCCATCCACGGTGACGCGGC
This sequence comes from Pseudomonas sp. P5_109, assembly GCF_034009455.1. Lineage (NCBI taxonomy): Bacteria > Pseudomonadati > Pseudomonadota > Gammaproteobacteria > Pseudomonadales > Pseudomonadaceae > Pseudomonas > Pseudomonas sp. P5_109. The sequence goes on from NZ_CP125380.1 coordinate 1,861,319, forward strand.
ATTCGCCGGTCAAGGTGTGGTCATGGAAACCTTCCAGATGTCGCAGACCCGCGGTTTCAAGACCGGCGGTACCGTGCACATCGTGATCAACAACCAGGTCGGTTTCACCATCAGCAACCCGCTGGACTCGCGTTCCACCGAGTACGCGACCGACGTTGCGAAAATGATCCAGGCGCCGATCCTCCATGTGAATGGTGATGATCCGGAAGCCGTATTGTTCGTGACCCAGCTGGCTATCGACTACCGCATGCAGTTCAAGCGTGACGTGGTGATCGACCTGGTCTGCTACCGTCGTCGCGGCCACAACGAGGCCGACGAGCCAAGTGGCACCCAGCCGATCATGTATCAGCAGATCACCAAGCAGCGCACCACCCGTGAGCTGTATGCCGATCGTCTGACCCAGGGCGGTGTGCTCGACGCAGAGCGTGTTCAGGCGAAAGTCGACGAATACCGCAACGCGCTGGACAACGGCCTGCACGTAGTGAAAAGCCTGGTCAAAGAGCCGAACAAAGAGCTGTTCGTGGACTGGCGTCCGTATCTGGGCCACGCCTGGACCGCGCGTCACGACACTCGCTTCGATCTCAAGACCTTGCAGGAACTGTCCGCCAAGCTGCTGGAAATTCCGGAAGGCTTCGTGGTTCAACGCCAGGTTGCGAAGATCTACGAAGACCGTCAGAAGATGCAAGCCGGCGGCCTGCCGATCAACTGGGGTTACGCCGAAACCATGGCGTACGCGACCCTGGCGTTCGAAGGTCACCCGATTCGCATGACCGGTCAGGACATCGGCCGCGGTACGTTCTCGCACCGTCACGCTGTGCTGCACAACCAGAAAGACGCGGGCACCTACATCCCGTTGCAGAACCTGTACGACGGTCAGCCACGCTTCGACCTGTACGACTCGTTCCTGTCCGAAGAAGCGGTACTGGCGTTCGAATACGGCTACTCGACCACCACGCCGGATGCGCTGGTGATCTGGGAAGCCCAGTTCGGCGACTTCGCCAACGGTGCACAGGTTGTAATCGACCAGTTCATCACCAGCGGCGAGCACAAGTGGGGCCGTCTGTGCGGTCTGACCATGTTGCTGCCACACGGTTACGAAGGTCAGGGCCCTGAGCACAGCTCGGCACGTCTTGAGCGTTACCTGCAACTGTGCGCCGAGCACAACATTCAGGTAGCCGTACCGACCACGCCAGCACAGATCTACCACTTGCTGCGTCGTCAGGTGATTCGTCCGCTACGCAAGCCGTTGATCGTGCTGACGCCGAAGTCGCTGCTGCGCCACAAGCTGGCCATCTCGACGCTGGAAGATCTGGCCGAAGGTTCGTTCCAGACCGTGATCCCGGAAATCGATGCCCTGGACCCGAAAAAGGTCGAGCGCGTTGTTCTGTGTAGCGGCAAGGTCTACTACGACTTGCTGGAAAAACGCCGTGCCGAAGGCCGTGAAGATATCGCCATCGTGCGTATCGAGCAGCTGTATCCATTCCCTGAGGACGACTTGAAAGAAGTCCTGGCTCCTTACACCAACGCCAAAGCTGCCGTTTGGTGTCAGGAAGAGCCGATGAACCAGGGTGCCTGGTACTGCAGCCAACACCACTTGCGTCGCAGCATCAGCAACCTCAACAAGTCTCTCGTACTTGAGTACGCGGGCCGTGAGGCTTCTGCTGCACCGGCATGTGGTTACGCATCGATGCACGCTGAGCAGCAGGAAAAACTGCTGCAAGACGCCTTTACTGTTTAACGCCTTCGCGCACCTGAAACCGAATTTAAGGACCCACAGATAATGGCTATCGAAATCAAAGCCCCCACTTTCCCGGAATCGGTTGCCGATGGCACCGTTGCCACCTGGCACAAACAACCGGGCGATGCGGTCAAGCGCGACGAACTGATCGTCGACATCGAAACCGACAAAGTCGTGCTGGAAGTTCTGGCGACTGCTGACGGCGTGCTGGGCGCAATCGTCAAGGGCGAGGGCGAAACCGTCCTGTCCGACGAAGTCCTGGGCTCCATCGTTGAAGGCGGCGCTGCTGCCGCCGCTCCTGCTGCCGCTGCTGCTCCGGCCGCTGCCGCTGCTCCAGCTGCTGACGGCGAAGACGACCCGATCGCTGCACCTGCCGCTCGCAAGCTGGCTGAAGAAAACGGCATCAACATCGCTTCCGTTGCCGGCACCGGCAAAGGCGGTCGTGTGACCAAGGAAGACGTGGTTGCAGCCGTTGCTGCCAAGAAAGCCGCTCCGGCTGCCGCGCCTGCCAAGGCTGCTGCTCCGGCTGCCGCTGCTCCTGTGTTCGCTGCTGGCGACCGCATCGAGAAGCGTGTACCGATGACTCGCGTACGTGCAACTGTTGCCAAGCGTCTGGTTGAAGCTCAGTCGAACATGGCGATGCTGACTACTTTCAACGAAGTCGACATGACCGAAGTCATGGCACTGCGTTCGAAGTACAAGGATCTGTTCGAGAAGTCCCACAACGGCGTGCGCCTGGGCTTCATGTCGTTCTTCGTGAAAGCGGCCACCGAAGCGCTGAAGCGCTTCCCGGCTGTCAACGCCTCGATCGATGGCGGCGACATCGTTTACCACGGCTACGCTGACGTCGGCGTTGCAGTTTCCAGCGATCGCGGCCTGGTTGTACCGGTTCTGCGTAACGCCGAACTGATGAGCCTGGCTGAAATCGAAGGCGGCATCGCCACCTTCGGCAAGAAAGCCCGCGACGGCAAACTGTCGATGGACGAAATGACCGGCGGTACTTTCACCATCACCAACGGTGGTACTTTCGGTTCGATGATGTCGACCCCGATCGTCAACCCGCCACAAGCAGCCATCCTGGGCATGCACAACATCATCCAGCGTCCTATGGCCATCAACGGTCAGGTCGTTATCCGTCCGATGATGTACCTGGCACTGTCCTACGATCACCGCCTGATCGATGGCAAAGAAGCTGTGACCTTCCTGGTGACCATCAAGAACCTGCTGGAAGATCCGGCTCGTCTGTTGCTGGATATCTGATAGAAGCAGCCATGAACTGCAAGCTCGAGCTTTCGGAAAACCCGAAGCCTGGCTTGCAGCTTGCGGCTTGAAGCTTTTCGCTAAAGAGGATTTTTTGAATGTCGCAGAAATTTGACGTAGTAGTGATCGGCGCGGGCCCTGGCGGTTACGTGGCTGCCATCAAGGCCGCTCAGCTTGGTCTTTCGACTGCCTGCATCGAGAAGTACACCGACAAGGAAGGCAAACTGGCTCTGGGCGGTACTTGCCTGAACGTCGGCTGCATTCCATCCAAGGCGCTGCTGGATAGCTCCTGGAAGTACAAGGAAGCCAAAGAAGGCTTCGCGATCCACGGTATCAACCACGCTGGCGTGACCATGGACGTGCCAGCAATGGTCGGCCGCAAGGCCACCATCGTCAAAGGCCTGACCTCTGGCGTTGCGACCCTGTTCAAAGCCAACGGTGTGACCTCCATTGAAGGTCACGGCAAGCTGCTGGCCGGCAAGCAGGTTGAAGTCACCAAGCCAGACGGCTCGGTAGAAATCATCCAGGCCGAGAACGTCATCCTGGCTCCAGGTTCGCGTCCGATCGACATTCCACCGGCTCCGGTCGACCAGAATGTGATCGTTGATTCGACTGGCGCCCTGGAATTCCAGACCGTGCCTAAGCGTCTGGGCGTGATCGGCGCTGGTGTGATCGGTCTGGAACTGGGTTCGGTCTGGTCGCGTCTGGGTGCAGAAGTGACTGTCCTGGAAGCCCTGGACACCTTCCTGATGGCCGCTGACGCAGCTGTTTCCAAGGAAGCGCTGAAAACCCTGACCAAACAGGGCCTGGACATCAAGCTGGGCGCTCGCGTGACCGGTTCCAAAGTGAACGGCGACGAAGTCGTGGTGAACTACACCGATGCCAAGGGCGAACAGAACATCACTTTCGACAAGCTGATCGTAGCCGTTGGTCGCCGTCCGGTGACCACTGATCTGTTGGCTGCCGACTGCGGCGTGACCCTGGACGAGCGCGGTTTTGTGCACGTTGATGATCACTGCGCCACCACCGTACCGGGCGTCTACGCCATCGGCGACGTGGTTCGCGGCATGATGCTGGCGCACAAGGCCTCGGAAGAGGGCATCATGGTTGTCGAGCGCATCAAGGGCCACAAGGCCCAGATGAACTATGATTTGATCCCTTCGGTTATTTATACTCACCCGGAAATCGCGTGGGTGGGTAAAACCGAGCAGGCCTTGAAAGCTGAAGGCGTTGAAGTTAACGTCGGCACCTTCCCGTTCGCAGCCTCTGGCCGTGCCATGGCTGCCAACGACACCGGTGGTTTCGTCAAGGTCATCGCTGATGCCAAGACAGACCGCGTACTGGGCGTCCACGTGATTGGCCCAAGCGCTGCCGAACTGGTTCAGCAGGGCGCGATCGGTATGGAATTCGGCACCAGCGCTGAAGACCTGGGCATGATGGTTTTCTCCCATCCGACCCTGTCTGAAGCCTTGCACGAAGCTGCTCTGGCAGTGAATGGCGGCGCCATTCACATCGCCAACCGCAAGAAGCGTTAAGACATAATAAGAAACCACGGCGGTTTGGCCCGTCGTGAGCCTTGCATGCAAGACTCACCGCGGAATATCCGCTGGACGCAGTCTTGCATAGCTGCACCGGATATCCGGAAAGGCTATGCAAGCAGCAGTCACAGGTGGTGCGGCACTTGAATGAGTGCAGCACCGAATGCGCAGTACCTAACGAAGACGGTAATAAGCATGAATCTTCACGAGTATCAGGGTAAGCAGCTGTTCGCTGAGTACGGCCTGCCAGTTTCCACCGGTTACGCGGTAGACACCCCGGAAGCAGCAGCAGAAGCTTGCGACAAAATCGGCGGCAGCGAGTGGGTTGTCAAAGCCCAGGTCCACGCCGGTGGTCGCGGTAAAGCGGGCGGCGTAAAGCTGGTTCGCAGCAAAGAAGACGCCAAAGCCTTCGCACAGCAGTGGCTGGGCAAGCGTCTGGTGACTTACCAGACTGACGCCAATGGTCAGCCAGTCACCAAGATCCTGGTTGAATCGTGCACTGATATCGCTAAAGAGCTGTACCTGGGCGCTGTCGTTGACCGTTCGAGCCGTCGCATCGTGTTCATGGCTTCCACCGAAGGTGGCGTGGACATCGAGAAAATCGCTCACGACACTCCAGAAAAAATTCTGAAAGCCACTATCGATCCACTGGTTGGCGCTCAGCCATTCCAGGGTCGCGAGCTGGCATTCCAGCTGGGCCTGGAAGGCAAGCAGGTTGCTCAGTTCGCCAAGATCTTCGTAGGTCTGGCCAAACTGTTCAAGGATCACGACCTGGCCCTGCTGGAAGTGAACCCGCTGGTGATCAAGGCTGACGGCGATCTGCACTGCCTCGATGCCAAGATCAACATCGACGCCAACGCCATGTACCGTCAGCCTAAGCTGAAGACTTTCCACGATCCGTCGCAAGACGATCCGCGCGAAGCGCACGCTGCCAAGTTCGAACTGAACTACGTAGCGCTGGAAGGCAACATCGGTTGCATGGTCAACGGTGCTGGCCTGGCCATGGGTACCATGGACATCGTCAACCTGCATGGCGGTAAACCAGCCAACTTCCTCGACGTGGGCGGCGGTGCTACCAAGGAACGCGTTACCGAAGCGTTCAAGATCATCCTGTCCGACACTAACGTCGCTGCAGTACTGGTCAACATCTTCGGCGGCATCGTTCGTTGCGACATGATTGCCGAAGGCATCATCGGCGCTGTGAAAGAAGTCGGCGTGAAAATCCCGGTTGTTGTTCGCCTGGAAGGCAACAACGCTGAACTGGGCGCTAAAGTACTGGCAGAAAGCGGTTTGAACATCATCGCTGCTACCAGCCTGACCGACGCTGCTCAACAAGTTGTCAAAGCTGCGGAGGGCAAATAATGAGCGTCCTGATCAATAAAGACACCAAAGTTATCTGCCAGGGTATTACCGGTTCGCAAGGTAGTTTCCACACCCAGCAAGCCATCGAGTACGGCACCAAGATGGTTGGTGGTGTAACTCCAGGCAAAGGCGGCACCGAACACCTGGGCCTGCCAGTGTTCAACACCGTTAAAGACGCAGTAGCTGCCACTGGCGCTACCGCCAGCGTGATCTACGTTCCGGCTCCTTTCTGCAAAGATTCGATCCTGGAAGCGGCTTTCGGCGGCATCAAGCTGATCGTCTGCATCACCGAAGGCATTCCTACCCTGGACATGCTGGACGCTAAAGTTAAGTGCGACGAGCTGGGTATCACCCTGATCGGCCCTAACTGCCCAGGCGTGATCACCCCAGGCGAATGCAAGATCGGCATCATGCCAGGTCACATTCACTTGCCAGGCAAGGTCGGTATCGTTTCCCGTTCCGGCACCCTGACCTACGAAGCTGTCAAGCAGACTACTGACGCCGGTTTCGGTCAGTCGACTTGCGTCGGCATCGGTGGTGACCCGATCCCGGGTTCGAACTTCATCGACATCCTGAAGCTGTTCCAGGAAGACCCGAAGACCGAAGCGATCGTGATGATCGGTGAGATCGGCGGTTCGGCTGAAGAAGAAGCGGCTGCCTACATCAAGGCACACGTGACCAAGCCAGTTGTTTCCTACATCGCTGGTGTGACTGCTCCTCCGGGCAAGCGCATGGGCCATGCTGGCGCAATCATCTCTGGCGGCAAAGGCACTGCAGACGAGAAATTCGCTGCTCTGCAAGACGCAGGCGTTAAAACCGTGCGTTCGCTGGCAGACATCGGCAAAGCCCTGGCTGAGCTGACTGGTTGGGCTGTCAAGTAAGCCTCGCGCTTAGCTGACGCTTCACCAAACAAAGGCCACCCTCGGGTGGCCTTTGTCGTTTCCGGCATTTGTGTTGTCCGCAGGGCTTTTGTGGCGAGGGGGTTTGCCCCCGTTCGGCTGCGCAGCAGCCGTCATTCAGGACGATGCAGTGCGCCTGACATTATCCGAATGCAGGTTTTTCGGGGTCGCTTCGCAACCCAACGGGGGCAAGCCCCCTCGCCACAGAGGTCCGTGTAGATAAATTTGATACGTAAACGCGACACGAAAATGTCGTAGATCGGAATGTTCGCCCTCTAACAGTGCGTTTCTGGTTCAAATTCGTTAGGCTACGCGCCATTTTTGCGTCCGCTGCCCACAAGGCGGCAACGCGCTAAAAGGGTTGGTTTTATACGGACCGACAGCATTTCCCTCACCCATAGGGAAATCCCTCTCTAAATTCCGATTCAGTAGTGTGGTATTTCCTTAATGAAAGTGTTGAAAGGCCAGGACATCCTGGCACTTGGTTTTATGACGTTTGCCCTGTTCGTCGGGGCTGGCAACATCATCTTCCCGCCTATCGTCGGTTTGCAGTCCGGGCCTAATGTCTGGATGGCGGCGCTGGGCTTCCTGGTCACCGCAGTCGGTCTGCCCGTGATCACCGTTGTAGCCCTGGCCAAGGTCGGTGGTGCAATGGATGCATTGAGCAGCCCGATCGGTAAAGTGGCAGGCGGCCTGTTGGCGGCGGCCTGCTATCTGGCCGTGGGGCCCCTGTTCGCGACGCCGCGTACCGCGACGGTTTCGTTCGAAGTGGGCCTGGCGCCGTTGACCGGTGAGAGCCCGCTGGCGCTGTTCCTGTACAGCTCGGTTTACTTCCTGCTGGTGTTTTTCATCTCGCTGTATCCGGGTCGTCTGCTGGATACCGTAGGGCGCTTCCTCGCGCCGCTGAAGATCATTGCCCTGGCCGCTCTCGGCATCGCCGCATTCGCCTTGCCGGCCGGTGACATTGGTCAAGCAACCCCTGAATACCTGGCGGCACCGTTTTCCCAGGGCTTCATCAATGGTTACCTGACCATGGATACCCTGGGCGCCCTGGTGTTCGGCATCGTCATCGTCAACGCCATCCGTTCCCGCGGCGTCGAGTCGCCAGCACTGATCACCCGCTATGCGATCATCGCCGGCCTGATTGCCGGTGTGGGCCTGGCACTGGTCTATGTCAGCCTGTTCCGTCTCGGTTCGGGCAGCCATGAAGTGGCCGCAGGCGCTACCAATGGCGCGGCGGTATTGCATGCTTACGTGCAGCACACCTTCGGTTCGCTGGGCAGCGGTTTCCTCGCCGTGCTGATTTCGCTGGCGTGCCTGGTGACCGCGGTCGGCCTGACCTGCGCCTGCGCCGAGTACTTCAGCCGAGTGCTGCCACTGTCCTACAAGACGCTGGTGATCATCCTTGCGGCATTCTCCCTGCTGGTGTCCAACCTGGGCCTGACCAAGCTGATTGCGTTCTCGATCCCTGTACTGACCGCGATCTACCCGCCGTGCATCGCCTTGGTGGCCCTGAGCTTCTGCAAGGACTTCTGGCATGAACAGGGCCGCATCGTCGGCCCGGTCATGCTGGTGTCGTTCATCTTCGGCCTGATCGATGCCTTGAAGGGTGCCGGTCTGGCGGACTGGATGCCGACACAAATGGCGCACCTGCCGCTGAGCGAGCAGGGCCTGGCCTGGCTGGTGCCGTCGGTGATGACGCTGGTGGTTGCGGTTATCTGCGACCGTATGCTGGGCAAGCGCGAAGAAGCGCTGGCTTAAAGCTTTCGACCTGCCATAAGCGGGTCGGACAAGCAGAAACAGAAATGCCCCGTATCAATCGATACGGGGCATTTTTTTATGGGGTGGTGCGGTGTCTTTTCTTCTGCGCTAACGTCGAAAGACTGCGCAATCCCCTTGTAGGAGCGAGCTTGCTCGCGAAGAACTTGAGAGCACCGCGTTTATCCAGAAATCGCGCGCCATGGTTCACGGCCTTCGCGAGCAAGCTCGCTCCCACAGGATTCATGTACTCCGCAAATACATCACAAGGACCTGCATGTCGTTCATCCAAGCCAACCTGATCCACATTCTTGCCGCTATCTGGTTCGTCATCTGCTGGGGCGGGTACACCCGCTATGCCACCTGGAAAGGCCGTGACACTGCGTGCCTGGCCAGCGTTCTGCACCTTTACCGCGAAGACTGGATGCGCCGCATGCTGTTGCGCGACAACCGCATCGCCGATGCCAGCGTGATCGGCAATCTGGAACGCAATGCCTCGTTCTTCGCCTCCAGTACATTGATTATCCTGGCCGGTATTCTCACGGTGCTCGGGGCGTCGGAGCGGGCGGTATCGTTGCTGGCGGATATCCCGATGGTGCAACAGGCCTCCCAGGGCATGTCGGAAATCAAGTTGCTGTGCCTGGCGCTGGTGTTTGTCTATGCGTTCTTCACGTTCAGCTGGTGCATGCGCCAGTACAACTTTGCGGCGGTGTTGGTGGGTTCGGCGCCAATGGTCGGTGAGCGTCTTGTGTCGGAGCAAGAGCGCAAGGCGTTTGCTGCCCGCGCAGCCCGTGTCATCTCCATGGCCGCCAACCAGTTCAACTTCGGGCTGCGTTCCTACTATTTCGGCATGACCATGCTGGCCTGGTTTGTCAGCCCATGGTTATTCATGTTGATGAGTGCCGGCGTCGTATTTGTGTTGTACCGCCGCGAGTTTCATTCCGACGTTCTCGACGTGATGGTCTATACCCCTACAGAGGCGCCGTTGCCGGAGTCGATCAAAGAGGCTGCTTGATGAGTATTCCATTCTGGTGCGTGTTTATCAGTGCGGTATTGATTTACCTGGCGCGCATGCCCGTGACCACCGCCATGAAAGAGTTGGGCGGCTACGATAACCACTTGCCGCGCCAACAGCAGACGCAACTCACGGGCCTGGGTGCCCGGGCTCTGGCGGCGCATCAGAATAGTTTCGAAGCATTCATCCTGTTTGCGGTGGGTGTGTTGATGGCGCACACCACGCAGACGGCCGGTTGGCTCATCGATTTGCTCGCGATCATCTTTGTGATCTCGCGGATCATTTATCTGTTGTGTTACTGGAAAGACTTGACCTGGCAACGCAGCCTGGTTTGGCTGGTGGGATTTATCTGTTCGCTGTTGCTGATGATTAGTCCGACTTTTAGAACGATTTTGCTCTAACCGTTTTTTAAGGACAAAAGAAAACCCGCACTTGGCGGGTTTTCTTTTGCCACTCTAAAAACCGTATTAGTTCTTAGGTGCTTCCGGAGCAGTTGGAGCGGCCGGTGCGGCCTCTTTTGCCGCTTCCGCGTTCGATTCAGCCTGATCTTTGGCGGCTTCGGCGTTTTCTTTCGCGGCGTCGTTCACTTTATCCTGAGCTTTGCTCATGTCTTGCTGAGCTTGCTCAGCATGTTTGGCAGCATCTTGAGCTTTGTCCTCGGATTTTTTATCGCAGGCAGCGAGACCGAGGGAAGCGGTCAACATCAAGGCAATAGCTAAAGTCTTACGCATGGGGTGTTTCTCCTGATGAAAAGCATCTACTGGCCTTAAGAACCCACGCATCAGGGTTAAGTTCCTTAATTCTTTCAGATATATAAGTTTTATTCTAATGCGGAACTTTTACCCGATCCGCCAACGTACGGTATGGGTATAAACAAGAGTGTTTATCAAATGGCTGAAAACCCCATTTTTGAGCGTGCGACGCGCTTTCTGTCGGCGCTGCGACATTGTCAGGTACTTGGACTAAGCGTTCACAGCGCCAGCAGCGAAGGACTGACGGTCGTGCTGCCGTATAGCCCGCAGATCGTCGGCAATCCCGAAACCGGCGTGATTCATGGCGGGGCGCTGACCTCGCTGATGGACACCGCCTGTGGCATGGCGACGCTCTGCGTACTCCCTGAGTTTGAAGTCTGCCCGACCCTCGACCTGCGCATCGACTACATGCACGCCGCCGAGCCACATAAGGATGTCTATGGTTTTGCCCAGTGCTATCGGGTCACCACCGACGTGATTTTTGCCCGTGGCTTCGCCTATCAGGACGACCCCGGGCAACCCATTGCCCATGTCATGGGCACTTTCATGCGCATGGGCAAGGGCATCAAAGGCACCAAGGGCTTTGGTGGGGTGGTAGCCGGAGGGGCGCAATGAGCGAGTCTTTGAAGGACCAACTGCAAAAGGCCCACGAGCAGGGCGATTACGCCTCGCTGCTGGATTTGATTCCCTATGCCCGGCTGATCGGCGTCGAATGTTCACGGGTGGGAGATGAGTTGCTGTTCAAGCTGCCAGCGAACAAGGACAACATTGGAAACCCTTTGTTACCGGCTATTCATGGCGGTGTGATCGCCGGTTTCATGGAATTGGCCGCCGCGTTGCACCTGTTGGTGTTTACCGGGTCGCCCGGGGTGCCGAAGATTATCGACTTCTCTCTGGACTACCTGCGTGCCGGGCAGTTTCGCGATACCTGGGCCCGATGCCAGGTCTGGCGCCAGGGTCGCCGGGTCGCCAACGTGGCGATTACCGCCTGGCAAAGCACCGAAGCCGAGCCCATTGCCACTGCCCGTGCCCATTTCAAACTCGAAGAGCCCTTGAAATCCTGAACTCAGCCCCAAACTCAGATGACAACCCGCCGCCGACCGCTCAAGGTCACGGCCAATGCCATCTGATTGGAGTTTGATGACCATGAGTGTGGAAACTCAAAAGGAAACCCTGGGCTTCCAGACCGAGGTGAAGCAACTGCTGCACCTCATGATCCATTCGCTGTATTCCAACAAGGAAATTTTCCTTCGCGAATTGATCTCGAACGCCTCTGACGCTGTCGACAAGTTACGTTTCGAAGCCCTGGCCAAGCCAGAGCTGCTGGAAGGTGGCGCCGAACTGAAAATCCGCGTGAGCTTCGACAAGGACGCTAAAACCGTCACCCTCGAAGACAACGGTATCGGCATGAGCCGCGAAGACGCGATCACCCACCTGGGTACCATCGCCAAGTCCGGCACCGCCGATTTCATGAAACACCTGAGCGGCGACCAGAAGAAAGACTCGCACCTGATCGGCCAGTTCGGTGTCGGTTTCTACTCCGCGTTCATCGTCGCCGATAAAGTCGACGTGTACAGCCGTCGTGCCGGCGCCTCAGCCAGCGAAGGCGTGCACTGGTCGTCCAAGGGCGAAGGTGATTTCGAAGTTGCGACCGTCGACAAGGCCGACCGCGGCACTCGCATCGTCCTGCACCTGAAATCCGGCGAAGACGAATTTGCCGATGGCTGGCGCCTGCGCAACATCATCAAGAAGTACTCCGACCACATCGCCTTGCCGATCGAGCTGCCGAAAGAAGTGGCTGCTGCCGAAGGTGAAGAGAAGCCGGCCGTTGAGTGGGAAACCGTCAACCGCGCCAGCGCCCTGTGGACCCGTCCGCGTACCGAGATCAAGGACGAGGAATACCAGGAGTTCTACAAGCACATCGCTCACGATTTCGAAAACCCGCTGAGCTGGAGCCACAACAAGGTCGAAGGCAAGCTCGAATACAGCTCGCTGCTGTACGTGCCGACCCGCGCTCCGTTCGACCTGTACCAGCGTGAAGCGCCGAAAGGCCTGAAGCTGTACGTACAGCGTGTGTTCGTCATGGATCAGGCCGAGTCCTTCCTGCCGCTGTACCTGCGCTTCATCAAAGGCGTGGTCGACTCCAATGACCTGTCGCTGAACGTGTCGCGGGAAATCCTGCAGAAAGACCCGATTATCGACTCGATGAAATCGGCGCTGACCAAGCGCGTTCTGGACATGCTGGAAAAACTGGCGAAGAACGAGCCAGAGCAATACAAGGGCTTCTGGAAAAACTTCGGTCAGGTCATGAAAGAAGGCCCGGCAGAAGATTTCGCCAACAAGGAAAAAATCGCCGGTCTGCTGCGTTTCGCATCGACCAACGGCGACGATGGCGAGCAGGTTGTCGGCCTGACCGAGTACCTGACGCGCGCCAAGGAAGGTCAGGACAAGATCTACTACCTGACCGGCGAAACCTACGCCCAAGTCAAAAACAGCCCGCACCTGGAAGTCTTCCGCAAGAAAGGCATCGAAGTGCTGCTGCTGACCGACCGCATCGACGAGTGGCTGATGAGCTACCTCAGCGATTTCGACGGCAAGAGCTTCGTCGACGTGGCGCGCGGTGACCTGGACCTGGGCAACCTGGACTCGGAAGAGGACAAGAAAGCCGCGGAAGAAGTCGCCAAGGCCAAAGAAGGTCTGGTCGAGCGTCTGAAGGCCGCGCTGGGCGAATCCGTTGCGGAAGTCCGGGTGTCCCATCGCCTGACCGATTCCCCGGCGATCCTGGCCATCGGCGAGCAGGACCTTGGCTTGCAGATGCGTCAGATCCTGGAAGCCAGCGGTCAGAAGGTTCCTGATTCGAAGCCGATCTTCGAATTCAACCCGGCTCACCCGCTGATCGAGAAGCTCGACAACGAGCAGAGCGACGAGCGCTTCGGCGACCTGTCGCACATCCTCTTCGATCAGGCGGCCCTGGCGGCCGGTGACAGCTTGAAGGACCCGGCGGCCTATGTGCGCCGTCTGAACAAGCTGTTGATCGAGTTGTCGGCTTAACTGTGTTGTAGAAAAACCCGCTTCGGCGGGTTTTTTCATTCTGGTGTTTAAAAATCAGGAGTCAGAAATGAGCCAAATCACTGTACGTTCCGTTGCCTATCAGATTGATGGCCAGGCTTACGAAAGCCGTCTGGCCTTCGACGCCGACCATAAAGGCCCGCGTCCGGGTTTGTTGATGGCGCCGAACTGGATGGGCGTCAGCGCCGGTGCCGAGGAGATCGCCAAGTCCGTGGCAGCCAAAGGCTATGTGGTGCTGATCGCGGACCTTTATGGTCAAGCGGTTCGCCCGACGAACAATGACGAGGCGGGCGCGGCAATGATGCCGTTGAAGAATGACCGTGCGTTGCTGCGCAAGCGCATGCAGGTGGCATTCGAGCAGTTGCAGGGTCAGGGCGAGGCGGCAGTGGATACGTCGAAGCTGGCGACCTACGGTTTCTGCTTCGGCGGTTGCTGTGCCCTGGAGTTCTCCCGTACCGGCGCGCCAGTGAAGGCCGCGGTGTCGTTCCACGGCACGCTGGATACGCCGAACCCGGCTGATGCGAAAAACATCAAGGGTAAGGTGCTGGTACTGCACGGCGCTTCCGATCCACTGGTGCCGAAGGAGCAGTTGCCAGCGTTCGAGGATGAAATGAACGCGGCCGGTGTCGACTGGCAGTTGCTGAGTTACGGCGGTGCGTTCCACTCGTTCACCGACCCGCATGCGAATGTGCCGGGGATGATGATGTACGACGCCAAGGTCGCTGCCCGGGCATTCACGTCGATGCATAACCTGCTGGATGAAGTGTTCAAGGGTTGATCTGGTGTCAGGCATCGACTTTGCCGGTGCCTGAGCCGGTCTCTTCGCGAGCAAGCCCGCTCCCACATTTGATCGCGTTCCAATGTGGGAGCGGGCTTGCTCGCGAAGGCGGTTCCATAGGCAACCAAAACCTCAGGGCAATTCGATCCTCTCAACTTCCCCCGGCACCGTCGGCCAATCCCCGGCCGCCCAGCGCCGGCGTGCTTCATCAATCGCCGCCGGATCGCTCGCGACAAAATTCCAGTTGATCCGCCGTGGTCCGTCCAGCGCAGCGCCGCCAAACAGCACGGCGTGACTGTCGCTTTCAGCAAACAGAGTCATTTCTTCCCCGGCAGGCAGCACCACCAGCGAATGCGGCTGAAGCGGCTCGCCATCCAGTTGCACGTCACCGCTCAACACATACAGCGCCCGTTCTTCATGCTCGGTGGGGATGAGCAATGTCGTCGCCGTTTGCAGGTGCAGTTCCGCGTACAGCGTAGGAGACAGCACAGGTACTGGTGATTCCAGGCAAAAGCCTGACCCGGCGATCATGCGAATCTTCACCCCCAGGTTTTCGCTGACCGGCAAGGTGGCCGCTGGATGGTGGCTGTAATGCCCGGGACCTTGTTCTTTGTCCTTGGGCGATGCCAGCCAGATCTGCAAGCCGTGCATCGTGAAACCGCTTTCTTTCAGGGCCGCGGGCGTGCGTTCGACGTGGGCGATGGCGCTGCCGGCCGTCATCCAGCTGACGTCGCCAGTCCCGACCACTTGATCGGAGCCGAGGCTGTCCTTGTGCTGGATTTGCCCCTGGAACAGGTAGGTGAGGGTGGACAGGCCAATGTGTGGATGCTGGCGAATGTTCATACCCTTGCCCGGTGGGTAACGGGTTTCCAGCATGTGGTCGAAAAACACGAATGGCCCGACGCTGCGGCACTTGGCGGATGGCAACGGGCGCAGAATCGGTTGGCCTTCGACATCTTCGGTGCGGGGGCGGATCACGAGCGGAGTGTTCATGGTGCGTTCCAGGCTGAGCGGGAGATGCGTTCGAGCATAACCCGCCTTTTCAGCCCGTGCCGCTATTGGCTGAACGGTCCTTCGGACAAATGCGTTTCGATGCTGACTTCAGACGTGGTCATCAGCTTGTGGATCGGGCAACGATCGGCCACGCGGTGCAGTTCTTCGCGCTGGGCGTCGGTGAGTACGCCCTTGAGGGTCAGTTTGACGTGAAGCACGTACTGGCCTTTCTGCTCCAGGCTGTTGTCGCGCTTGACCTCGACGCCGACTCCGGTCAACGGGATGTCTTTCTTCCTCGCATACATTTTCAGGGTCAGGGCTTTGCAGGCACCCAGCGCGGCATCGAAATAATCGTGAGGCTCCGGCGCCGAGCCTTCACCGCCGGCCGTGACGGGCGCGTCGGCGAAGAGTTCGTGTTCATCGATTTGGACGCTGTGGCGCAAACCTTCGGCGGAGACAGTGTTGACGGTGACAGTCATGGGAAACCTCGCAGGCAGCAGGAAAAGTCATTCGATCAAGAAAGACCTTGAAGGTATAGAGCATTACACCGCGCGTGCGTTCCGCATTCCTTCTGTAGGAGCTGCCGCAGGCTGCGATCTTTTGATCTTCAAAAAAAAGCCCCGCATTCGCGCAATGCTGTTCACTTAAGCATGGGGTTGTTAAAAACTGGATTGGGGGGATATCCATTGCTGCGGTAACGGCCACTTATGGTTTCGCCCTTACGGCGAGTCCCTTTTTCAAACGCCAAAAAGGAACCAAAAGGCTCTTGCCCCACCACTCGGTGCCTCGCCTAGGCTCGGCATGCCCTCTCTCCGGCATTGCTCCGTGGGTCGCCGCGATGGGCCATCCATGGCCCAGCGCGGCTAAACCGGCGTCCTGCCGGTTTACCCACTACGCAATGCCTGCGTTCGGCCATCGTGGTTTAATGGGGCGCCACGATCAAAAGCAAAGCGAGGCGGCCTGACAGCCGACCTGTTTCTAGTGAACACGTTTCCCTGTAGGAGCGAGCTTGCTCGCGATGGTCGCCAACGATAAAGCGCCCTGTCTGGATGACTGCGTTGTCTGGAAGTCCATCGTCGGAACGCCGCCCGGAGCAGGCGCGCTCCTACAATTGGATCGCGCACAGACCTGCAATCAGGTCGGCTGTCAGGCCGCCTCGCTTTGGCTTTGGCTTTGGCTTTTTGATTTTCTTGCCCTATATCGAGAGGCCGAGTGGAGGTTCTGCGCAGGCTTTTCCAAGTGACTCGCTGTAAGAGCAAAACCATAGGTGGCCGTTACCGCAGGAATGGATATACACCTAATCCAAATATCCACCTGGAGCCCTCCAACGTAAAGTGAACAGCATTACCGCATTCGCGGGGCTTCGTTCAACTGCCCTTAACCGAGTTGCCGTTCACCGCACCGTCCAGGAGCATGATGTTGTACTCCCTGCCATCGGTCTCGACCTGTTGCAGGCGAACCAGCAGGTAATCCCAATTCTTGGCGAACCACAGCACGGTGATGCGCTTGCTTTGTGTTGGGTCGCGCACGCGCTCGACCTTGATCGCATCGATCTGGCCAGCCTTGGTTTCGACTTTTTCCGAACCCAGCACGCGGAAGTCGTAGGTATCGACTTCGCCATCATCGACGACCTGATAGCTCATGCTTTTCTTGCCGGCGGCCACGTCATGCTGCAGCGCCAGCTGGTAGGTGGATTTGTCGAGCATGCCGCGGTTGAGGGCAATATTGACCGCGTCGCCACTACCGGTGCCCTTGTCGACGGTCAGGGTGTTTTTCTTCGGACAGCCAATCAGTTCAGTCATCGCCGCCAGTCAAATTCAATTACAAATGCTTTTCTGGTGCCGTCCGAAGAAGTGTTGATTTGTTTTGCAAGGCCGTATTAATCTCGATGCTCACATCGGTTGGATATGATGGCTAATGAATCTTGAAAATATTCGATACCATATCGCAGTCACTCTCTTGGTTTTAGGGTGTTCAATTCCGGTCATGGGAATGGTGGTCTGGGTAATTACTGAGATAATCCCGCTTGAAGGTCGAGCCTTGAAAATTGCTTATTTAACAACCTATGTGTTTATAGTATTGCTTGGCTTGCGCTTTTACATTCCAAGAATGCGCGGCATGACATAAAATAGCAGCGCATCATCCAGTATTATGGATTATTAAGTGTTGATTGGTTTTCTTCGTAAATGGCGCTCAATGTGATCGAGTCAACTAATCCTTCAAAGAGCAAAGCCAGCCTCCCAGTTTGCTGATAGCTCCGCTCATTACTAATAGGGTCAAATCGAAAAAACTGTACAGAGCCTGGTTTTCGCACAACTCTGAACATTCCGTAACCCGACAAGATCAAGTCTGTTGTGTAGTACGCCATATTGCCGCTGTAGCTATCCCTAAATAACGCCTGATAGCCGCGCCGAATAGGTCCTTGAGTGGCAGGCATGTCTGGGCCGTTATAAATATTGGCCGCACCTTCGGCGATATTGTTAGCCCCATGACTGACTAGAAGTGTGCCAGGTATAATTCCGACTCCCCAAGATGCACCTGTAACCACTACCCCTGCTTTAATCTGTGCGCCTCCTGCTAGAATATTGATGCCGTTTTGAGTATAAAAAAGTGACTTGGATATTAGCTCCGCATGTTCAGCCCCGATCTGCTGCAGCCCTTCCCATGCGCTTATCACGCCCTCATCAACGGCCTGAATAATTTCATCAGCATAGGCAGATACAATCGATCCAAATCGTAGCCGCTCCATGCCATCAGGGATGTGCGTCATGCCTATGCTGCAGCCAGCTGCAACTAAATCTGACGCCGCTCTGGTCACGTCATGAATATCACAGGAAGTTTCATTCATTATCATTCATCCAGCTACTGTAAGCGCTTGTTGCTCCCGGAATGTGCGCCCAAACAATATCTCTATATCGAATAGATACCAACTCTTGCGGCTCGGCATCATTCATGCGAATTGCATGGGGTACCTGCTGACTGATATGTGCAATACGCGCCCCTGTGAGGCGAATGGAATAATACCGTTCTTGCCCTCCAGTCGAGGCAGTCCTGTATAAATTGATGGTGCAGTCCAATTCTTCACCACCATGCAGTGCGCTCGCCAGCAGTGGTGATGATTTGTCGATGGCTTTGGTTATCATGATAGGCATGTGTTTACCGCGACCACCGGTAATGCTTCCGTCATTGCCTGCAACCATATCATGCGAAAAAGCCAGCACCATGATTTCGTCCTGATGACCGAATTGGCACTTATTGCCGATAGAACTTTGGCCTGAGCAGCCGGCAGAAATCTTCCCTTGATGCTTACCGGTAATACTCATGTAGCTATGGCTCGCCATTAAGGTCGCTCCTTAATTTATTGGGAGCGCCAGATTATAGGAGAAGTGTTGATCCTGGCTGTAGGCTGTTTCTGAAAATGCAATATTTCACCCGTTTTTTTTAGATTAAGAAATTGCTGTGGGGAATTACGACGTGGCTTGTAGGGTTAAGGCGTCAGGGAAGATCTAAGAGTTTGGGTGCTAAAAAATTCCCGGTACTTAAATCTGGTTTCTTAAAGTATCTATATTCTTGTGTTCGAAGGTTTTTCAGCGGGGATGTATGAAGTGCGGGTATTAATGTCGTATGGGCTAAAGAGTTGCCGAGGGCGAGCGGTTCCTGTTCAGCAGTAAAAAATCCGATGCCAGAGGTCTGGCATCGGATTTTCGGAGAAGCTCGCAGGGGTTTAATTGCTTACGCAAACTACGTTGCCGCGATGGCGGGGCTTTTTCGTATCGATCCGGATCAGCTGCCTTTGACAGCCTTACCGTTGACCGTGCCGTCCAGGAGCATGATGTTGTACTCCTTGCCGTCGTTTTCGACCTGTTGCAGGCGGACCAGCAGGTAATCCCAGTCCTTGGCGAACCACATCACGGTGATGCGTTTGCTTTGCGTTGGGTCGCGCACGCGCTCAACCTTGATCGCATCGATCTGGCCAGCCTTGGTGTCGACTTTTTCCGAACCCAATACGCGGAAGTCATAAGTGTCGACTTCGCCGCCGTCGACCACTTGATAGCTCATGGTCTTCTTGCCAGCGGCGACATCGTGTTGCAGCGCCAACTGGTAGGTTGATTTGTCGACCATGCCACGGTTGAGGGGGAGCTTGACGGCGTCACCGCGATCGGTGCCGGTGATCATCTTGGTGTTCCAGTCGAAATCCAGGTCCGATTTCTTTGCCTTGCCCAAGCCGCCACGTTCAAAGTGGTAGGACTCTGGAAGCAGCGTGTCCTTGTCCAGGGTCAGGGTGCTTTCCTCGGACAGGCTGGCGATCATCATCGACGCCTTGAAACTCAGTTTCCATTTACCGTCGCTGGTTTTTTCCAGGCTGCGCTCGGCGGTGCCGCTCATGGGCAGCTGTTTCCAGTCGGCGGTGTAGCTGGCGGAGAAGGGTTGAAGGTCTGCCGCCTGGGCGAAGGGCAAGGCGAGCAGAGCGCAAGCGAAGAGCAGGGCGCGACGCATAAAATCTCCTAGTTTCGAATCAAGTGGCCGCTGGCCGCGAGTATCTGTCCATCCAGTAAAGCACCTTGCTCGCCGAGGGCTAGACGACCTTCGGCAAACCAGCGTACGGCCAACGGGTAGATCAGGTGTTCCTGAACATGGACCCGCTGCGCCAGACTCTGCGGCGAATCCTGTAACTCTACCGGTATTACAGCCTGTACGACCAGTGGTCCGCCATCGAGTTCCTCGGTGACGAAATGCACGGAGCAGCCGTGCTCGGTGTCGCCGGCCTCCAGCGCGCGCTGATGAGTGTGTAACCCTTTGTATTTGGGTAGCAGCGAGGGATGGATATTGAGCAGGCGACCCTGGTAGTGGCGTACGAAGCCAGCGCTGAGAATGCGCATGAATCCGGCCAGTACCACGAGTTTGGGGTTGAAGGCGTCGATCAGTTCGATCAGCGCGGCGTCGAAGGCCTCGCGGCCTTCGAAAGCCTTATGATCCAGGGTGCGGGTGTCGATACCCGCGTCCCTGGCGCGTTGCAGGCCGTAGGCGTCGGCGCGGTTGGAAATCACCGCGGCGATGCGGACCGGGCTGTCGCCGGTCCGCGTGCTGTCGATCAGGGCCTGCAAGTTACTGCCGGTGCCGGACAACAGCACCACCACATCACAGGTCTGAGACATCAATGAGCCTTGAGGTTCTTCAGTTCAACCTGAGCCGCGCCTTCGGCAGCGGTGGAGATCTGGCCGATGACCCAAGGCTGCTCGCCGGCTTCACGCAGTACATTCAGCGCGGTTTCAACGTGCTCTTGAGCGACGCAGATGACCATGCCGACGCCGCAGTTCAGCACGCGGTGCATTTCGTTTTCGTCGACGTTGCCTTTCTCTTGCAGCCAGTCGAACACGGCAGGACGGGTCCAGCTCGCGACGTCAACCACGGCTTGTGCGCCTTTTGGCAGAACGCGCGGGATGTTGTCCAGCAGGCCGCCACCGGTGATGTGGGCCATGGCTTTGACAGCGCCGGTTTCCTTGATCAGCTTGAGCAGCGGCTTCACGTAGATGCGGGTCGGGGCCATCAGCAGGTCGGTCAGCGGCTTGCCGTCGAGCTGGGTGTTTTCGATGTCCGCGCCGGACACTTCGATGATCTTGCGGATCAGCGAGTAGCCGTTGGAGTGCGGGCCGGAAGACGGCAAGGCGAGCAGGGCATCGCCGGCAGCAACCTTGGAACCGTCGATGATTTCGGATTTTTCCACGACGCCGACGCAGAAGCCGGCCAGGTCGTAGTCTTCGCCTTCGTACATGCCTGGCATTTCAGCGGTTTCGCCGCCAACCAGGGAGCAACCCGACAGTTCGCAGCCAGCGCCGATGCCGGTCACGACCTGGGTCGCGGTTTCGACGTTGAGTTTGCCGGTAGCGTAGTAGTCGAGGAAGAACAGCGGCTCGGCGCCGCACACCACCAGGTCGTTGACGCACATGGCAACCAGGTCGATGCCGATGCTGTCGTGCTTGTTCAGGTTCAGTGCCAGGCGCAGCTTGGTGCCGACGCCGTCAGTACCGGAAACCAGCACAGGCTGCTTGTAGCCGGCCGGGATTTCGCAGAGGGCGCCGAAACCGCCCAGGCCGCCCATGACTTCCGGGCGCGCAGTGCGCTTGGCGACGCTCTTGATGCGTTCGACCAATGCTTCACCGGCGTCGATGTCTACACCGGCGTCCTTGTAGCTCAGGGAGGGTTGCTTGCTCATGATCCAGGCCTTTAGGGGGGATTCAGGGGTAACGACCGAGTTCAGCGGGGCCGCCGAAATCGACGAAGGCGATTGCCTCACGCGAATTTCGAGGGTGCCCGGCTGTTGCCGGTCTGCGAAGGCGCGCGATTTTATCAGGCTTGAGCCGCAGCGGCCATCCTCAGGCCGACAGCAGGGCCATATCTGCTCAAAAAAAACCGTTGAGGCGCGGTGTTGGTGGCATCCTGCATGGCTGTATAAGGTATCGCGATTAACCGTCTATCGTTATGACAGTGCGAAAACTTACCCGGGACGTGTGAATGTTTTGCGTCGGGCAATGGTCACAGCCTTGCTCGATCGTCTTCATGCGGTCTGTTCCAGCCGCTCTTGTCGTCAGGAATCTTCCATGCGTTTTTGTAAATTCTTGCTTGTGAGTTGTTTGTCCGTGGTCAGCCTGGTCAGTCATGCCGAAACCGTCAAAGGCCTTTATCAGGTGCGCGAGCCGGTGAATGGCCAGTCGCCCGAGGAACGCGATCAGGCGACCCAGCGTGCGTTGGATACCTTGGTGTTGCGCCTGACCGGTGATCCCAAGGCCGCTCAAAGTCCGGGGCTGGCAGCGATTCGCAAAGATCCGCAACAGATCATCAGCCAATATGGCTTTGAAGCCGGGCCGCCGGAAGTCCTTAAAGTCGATTTCGATCCTGGCACCACCGAGCAGGCCATGCGCCGCGCCGGCCTGGCCTTGTGGGGGGCGAATCGGCCGTCGATCCTCGGCTGGTGGCTGAACGATTCCACCGAGGGATCCAGCCTGATCGGCGACGGCCAGGCCAGCGCGGTGCCGCTGCGGCGGGCTGCTCAACACCGTGGCTTGCCATTGCGCTTGCCATTGGCGGACCTGAACGAGCAGATCGTCGCGACTGCGCCGAATCTGGAGGGCGCAGATCCGGCGCCATTGCATGCGGCCTCGGAGCGCTACAACGCCGATGCTCTGCTTGCGGTACACGCCAAGGAAGAGGGTGGCCAATGGCAAGCCAAGTGGCAATTGTGGCTGGGGGATAAAAAAGAGACCGGCAGTGTGCAGGGCGCCGATCAGGCTGCCGTGGCCGATGCGGTGATGCTGGCGGTCAACGAGACCCTGGCGCCGCGGTTCGTCGCCAAGCCTGGTGCTTCGAGTGCGCAGTTGCTGGAAGTGCAAGGCATGAATCTTGAGCACTATGCGTCCCTTGGGCGCTTGCTGGAACCCTTTGGCGGGCGCGTGCAAAGTGTCGACGGCGACCGGATCGTCTATCGGGTCAATGGCAGCGTCGACCAGCTACGTGCACAACTGTCGCTGGCGAGGTTGCAGGAAACGCCAGCAGGTCAGGCACCGGCTCCGGCAGCGCCGGTTCAGCCCGCCGCCGGTGGTGCTGCCGTAGCAGCCCCGGTGCCAGCCCCGACACCGCAGTTGCGTTTTCGCTGGTAGTTTTTCTTTCTTTATATAGAAGCAATGGAGTGGTTCATGGCCGATACGCGGCGTTGGTTCTGGCTCGGTGGGGTGGTCCTGCTTTGTGTGTTTGTCTGGTTGTTGCATCCGATCCTGACACCGTTTCTGGTGGCGCTGCTGTTGGCCTACCTGTTCGACCCGCTGGTGGATCGACTGGAGAAGGCGGGTTTGTCTCGAACCTGGGGTGTAGTGGCGGTGTTTACCCTGTTTACCTTGATCTTCACCGCGCTGCTGTTGGTGTTGGTGCCGCTGCTCGCCAGGCAGCTGTTTCGTTTGTATGAGCTGGCCCCGCAGATGCTCGACTGGATACAGCACACGGCGTTGCCCTGGGCGCAATCGAAGTTCGGCCTGTCGGACGGTTTCTGGAAGTTCGACAAGCTGAAGGCAGCCATCAGCGAGCACATGAGTCAGACCACCGATGTCGTCGGCGTGGTGCTGAGCCATGCCACTGCCTCGGGCCTGGCGTTGATCGGCTGGCTGGCGAATCTGGTGTTGATTCCGGTGGTGAGCTTCTACTTGCTGCGCGATTGGGACCTGATGATGGCCAAGATCCGCGGCCTGCTGCCCCGTGAGCGTGAAGAGCGTGCGGTGTCGCTGGCGGGTGAGTGCCATGAAGTGCTCGGGGCGTTCGTTCGCGGGCAGTTGCTGGTGATGGTGGCCTTGGGCGTGATCTACGCGGCAGGGCTGATGCTGGTCGGGCTGGAGCTGGGTTTGTTGATTGGCCTGATTGCCGGTCTGGCGGCGATCGTGCCGTACATGGGGTTTATCATTGGCATTGGCGCAGCGCTGGTTGCGGGCCTGTTCCAGTTCGGCGGCGATCTTTACCCGATGCTCGGTATTGTCGCGGTGTTCATGGTCGGCCAGGCGCTGGAGGGTATGGTGCTGACGCCGTTGCTGGTCGGTGACCGGATTGGCCTGCACCCGGTGGCGGTGATTTTCTCGATTCTGGCCGGTGGTGAGCTGTTTGGCTTTACCGGTGTGCTACTGGCATTGCCGGTCGCGGCGGTGATCATGGTGCTGGTGCGTCATGTGCATGATTTGTATAAGGATTCTGAAATCTACGGCGGAGTCGACGAACCGGAGCTGTAAGGGGCGTCGATGGGCGGTCGCGGGTTGCCCGGGTTCGAGCCGGGTCAGCCTGCCTGCATCGCGCAACTGTCACATGCACCGCCAAAGAATCTGTCATAAAACCGGTGCAATAACGCAAACCTTTGATTTTGCTTGTGGTCTGTCGCATTGTGCCGACCCGGCTCACGGGTATAAACTTCGCAAACTTTACACAGAGGCCACTAACGGTTCCTTTGGAACTGTTCAGTCAGCATGAAACCGATTCAGCTGCCCCTAGGTGTGCGTCTGCGTGACGACGCCACCTTTATCAACTACTACCCAGGCGCCAATGCCGCTGCACTCGGCTATGTCGAGCGGCTGTGCGAAGCCGACGCCGGGTGGACCGAAAGCCTGATCTACCTCTGGGGCAAGGACGGAGTAGGGCGCACGCACCTGTTGCAGGCAGCCTGCTTGCGCTTCGAACAACTGGGGGAGCCGGCGGTCTATCTGCCGTTGGCCGAGTTGCTCGATCGCGGTATCGAAATCCTCGACAACCTGGAACAGTACGAACTGGTCTGCCTGGATGATTTGCAAGTGGTTGCCGGGCGAGCGGACTGGGAAGAGGCGTTGTTCCATCTGTTCAATCGCTTGCGCGACAGCGGTCGACGGTTGCTGATTGCCGCGTCGACATCCCCGCGCGAGCTGCCGGTGAAGCTGGCGGATCTCAAGTCGCGCCTGACCCTGGCCTTGATCTTCCAGATGCGTCCGTTGTCCGACGAGGACAAATTGCGTGCCCTGCAATTGCGCGCATCCCGTCGCGGCCTGCATCTGACCGATGAAGTCGGGCATTTCATTTTGACGCGCGGTACCCGCAGCATGAGTGCGCTTTTCGAGCTGCTCGAGCGTCTCGACCAGGCCTCCCTCCAGGCTCAGCGTAAGCTGACGATCCCGTTTTTGAAAGAAACCCTCGGCTGGTAAGCCCGCTGAAACCGGGGCTTTCAGCGTTTTTGGCATATTTCAGGCGCCAGAAATCGCGCTTTCCTGCAAGGTTGCAGGCCGCGTGCACGTTTAAAATGGGCTTAAGCGCTTAGATGTAAACGGGAAACCAAGAAGTCACAAAAAGATTGATTGAATTTGCAAATGAGGTCGATAGCGGGCATAGTCTCGACTTCTTTACAACTTCAGCCACGGTCGTGCCCATGCTAAATCGCTTCGCACCCCTCGTGCCTCTCGCACTCGTCACCCTGCTGTTCGGTTGCGCTGCCCACACTCCAGTGGCCCAGCAAGCTCCGCAACCGCAGGTTCAACAATCGGCTACTGCCCAGTCTTCCGCTCTCTTCCAGGAAGAGCTGGCTACCGAAAAAGAACTCGCAGACTTCGCTGGCGGCAAGTCCTACCAGCTTCCGGTTCTGGCCGACAGCATCCTCGAACGTGGCATGTCCCTGATCGGTACCCGTTACCGTTTCGGCGGTACTTCTGAAGCCGGCTTCGATTGCAGTGGTTTCATCGGCTACCTGTTCCGCGAAGAAGCGGGCATGAACCTGCCACGCTCCACCCGCGAAATGATCAACGTGGACGCTCCATTGGTCTCGCGCAGCAAGCTCGAGCCGGGTGACCTGCTGTTCTTCGCAACCAACGGCCGTCGCGGTCGCGTCAGTCATGCCGGGATCTACCTGGGTGACAACCAGTTCATCCACTCCAGCAGCCGCCGCAGCGGTGGTGTGCGAATCGATAGCCTGGGCGACAGCTACTGGAACAAGACCTTCATCGAAGCCAAGCGCGCCCTGGCAATGGCACCTAACGCGTCGCCAATCGTCACTGCTCGCAAATAAGCGCACAGTTTGTAAGGCAAACTTAAAGTCTTACTTGAAGTTTGCCATATAAGCGCTAGAATCCTGATGTATGAATGATGGCAAACCGCCTGCGTCCCGCGCAGGCGGTTTTCTTTTCTGCACTCCCGGCAGAAAAAGCCGCAGCCAGATCAGGATGCTCTGCTTATGACGACGTCGGCCCGCCTCGCAATCATGTTCTTCGCAGCGCTGCTCAGTGCCTGCGCCAGCCGCACACCGCCTCCTGCGCCGGTGGTTCGCGCTCCCATCGTATTCGGCTCCCCGCAAGCTTTTTCGCCCGAGGCGGAAGACGTGCTGTTTCGCGCGCTCGGCCTGGTGGGCACGCCTTATCGCTGGGGTGGCAACACGCCGGATTCCGGCTTTGATTGCAGCGGCCTGATCGCCTACGTGTACCGCGATGTCGCTGGCATTGCCTTGCCGCGCACCACTCGCGAGATGATCTCCATGCAGGCGGCGAATGTGGGCAAGGAAGGCCTGCAAACCGGTGACCTGCTTTTCTTCGCCACCAATGGCGGTTCCCAGGTCAGTCATGCCGGTATCTACGTGGGAGAAGGGCGCTTCGTCCACGCACCGGCCACTGGCGGCACCGTGAAGCTCGACAGTCTGTCCAAGACCTATTGGCAAAAAGCCTATCTGAGCGCCAAGCGTGTTCTGCAGCCTGAGCATCTGGCGCGCAATCCGTAAGGTCCGCAGTTGATGGTCATGAGCTGAACCCTGTGGGAGCGGGCTTGCTCGCGAAGGCGTCGTGTCAGTCGCTATTAATGTTGGCTGGCAAACCGCATTCGCGAGCAAGCCCGCTCCCACATTGGGTGTAGGTTGGCGGTTGGAAATTTACTTGACTGCCGACACCCGCCATACCTTGTTCCCCACATCATCGGCCACCAACAGATCACCCAGCTGGTCGATTACTACGCCCACCGGCCGGCCCATGGCTTGTTCCTTGTCGTTGAGGAAACCAGTGAGCACTTCAACCGGTTTACCCGAAGGTTTGCCTGCGCTGAACGGTACGAAAATCACTTTGTAGCCACTGTGGGGCTTGCGGTTCCACGAGCCGTGCTGACCGATGAATGCCCCTTGGGTGAACGGTGCCGGTAGCTTGCTGTTGTCGGCAAAGGTCAGGCCCAGTGATGCGGTATGCGGGCCGACGGCGTAGTCCGGAGCGATAGCCTTGGCCACCAGATCCGGGTTTTGTGGCTCGACGCGAATATCGACATGCTGGCCGTAGTAACTGAAGGGCCAGCCATAGAAACCGCCATCCTTGACCGAGGTGATGTAGTCCGGCACCAGGTCGCTACCGATTTCATCCCGTTCATTGACGGCAGTCCACAGCGCGCCCGAGTGGGATTCCCAGGCCATGCCGTTGGGGTTGCGCAGGCCGGAGGCGAAGATCCGGTGCTGGCCGGTGGCGCGGTCCACTTCCCAGATCGCGGCGCGACCTTCTTCCTTGTCCATGCCGTTTTCGGCGACGTTACTGTTGGAGCCCACGGTGACGTAGAGCTTGCTGCCGTCCTTGCTGGCGATGACGTTTTTGGTCCAGTGGTGGTTAAGCGGGCCACCCGGCAGGTCGATCACCTTGATTGGCGGTGACTTGATCTGCGTATCGCCACTTTCATAGTGAAAGCGCAGCAGGCTGTCAGTGTCGGCCACATACAGGTCGTTGCCGACCAGCGTCATGCCGAAGGGCGAGTTGAGGTTTTGCACAAACACCGTGCGGGTTTCCGCGATGCCGTCGTGGTCCTTGTCCCGTAGCAACGTGATGCGGTTCGGGCTGGGCACGGTAGATCCGGCACGCCCCATGACTTTCTTCATCACCCAGCCGCGAATGCCTTTGCCGTCTTCGGGTTTGGGGGGCGCGCTGGTTTCCGCCACCAGTACGTCGCCATTGGGCAGCACATAAAGCCAGCGCGGGTGGTCCAGGTCTTCGGCAAATGCGGCCACTTGAGTGCCCGCGGCAGCGACGGGTTTCGCACCCTGCGGCCAGCCGATGGCCGGGGCGATGTTCAGGGTCGGGATCAGGGTTTTGTTGGGGTTTGGTAGTTGGGGTGACGGACCGGTGCCATCGGAGACTTGCAGTGTGGAGGTCTCGCCACAAGCGGTGAGCCCTCCGCAGAGTGCGATAACGAGAACGAGCGGGATCTTGCGCATGCTGATGTTCCCTATGAATGCCTTGTTCTAATCATAGAGAAGCGTTGACGTGCGATGGTTCAACCCTCAACCGCGAGCCTCCTTGAACAGCACGGCAATACCGGGGTGATAGTTACCGGCTTCGTTGCGCAACTTGCGATAGGCGTAGGGGAAATACCAGGCGACCGCGCAGGTGTGTTCCTTTTGCAGGTCGTCGACCATGTCCTGGAGTTCTTCCGGTGTGGCGCCTTGCTGGGCTTTTTGCGGGGCGACGAACAGGCAGCCGAGTTTCAGGTCGCTGGCATGGCTCACGCGCTTCGCATCGCTGGCGATGTCGAGCAGGGCCTGGGTCAGGTTGAGGCTGTTGACGCGTGGCCAGCGCTGGCTGGTCTGGAGATAAGCACGGGTTTCGGCCGAGGCGAGGAGCAGGTCGGCGCGACTGTTGCGTTCGCCTTCTTCGGTCTGTTTGCGAGTGGGCGTCTGTTGCAGTGTGACCATGTCGGCCATCCAGGCGGCGGCAGACAGCAGGCCGAGATTGGCTTTTTCGTCGTGCCAGTACGGTGTGTCGCCATCGCCGCGGACGGCGTTGTAGCGGTCGATGCATTCGAACCAGCGTTCGAGCACCGGGCGCAGGAATTCCAGCTTTGGATTGCTGATGATCATGCCTTGCATGGGCTCACCCTTGTTATTGTGTTGTGGGGTTATGGCTCTTTGATATCATCGCTGAGGGCGTGACACAAGATTGACGTCGGTTTATTGATTGAGGACAGTTATTCGGCCACTCGCCTCCCGGCTTTAATTGACGCTCCATCCCCAACCCTCTAACCTTCGCGGCTTGTTTCAGGTGCTCTGTGACTTGGGTCGACAGAGTGAAACAGGGAAGCCGGTGAGTGAGTTCTTCTGTTGGTCGAAGACCCGCGATTCCGGCGCTGCCCCCGCAACGGTAAATGAGTGAAAACTGTGTGTGATGCCACTGTGTCGATTCGATGCGGGAAGGCGCACAGTCTGGCCCCTCGGCCACTCATGAGCCCGGAGACCGGCCTGATTCATCCAGCGGCATCACGGTGGGCGATGCCAGGCTTGTTGCCTTCTATTCTTGTGCCTGCCCGCCGTTATTCCTGCCTCAACGGAGAGCTCCCCCATGACTGATACCCCCGATCGTGACGAACGCCACCTGGCGCGCATGCAGCGCAAAAAAGCGGTGATCGACGAGCGCATCGCCAATTCCCCGAACGAGTGTGGCCTGCTACTGGTGCTGACCGGCAACGGCAAGGGCAAGAGCAGTTCAGCCTTCGGCATGCTCGCCCGCGCCATGGGGCACGGCATGCAATGCGGCGTGGTGCAGTTCATCAAGGGCCGCAACAGCACGGGCGAAGAGTTGTTCTTCCGGCGCTTTCCCGAGCAGGTGCGTTTTCATGTGATGGGCGAAGGCTTTACCTGGGAAACCCAGGACCGCCAGCGCGACATCGCCGCCGCCGAAGCCGCCTGGGCGGTGTCCCGGGAACTGCTGCGCGACCCGTCCATCGGTCTGGTGGTGCTGGATGAGCTGAACATCGCCCTCAAGCACGGCTACCTCGATCTCGATCAGGTACTCAGCGACTTGCAGGCTCGACCGCCGATGCAACACGTGGTAGTCACCGGGCGTGCCGCCAAGCCGGAAATGATCGAGATGGCTGACACCGTCACCGAAATGGGTGTGATCAAACACGCCTTCCAGGCCGGGATCAAAGCGCAGAAAGGCGTCGAATTGTGAGTCAGCCTCGGCACTGTCCGGCGGTACTGATTGCCGCGCCGGCTTCCGGCCAGGGCAAGACCACCGTCACCGCGGCGCTGGCCCGATTGCATCGCAATCAGGGACGCAAGGTTCGCGTGTTCAAGTGCGGCCCCGACTTTCTCGATCCGATGATCCTCGAACGCGCCAGCGGTGCGCCGGTGTATCAGTTGGACATGTGGATGGTCGGCGAGCAGGAGAGTCGCCGGTTGCTGTGGGAAGCCGCCGCTGAAGCCGATCTGATCCTGATCGAAGGCGTCATGGGGCTGTTCGACGGTACGCCGTCGAGCGCTGATCTGGCGCGGCATTTCGGTGTGCCGGTGTTGGGTGTGATCGATGGCACGGCCATGGCCCAGACCTTTGGCGCACTCGCCTTGGGGCTGGCGCGTTATCAGCCGGACTTGCCGTTCGCCGGGGTGTTGGCCAATCGTGTCGGCACGCTGCGCCACGCGCAACTGCTCGAAGGCAGCCTGACCGAAGGTTTGCGCTGGTACGGCGCGCTGTCCCGGGAAACCGGGATCGAATTGCCGAGCCGCCACCTTGGCCTGGTGCAGGCCAGTGAGTTGAACGATCTCGACCTGCGCCTCGATGCGGCAGCCGATGCCTTGGCCAGCAGTTGCGAGGTCGCGTTGCCGCCGGCAGTCGAGTTCGCCGCCCCGGATGTCATCGTTGCCGAACCGTTGCTGGCCGGTGTGCGCATTGCCGTGGCCCGTGATGAAGCCTTTGCGTTCACCTACGGCGCGAGCCTGGATTTGCTGCGGGCGATGGGCGCCGAGTTGTCGTTCTTCTCGCCTATTCGCGACCGTGCGTTGCCGGAGGCGGACAGCCTGTATCTGCCGGGTGGTTACCCGGAACTGCACCATGTCGCGCTGGCGCAAAACACCGCGATGCTCGACGCGATCCGCGCCCACCACCAGGCAGGCAAACCCTTGCTCGCCGAGTGTGGCGGCATGCTGTATCTGCTCGATTCCCTGACCGATGTCGAGGGCACGCGCGCCGAACTGGTGGGCTTGCTGGCCGGTGACGCGGTCATGCAAAAACGTCTGGCGGCGCTGGCATTGCAAGCGGTGGAATTGCCGGAAGGTTCGCTGCGCGGGCACACCTATCACCATTCGCTGACAACCACTGGGCTGGAACCGATTGCCCGGGGCTTGAGCCCGAATGGCGGGCGCGGAGCGGAGGCGGTTTACCGTGAAGGGCGCATGACTGCCTCTTATGTGCACTTTTATTTTCCGTCCAATCCCTCGGCGATTGCCGCGCTGTTTGCGCCGCACCTTGAGGCCGCCTTCGCTGGCAAGCCAGCGCCTACGAAGGATCACCTAAACCCTGTGGGAGCGGGCTTGCTCGCGAAGAGGCCATGAGCGACAACGCATTCTCTGAAGCCGAACGCCAAGCGGTCTACCGCGTCATCGCCGAACGCCGCGACATGCGCCACTTCAGCGGCGGCACGGTCGAACCCGAGTTGCTGCGGCGCCTGCTCGAGGCCGCGCATCAGGCGCCCAGTGTCGGCCTGATGCAGCCCTGGCGCTTCATCCGCATCAGTGATCGCGCCTTGCGCGGGCAAATCCAGGCCCTGGTGGAAGAAGAGCGCATCCGCACCGCCGAAGCCCTCGGCGAGCGCAGCGATGAGTTCATGAAGCTCAAGGTCGAAGGCATCAACGATTGCGCCGAGGTACTGGTCGCCGCACTGATGGACGATCGTGAACAGCATATCTTCGGTCGCCGCACCTTGCCGGAAATGGACATGGCCTCGCTGTCCTGTGCGATCCAGAACCTGTGGCTGGCATCGCGCGCCGAAGGGTTGGGCATGGGCTGGGTGTCGCTGTTCGAGCCGCAAGCCCTGGCCGATCTGTTGAGGTTGCCAGCAGGCGCCAAACCGCTCGCGGTGCTGTGCCTGGGGCCGGTCAAGGAGTTTTATCCGGCGCCGATGCTGGTGCTTGAAGGCTGGGCGCAGGCGCGTCCGCTACATGAATTGCTGTACGAAAATTATTGGGGAGTGAGTCAATGAGTGTGGCGTTGTTGAGTGTCGCCGCGGTTGCGCTGGATGCGCTGCTGGGTGAGCCCAAACGCTGGCATCCGCTGGTGGCGTTCGGCCGATTTGCCGACCGCATCGAGCAACGTTTCAACGGCGGCGGTCGCGGCTGGCGCAGCCATGGCGTCACCGCGTGGGTGATCGCCGTGTTGCCGCTGGTGCTGTTGGCCACGGCATTCTCCTGGGCACCTTACGTCGGCTGGATCGTCGAGATTCTCGCGCTCTATTGCGCCCTCGGCATGCGCAGCCTCGGTGAACACGTCACGCCTGTGGCCCAGGCTTTGCGCGGCGATGATCTTGATGAGGCACGCAAACGCGTGAGTTATCTGGTCAGCCGTAAAACCAGTGATCTGGATAAAACCGAAGTCGCCCGTGCCGCCACCGAGTCGGTGCTGGAAAATGGCAGCGACGCGGTGTTCGCCGCATTGTTCTGGTTTGCCGTGGCCGGTGTGCCGGGCGTGGTTCTTTACCGCCTGAGCAACACGCTGGATGCGATGTGGGGTTATCGCAACGAGCGCTTCGAGCGGTTCGGCTGGGCGGCGGCGAAGATCGACGACGTACTCAATTACGTCCCCGCGCGCCTGGTGGCACTGACTTACGCGCTGCTGGGCAAAACCCGGCTGGCGCTGAAATGCTGGCGCACCCAGGGGCCGACCTGGGACAGTCCGAACGCCGGCCCGGTGATGGCGGCAGGGGCGGGTGCCCTGGGCGTCGAGTTGGGCGGGGCGGCGATTTATCACGGCGAATTGCATCAGCGTCCGCAGTTGGGCGAAGGCGTGCCGGCGGATGCCGACGCCATTGAGCGGGGCTGGCAACTGGTGAAGCGCGGGGTATGGTTATGGCTGCTGATTCTCTGCATAGGGGCCGAATTTTATGCTTGAGCACGGTGGACGATTGCGCAAGGCAGCGCTCGAATACGGCATAGAGGAGGCCGACTGGCTGGACCTGTCGACGGGCCTTGCGCCCTGGCCGTTCCCGGTGCCGGATATTCCGCTGCGGGCCTGGGCTCGTTTGCCGGAGGCGGACGATGGTCTGGAACAGGCCGCCTGTGATTACTACGGCACCTTGCAGGCATTGCCGGTGGCCGGCTCGCAAATGGCGATCCAGCTGCTGCCGCGTTTGCGTCGGGCGGGCAAGGTGGGTGTGTTGTCGCCGTGTTACGCCGAGCACGCCGAAGCGTGGCGTCGCAACGGCTACATCGTGCGTGAAGTGCTGGAGCACGAAGTCGATTTCTTTGTCGACAGTCTCGACGTGCTGGTGGTGGTCAATCCGAATAATCCCACAGGCCTGAGCCTGACGCCCGCTCGCCTGCTCGACTGGCACGCGCGACTGGCCCAGCGCGGTGGCTGGCTGGTGGTGGACGAAGCGTTCATGGATAACTCGCCGCAACTGAGCCTGGCGCCGTTTGCCCATCAAGTCGGGTTGATCGTCTTGCGCTCCTTCGGCAAGTTTTTTGGCCTGGCCGGTGTGCGCCTGGGGTTTGTGCTGGCCGAGCGCAAGTTGCTCAAGTTGCTGGCAGAACAAGTCGGGCCGTGGGCTGTGAGCGGGGCAACCCGGGTCGTGGGCCAGGCCTGCTTGCGCGATACCCAGGGGCAGGCGCGGCAACGGGCACGCACCGACGAGGCCGGCGAACGCCTGGCGACGCTGCTGGAACAACACGGGTTCCAGCCCCAGGGCGGTTGTGCGCTGTTCCAGTGGCTGATCACCGAGCGCGCCGAAGAGCTGCATGAATTCATGGCCCAGCGCGGCATTCTCCTGCGGTTGTTCACGCACAACAGCAGCCTGCGCTTCGGCTTGCCTGGTGACGACAGCGCCTGGGCACGACTGGCGCAGGCATTCGAAGATTTCGCCAAGGAAAACCAATGACCACGCTGATGGTGCAGGGCACCACATCGGATGCCGGTAAAAGCACGCTGGTGACCGCGCTGTGCCGTTGGGCCACGCGCCAAGGCACCCGGGTGGTGCCGTTCAAGCCGCAGAACATGGCCCTCAACAGTGCGGTGACCGCCGATGGTGGCGAGATCGGCCGCGCCCAGGCGGTACAGGCCCAGGCCGCGAACCTTGAACCGCACACCGACATGAATCCGGTGTTGCTCAAGCCCAACAGTGACACCGGTGCCCAGGTGATCATCCATGGCCGCGCCGTCACCACCATGAACGCCGTTGCCTATCACGACTACAAAACCATCGCCATGCAAGCGGTGCTGGCCTCCCACGAACGCTTGAGTGCGGCGTATCCGCTGGTGATGGTCGAGGGCGCGGGCTCGCCGGCGGAAATCAATCTGCGCGCCGGCGACATTGCCAACATGGGCTTCGCCGAAGCGGTGGATTGCCCGGTGCTGCTGATCGCCGATATCAATCGCGGCGGGGTTTTCGCGCATTTGCTCGGTACACTGGAGTTGCTGTCAGCGAGCGAACAGGCACGGGTCAAAGGGTTCGTGATCAATCGTTTTCGCGGCGACATCGCGTTGCTGCAACCCGGTCTCGACTGGCTCGAAGAGCGCACCGGCAAACCGGTGATCGGCGTGCTGCCGTACGTGATGGACCTGCACCTGGAGGCCGAGGACGGCATCGATCAACGCCAGACTGTCAAAGCCGAACAGGTGCTGAAGGTGGTGGTGCCGGTGCTGCCGCGCATCAGCAATCACACCGATTTCGATCCGCTGCGCCTGCATCCGCAAGTGGACCTGCAATTCATCGGCCCCGGCCAGGCGATTCCACCCGCCGACCTGATCATTCTTCCCGGTTCGAAAAGTGTGCGCAGCGACCTCGCGTATCTGCGGGCCAACGGTTGGGCCACCGCCATTGCCCGGCATCTTCGTTACGGCGGGAAACTGCTGGGGATCTGTGGCGGCCTGCAGATGCTCGGTGAGCAAGTGCATGACCCGCTGGGCCTCGAAGGCGCGCCGGGTTCCAGCGCCGGTTTGGGGCTGCTGGCGCTCCAGACCCAGCTCGAACAAGAGAAGCAGTTACGCAATGTGCGTGGTCGCCTGGCGCTGGAAGATGCGCCGGTGGCGGGTTATGAGATTCACGCAGGCGTGACCACCGGGCCGGCCCTGGAAAATGCGGCCGTGCAACTGGATGACGGCCGCTGCGATGGTGCGCAAAGTGCTGACGGACAGATTTTCGGTACCTACCTGCACGGGCTGTTCGAATCGCCGGCGGCGTGCAGTGCGCTGCTGCGCTGGGCCGGGTTGCAGGATGTGCAAGCCGTGGATTACCACGCCTTGCGCGAGCGTGATATCGAGCGGCTGGCGGATCT
Source organism: Pseudomonas sp. P5_109 (assembly GCF_034009455.1). NCBI lineage: Bacteria > Pseudomonadati > Pseudomonadota > Gammaproteobacteria > Pseudomonadales > Pseudomonadaceae > Pseudomonas > Pseudomonas sp. P5_109. Next base: position 1,896,243 of record NZ_CP125380.1, read on the forward strand.
GGTGGAGAAGCATCTGGATACCGGGCTGTTGCGGCAGCTCTGCGGGATCTGAGGTGAACACTCTGGCCTCTTCGCGAGCAAGCCCGCTCCCACAGTTGACCGCGTTCTAATGTGCGGGCTTGCTCGCGAAGACTGAACTGGCCACACCGCTCATTTGAAAGGATGTAACCATGCTCCAACTGATCCTCGGCGGCGCCCGCTCCGGCAAGAGTCGCCTGGCTGAAAAGCTCGCCATCGACAGCGCGCTGGCCGTGACCTACATCGCCACCAGCCAGCCACTGGATGGAGAAATGAACGAGCGGGTCGCTCATCACCGCGCCCGTCGCCCTGCCGAATGGGCACTGATCGAAGAACCACTGGAACTGGCCCGCGTACTGCGTGAAAACGCCCGTGCCGACCACTGCCTGCTGGTGGATTGCCTGACCCTGTGGCTGACCAATCTGCTGATGCTCGACGATGCCGAGCGCTTGCAAGCCGAACGTGATGCCTTGCTGGACTGCCTGGCGTCGCTGCCGGGTGAAATCATTTTTGTCAGCAACGAGACCGGAATGGGTGTCGTGCCGCTGGGCGAATTGACTCGCCGCTATGTCGATGCAGCCGGTTGGCTGCATCAAGCTCTGGCCGAGCGTTGTCAGCGTGTCGTCCTGACCGTCGCCGGCCTGCCCCTGACCTTGAAAGGAACTGCGTTATGACTCAATCCTGGTGGCTGAACCCGTGCAAGCCGGTCGATACCCAAACGCTCGAACAGGCCCGGGCGCGGCAGCAGCAACTGACCAAGCCGGCCGGTTCCCTCGGCCAGCTGGAAGCGGTGGCGGTGCAACTGGCGGGATTGCAGGGGCGGGTCAAGCCGAGTCTGGAGCAGGTGTGGATCGCGATTTTTGCCGGCGACCATGGTGTCGTCGCGGAGGGCGTGTCGGCGTTTCCCCAGGAAGTCACCGGGCAGATGCTGCACAACTTCGTCAGCGGAGGCGCAGCGATCAGTGTGCTGGCGCGGCAACTGGGCGCTTCCCTTGAGGTGGTCGATCTCGGCACGGTCACGCCGTCGCTGAATCTGCGGGGCGTGCGTCACTTGAACGTTGGCCCGGGCACGGCGAATTTTGTCCAGGGATCGGCCATGACCGAGGCCCAGGGGCAACTCGCCTTGCAGGCCGGCCGTGACAGCGTGCAGCGGGCAATTGCCAGTGGGGCGCAGTTGTTTATCGGTGGCGAAATGGGCATCGGCAACACCACCGCCGCCAGCGCCCTGGCGTGTGCGCTGCTCGATTGCCCGGTGGGCCATTTGACCGGACCTGGCACCGGACTCAACGCCGAAGGAGTCAGCCACAAAGCCCGGGTCATCGAGCGCGCCCTGGCCTTGCATGGCGCGCAGCGTGGCGATGCCTTGCAGACCCTGTTCAACCTCGGCGGTTTCGAGATCGCCGCGCTGGTCGGTGCCTATCTTGCCTGTGCCCAGGAAGGTGTCGCGGTGCTGGTGGACGGCTTCATTTGCAGCGTCGCGGCGCTGGTGGCGGTGCGCTTGAATCCTGAGTGTCGTCAGTGGCTGTTGTTCGGTCATCGCGGCGCCGAGCCGGGGCATCGTCATGTGCTGGAAACCCTGAACGCGCAGCCGTTGCTCGACCTCGGCCTGCGGCTTGGCGAAGGCAGTGGCGCGGCATTGGCGTTACCGCTGCTGCGCCTGGCGTGCGACCTGCACGGGCAGATGGCGACCTTCGCCGAAGCTGCCGTGGCAGATCGTCCGGCATGACCTTGCGCCTGGACCTGTTGCGTCACGGTGAAACCGAACTCGGTGGCGGCCTGCGCGGCAGTATCGATGATGCGTTGACCGACACGGGCTGGGCGCAGATGCGCGCCGCCGTGGTCGGACAGGGGCCGTGGGATCGGCTGGTCAGTTCACCCTTGCAGCGTTGTGCGCGGTTTGCCGAGGAGCTCGGTGCGCAATCGGGTGTGCCGGTACAACTGGACAAAGACCTGCAAGAGTTGCATTTCGGCGCCTGGGAAGGACAGAGCGCGGCGGCCTTGATGGAAACCGACGCGCAGGCTCTGGGTTTGTTCTGGGCCGATCCTTATTCGTTCACGCCGCCTCAGGGGGAGCCGGTTGTAGACTTTTCGGCGCGGGTGCTGGCAGCACTGGAGCGGTTGCATGCGACCTGTGCCGGTGAGCGCATTCTGCTGATCAGCCATGGTGGTGTGATGCGTCTGTTGCTGGCGCAAGCCCGGGGGCTGCCGCGAGAGCAACTGCTCAACGTTGAGGTCGGGCATGGCGCACTGTTTACGCTGACGCTGGAGCCCGCTGGCTTGTTGAAGGAAGTGTCCTGACCATGCTGCCATTCTGGATCGCCCTGCAATTTCTCAGCAGCCTGCCGATTCGCCTGCCTGGTATGCCTGAGCCTCGGGAGCTGGGGCGGTCACTGCTGTTTTATCCGCTGGTGGGATTGCTCTTTGGCGCCATTCTGTGGGCATGCAACTGGCTGCTGCTGGGTACGCCAACGTTGTTGCACGCGGCGTTGCTGCTGAGTGTCTGGGTACTGCTCAGCGGCGGCTTGCATCTCGATGGCCTGGCGGACAGCGCCGATGCATGGCTCGGCGGTTTTGGCGACCGCGAGCGCACGCTGACCATCATGAAAGACCCGCGCAGCGGGCCGATCGCCGTGGTGACGCTGGTGCTGGTGTTGTTGCTCAAGTTCACCGCGCTGCTGGCGCTGATCGAGCAACAGCACTCGCTTGCCTTGATCATCGTGCCGTTGATCGGTCGCAGCGCCTTGCTCGGTTTGTTCCTGACTACACCCTATGTGCGTGCGGGTGGGCTGGGTCAGGCATTGGCCGATCATCTTCCGCGCTCGGTGGGCAGGCAGGTGTTGGCGGTCAGTGCACTGGCTTGTGTGTTGATCGCCGGTTTGAGTGGCGTGTTGGCGGTGGTGCTGGCCGTTCTTGGATTTGCCTGGTTGCGGCAGGTGATGCTGCGGCGCCTGGGCGGCATGACGGGGGATACGGCAGGGGCGATGCTGGAGTTGATCGAGGTCGGGGTGCTGGTTGGTTTGGCGTTGGCTTGAGGGTGGTGGTGAATGTGCTGGCCTCTTCGCGAGCAAGCCCGCTCCCACATTAGAACGCGGTCAATTGTGGGAGCGGGCTTGCTCGCGAAGACTTTCTGCAGAACACTGCTAACCCTCATGTAACTTGATTTAACCGACTCGCGGGTATATACACGCACCATGCTCGATTCCCAATGTTTATGCATCAACCTGCGTCGCGCCGCCCGTGGCGTCAGCAGGCATTACGACGGCGCTCTCGATGGCTTCGGGATCAACGTTGCGCAGTATTCTTTGCTGTGCAATCTGCAGCGTCTGGATCAGCCGAGCATCTCGACCCTGGCCGAGGCCATGGGGCTGGATCGCAGCACTCTTGGGCGCAATTTGCGGGTGCTGGAGGGTGAAGGCCTGGTGACGCTGGTCGAGGGTGAGGACATGCGTAATCGCATCGTCCTGCTGACCGAGGCCGGGGCGGAGCGCCTGAAGGCTGCCTTGCCGGCCTGGGAAGCCGCTCAGCAGCGCTTGATCGATCGCCTGGGTGTCGAGAAGCGCGAAATCTTATTGAAGTTGCTGGACGAACTGGCATGACGCCGGTTTTTCCAATTATACGCGGGTATATACCCGCTACCGGAGTACAACAATGACATCGATGTGGCGTACATGCGGCTGGGTTCTGTTGGGGAGTGCGCTGATCCTTGCGTTGTCTCTTGGGGTTCGACATGGCTTCGGGCTGTTTCTGGCACCAATGAGCGCCGAGTTCGGCTGGGGTCGTGAAGTCTTTGCCTTCGCCATCGCCTTGCAGAACCTGATCTGGGGCCTCGCCCAGCCGTTTACCGGCGCCCTGGCTGACCGCTTCGGCGCGGCGAAAGTGGTGCTGATCGGTGGCGTCCTGTACGCAGTCGGACTGATTTGCATGGGGCTCTCCGACTCGGCGGTGACCCTGTCCCTGAGCGCCGGCCTGCTGATCGGCATCGGACTGTCCGGTACCTCGTTCTCGGTGATTCTGGGGGTGGTCGGCCGCGCAGTACCGGCGGAAAAACGCAGCATGGGCATGGGGATCGCCAGTGCGGCCGGTTCGTTCGGCCAGTTCGCGATGCTGCCCGGCACGCTCGGTCTGATCGGATGGCTTGGCTGGTCCGCGGCGCTGATGGCGCTGGGTTTGCTGGTGGCGTTGATCGTGCCGCTGGTGAGCATGCTCAAGGACAAGCCGCTGCCCGTCCTGGGTCACGAACAAACCCTTGGCGAAGCCCTGCGTGAAGCCTGTTCCCACTCCGGATTCTGGCTGCTGGCGTTCGGCTTTTTTGTGTGCGGATTCCAGGTGGTGTTCATCGGCGTGCACCTGCCGGCCTATCTGGTGGATCAACACCTTCCGGCGACGGTCGGCACCACGGTGCTGGCGCTGATCGGCCTGTTCAATATCTTCGGCACTTATACGGCTGGATGGCTCGGCGGGCGCATGTCCAAGCCGCGTTTGCTTACCGGTCTGTACTTGCTGCGGGCGGTGGTCATTGCGTTGTTCCTGTGGGCGCCGGTGACGACCACCACGGCTTATCTGTTCGGCATGGCGATGGGCTTCCTGTGGCTGTCGACGGTGCCATTGACCAACGGTACGGTGGCGACCTTGTTTGGTGTACGAAACCTGTCCATGCTCGGTGGGATAGTTTTCCTGTTTCACCAGCTCGGTTCGTTCCTGGGCGGCTGGCTGGGTGGCGTGGTGTACGACCGTACCGGCAGCTATGACTTGATCTGGCAGGTCGCGATTCTGCTGAGCCTGATGGCTGCCGCCCTGAACTGGCCAGTGCGTGAACGGCCGGTGGCGCGCCTGCAAACACAATTGAGTGCGACATGAACAGTCTTTGGCCACGAATCACGGTGCTTGCCGTCGGCGCGTTGCTGCTCGCCCTGGCGTGGTGGGGCTGGCATCAGGGCGGGTTGGCGCTTATGCAGTTGGGCATGAGCATCTGCTAGCAGCAGGCTTGCTAGCATGCGGGGATGGCGAGTAACGTCGAGCTTTGACGATTGTTCAAGGATGCTCGAGATGCTCAAACGCTGGTGTGCCGTTCCCGCGTTGCTGATGGCGTTGTCAGGACTGACCTGGGCCGCAGATTGCCCTGAGGTGCTGCAGGGCTCGCTGCCGAAACTGCGGGCCAAGGAGTCCATCGACCTGTGCCAGCGTTATGCCGACAAACCGCTGGTGGTGATCAACACCGCGAGCTTCTGCGGTTTCGCGCCGCAGTTCGAGGGCCTTGAAGCGCTCAATCAGCGCTACAAGGGGCAAGGCCTGGAAATGTTGGGTGTGCCGTCCAACGACTTCAAGCAGGAGTCCAGGGACAGCGCCGAGACCGCGAAAGTCTGCTATGCCAACTATGGTGTGACGTTCACCATGTCTGAGCCGCAGAAGGTACGTGGCGACGGCGCCACCCATCTGTTTCAGGTACTGGCCAGGCAGAGCAGCGCACCGAAGTGGAATTTCTACAAGTATGTGATCGACCGCCAGGGTAACGTGATAGCCAGCTTTTCCAGCCTGACCAAACCGAACGACCCCGAGTTTCTGGCCGCAGTGGAAAAGGCCATTGCTTCCGCGCCGCTGAAACCCTGATCGAAAGCCACAAAAAAGCCCCGTGTCGGTCACCCGAACGGGGCTTTTTTGTGGGCGAGGGGTCAACCCCGCCATGCAGCATCAGAAGCGGTAGGTTGCGCCAACACCGAAACCGTTTGCCGAGTTTTCATACTTGGAATCGTAGGTCTGGCCACGATCGTTTTCGTTTCTGATATTGACCGACTCTTCCTTCAGGTACGAGTAGGCGACGTCGATGGTCAGGTCTTCGGTCGGGCTCCAGCCGGCACCGATGCTGAAGATGGTCCGGTCGCCAGTAGGGATGCGTGGCGAGCGGTCGACGTTGTTGGTCGGCGACTGATCGAAAGACAGACCGGTACGCAGGACCCATTCCTTGTTCAGCTGGTAGGAAGTACCAATGGCGTAAGCCCAGGTGTCGTGCCAGTTTTGCTCTTCGGTAATTTCACCGAACTGACCAGCCAGCACCGGTTGTACGCCATCGTTCTTGACGGTGATTTTTTCCAGCTGGCTCCAGCGGGTCCAGGTGGTACCCGCGTAAGCGGTCCACCTGTCGTTCAGCACCTGGGTGACCGAGAAGTCCACGGATTCAGGCGTGGTGATCTTCAGCGATGCATCGTACTTCTGGTTGGCACCCAGACCGATTGCGCCCAGCACGCCGTAGTTGACCTTGGTATCGCCTTCGAGCTTGTAGTCGACTTTCGAGTGGTAAGTCAGACCCAGGCGGGTGGTATCGGTCGCTTGCACCAGCACGCCGATGTTGTAGCCCAGCGCGGTGTCATCACCCTTGATCTTGACCTTGCCGTCCGGCGCCGCCTGAGTGATCGACAGGTTGGATTCCAGCGTGCCATCGATGCGGTTGATGGTCGGGCCGAAACCGATCGACACCTTGTCGTTGAAGGCGTAGCTGACGGTTGGCTGCAGGGTGACGATTTGCACTTCGGACTTGCTGCCGAAATAGCGACCGGCAAAGCCGTTTTCGTAGTCGGTAATCAGGCCGAATGGCACGTACACGCCTACACCGAATGCCCAATGCTCGTCGATTGGCTTGACGTAGAAGCCCATAGGTACGGTGGTGAAGGGCACCATGTCGCCATCGTTGCTACCGCTGTTAGGGCTGGAGCTGGCGTGGCTGATATCGGTTTTTGCATCGAGGAATGCAACGCCACCGGTAACCTGTTCGCGCTTGATGCGCGACATGCCGGCAGGGTTGCCATAAACAGTACTTGCGTCATCGGCAGAAGAAGATCGCCCGGCGTACCCAGTCCCCATCCCGCTGATGCTGTGTTCGTTGATGGCAAAGCCAGCTGCAAAGATCTGGGTGGATGCCATGGCAACGGCGAGGCTAATGGTGGATTTGAGCATTACTTTTTTCATTATTAGAACTCCTGGTGATCACCGGGGCGAAAATTACCAACATTTTCGTCCCAGCGCCATAGGCTGTATGGCTTGAGTTAGAGCGGTTTTGTAGGACAATCCGACCAGAATCGCTGCGTGTTGCGCGATCTTTGGATCCAGAAGTGTCAGCAGGCTACCTGATTCAGCGGTGAAACACAGGTTTGCCAGGCGCAAGTGAAATCACGCAGACGCCCCTGTGGCTGAAATGTCTGGCGCCAGATTCTGGCCATGCCCAACAAATCATCCGGAGCGGGGAGGGGGGTGTTCTGTTCTTCAACCAGCAGCCAGGCGATGGCTGTGGCGTAACGCAGGTTGACGGTCAATTCGAGGTGCGGGCCGCTGAGAAACGCATGCTGGCTGGCCAGGCCGCGGACCAGGCTCGCACGTTCCGGATCAAGGGCCAGGTAATGGTCCCAAAGGGCCTGGTGGCGGGGCTCGGCGATGCGGTACAGGCCGTGCCCACGGCGGTCATGCAGGGCGGAACCAAGGGCCGACTGGCTGGCGGCAATGCCCAGCAGCAGGGATTCGGCAGTAGCGCTATGGCGTCCGAGGTAGATCAATGTCGGACGAATCACGTAGCGGCACAGTTCGCTGGCAGCGATACCCATATAACCCTCGAAAAACCTGAATTGGACGGCGATACCTGAAAGGGGGGGCTTGGCAGCTGTGAATCGACTCAGGCTCGCCGCAAGCGGGTCAAGCCGCTTGAGTTGAAGTGTAGTGTCATATTCGCGCTGTAAAGGACTGTTTTTAAAATATTTCCAGCGACCAGTTATAACCGTTATATCGGATCGTGCTTAGTCGTGATTCGAGGAAAGGGAAACATCGGGCAATAAAAAGCCCCGCTTTTCGGGCGGGGCTTTTGGTTTTTCAGCCTTTCTGGCGTCTCAGGCAACCAGTGCCTGACGGGTACGCTCGATCACGGCCTGCAGCGGCTCGGCGCTGGAGTATTGATCGGGGTACAGGCGTTCGCTGTGACGAGCGATGCCGTGTTCGTTGACCAGGGTGAAGCTGAAGCAGCCTTTGCGAGCGGCCATGATCAGGCAGTTCATTGGTGCAAAAGCGTTGGTTAGGGTGCGAATGGCATCCTGAGTGTGGATTTGAGTAGACATTATTGGGTGTTCCTACAAATGACACGGATAAGAACCGTGCAACGTTAAAACGTTCCAGTAACGTCGATCACCATTGATCGTACGAAGAACCCGACTGGAACAAAGCAGCCAGTTTGAAGCGCTGATAAGTTGGCGCGCTTGGGCTGGCAGGTAGGTACTTAGGAGGGCAGGCAACACATCAAGGGCAAAGGTTCTGGGCCCGGGGTGAAGATCCTGATCAATTTGCAGGTTGGTTCGAGCAGAGTAAGCAGGCGGAGCAACAGCCTTTGTTTTCGATTCAAAGGTTGTGTCGGCGCAAGATTTACCTGGAAACCATCGAGGTGGTCGATCCCGCTTGTTCGGTGGAGGCTTCCGTTGGGAAGGCTGACCCGGGGGGATTTGTTCGACCAGAATTGACTTTCAGCTTGGTACTAACGCCGCGGATAATAACGGATTGAACTGGCGAATGGAAGTGTGCTAGCGAAAAGATTTCCAAAACGGATTGATTTGCCCCTGTGTCCGGTCTGAATCCGACCATTGGTCATGGAGATTTTCAGCCGCGCATCGGTCTAAATGCCGGCTTTGCCAGCGTTTATCCCCAGGCAGAGCAAAAAATGCGCCGAAAAAGCGCATCGATATAACCGCCGGGAAGGCACTTGTGCACATTAGTTGCAGAGCCTGTCACCCTGCTGTCATCTCCCGTTCAAGCTCAGTGGCTGCCTGTAACCAAAATTTAAGTCAATGAAAAACATCGCTTTTTTTTACTGGTGAAAAAATCGTCAGTTTGACTGCGAGCCCCATTCCACAGGGCTTTGAGCGAGTTCAGGGGCGGTTGTCCACTGAGTTATCCACAGCTTCTGTGGATTGTCCCGAGCGCTTGCTCTAGGACGGGCGTGCCGAGATATTTTCAGCTTTACCTGTAAGAAAAAGAGAGTAAAGTTGCGCGCCTTCCGATCTGCCCCACAGTGCTTTATGAAGTTTCGCTCAGCCCCCGTTTCCTCTTCCTCCACACCGCCTTCTGTTGCCCCTACCAAGCGCTTTTCCATGCGCGTGGCGGAGTGGCTGTTGGACAGTCCGCATCTGGGTGAAAACCGTAACGTCAAACACATCGCTGGACGCCTGCTCAAGCAACCGGCCCGTGAAGGCGTGGTGGCTGCGCAAAGCCGCCTTGGCCAGTTGATGTGTCGCGAATGCGGGAATGCCCGGGACCGCCGGATCGGCCAGGACCTGCTGCGTCAGGCCGCCCGGGCAGGCGATCGCCGTGCTCAACAGGAACTGGGGCTGATCGAAGACTGAGCTGTCCAAGACCGGACGCCTTGGTTAACCTTCAGGCTTTATCCGAATGGCAGGAGTGGCTATGGCAATGGACTTGACCAGCGTATTGCTGGGTCTGGCAGCGGCTGCGTTGCCTCTGCTGGTGTTGGCCTGGCAACTTCAGCGTCGGGCCAGCAGCACGCAAGCCGATGTCGCGCTGCTGCAAGAGCGCCTGGCCACGGCGCAACTGGCGCAGGACGGATTGAACGCACAGCTCGAATCCAGCCGCGACGAAATCGCTGACCTGTCTCTGGCCAACGCCGCGAAACAGGCTGATCTGGCTGCGCTGCGTCGTGAAGTCGAACTGTTGCAGATCGAGCGCGACGACGCCCGGGACGCCGCCCATGCCTGGAATATCGAACGCGCCGGCAAAGAAGCCGAACTGCGCCGCCTGGATGCCCAGGCCGCCTCGCTCAACGCCGAATTGCGCGAGCAACAGGACAGTCATCAGCAGAGACTCAGCGACCTGCAAGGTTCGCGGGACGAGTTGCGCGCGCAGTTTGCCGAGCTGGCGGGGAAAATTTTCGATGAGCGCGAGCAGCGTTTTGCCGAAACCAGTCAGCAGCGCCTGGGGCAGTTGCTCGATCCACTCAAGGAACGCATCCAGTCTTTCGAAAAACGTGTCGAGGAAAGCTATCAAAACGAGGCTCGCGAACGTTTCTCCCTGGCCAAGGAGCTGGAGCGCCTGCAACAGCTGAATTTGCGCTTGAGCGATGAAGCCACCAACCTGACCCGTGCCTTGAAAGGGCAGAAGACCCAGGGCAATTGGGGCGAACTGATTCTTGAGCGCGTGCTTGAGCATGCGGGGCTGGAGAAGGGCCGCGAATACCAGACTCAGGTCAATCTCAAGGGGCCCGATGGCGAACGCTTCCAGCCGGACGTGATCATTTACCTGCCGGGTGACAAGCAGGTGGTGGTCGATTCCAAGGTCAGCCTGACGGCCTATCAGCAGTACGTGGCGGCTGAGGACGAGGCCATCGGCCAGATCGCCATCAAGCAGCACGTGCTGTCGTTGCGCAATCACGTCAAGGGCCTGGCGGGCAAGGATTACAAACGCCTCGATGGTTTGCACAGCCTGGATTTCGTGTTGCTTTTCGTGCCGATCGAGGCAGCGTTTTCTGCCGCGTTGCAGGCTGAACCGACGCTGTTCCAGGAGGCATTCGACCGCAACATCGTGATTGTCAGCCCCACCACGTTGTTGGCGACCCTGCGCGTCATCGACAGCCTGTGGAAGCAGGAGCGCCAGAGCCAGAATGCCCGGGAAATCGCCGAGCGGGCCGGGTGGCTGTACGACAAGTTCGTGCTGTTCATTCAGGATCTGGACGAGGTCGGCAATCGCCTGCAGCAACTGGACAAGGCCTACAGCTCGGCACGCAACAAGCTGACAGAGGGCCGCGGCAACCTGGTCAGTCGCAGTGAACAACTCAAGCTGCTGGGCGCGCGGGCGAGCAAGAGCCTGCCGGCGGACTTGCTGGAGCGGGCGATGACCGATGTGGATGGGTTGGTCGAGTTGCCGGAGTAGCGCGGACCCTGTGGCGAGGGGGCTTGCCCCCGTTGGGTCGCGCAGCGGCCCCAAATCATTCAACGAGTCTCTTCAGGTAGAGCACGTTGTCGATGTGACGACTGCTGCGCAGCCGAACGGGGGCAAGCCCCCTCGCCACAGGAGGCTGCGTTACAACGGCAAATATCGGCTCAACAACGCCCGCAACGCCGCCGGTTTCACCGGTTTGGCCAGATAGTCCAGCCCCGCGGCGTGCACCAGGTCAACCGTCTCCGGCCGGCCATCGGCGCTGATCACCACCCCGGGAACCGGCTCGCCCATTTGCGTGCGCAACCAGGCCATCAAATCGGTTCCAGTCTCGCCATGATCGAGGTGGTAATCCACCAGCGCCAATTGTGGGCGCATGCCTTCGCCAAGCAATGCGGCACATTCCTCGCGATTGCGCGCGGTCCAGACCTGGCAACCCCAGCGGCTGAGCAGGCTGTTCATGCCGATCAGGATGCTGTCCTCGTTGTCGATACACAGCACCTGCGCGCCATTGAGCAATTTGCCATTGAGCTCGGCGACTTTGACCGGCGCTGCTGTTTGCGCCCGGGCCAGCGGCACGCTGACGCTGAATACACTACCGCGCCCCGGCCAGGAGCGTACACGCAAGGTATGACCGAGCACGCGACAAAGTCCGTCGGCAATAGCCAGTCCCAGGCCGAGGCCTTTTTCGGCCCGTGTCTGGTGGCTGTCGAGGCGCTTGAACTCTTCGAAAATCACCTGCTGTTTATCTTCCGGAATACCCGGCCCGCGATCCCAGACTTCCAGGCTCAGTTGTTCCTTGTGCCGGCGAACCCCCAGTAGCACCGGCCCTTTGCCGTAGCGGAAAGCATTGGTCAGGAAGTTCTGCAAAATCCGTCGCAGCAGTTTGACGTCGCTGTCGACCCGCAGCGCGCTGCCACGCACGCGGAACTCCAGTTTTTGTTCTTGCGCCAACACCTTGAACTCGGTGCCGAGGGTGTCGAACAGTTCGTTGATCGCGAACGGCTGGCGATTCGGGTTGATCTTGCCGTTCTCCAGGCGGGAAATGTCCAGCAGGTCGCTGATCAAATCCTCGGCAGAGCGCAGCGAGCTGTCCAGGTGCCCGACCAGTTTCTGCGCTTCGCCGGACAAACCATCGTCCTGATGGGAGAGGGCGGCGGAGAACAGCCGCGCCGCATTCAAAGGTTGCATCAAGTCATGGCTGACGGCCGCGAGGAAACGGGTCTTGGACTGGTTGGCCGCCTCGGCAGTGCCCTTGGCTTCAGTCAGGGCGACGTTGAGCTGCGACAATTCGTGGGTGCGTTCGGTGACCCGTTGCTCCAGGCCTTCGTTGGCCTCGGTCAGCGCCTGCTCGGCTTCGCGGAAGGCGGTAATGTCGGTGAAACTCATGACGAAGCCACCGCCCGGCATCGGGTTGCCGATCAGCTCGATCACCCGGCCATTGGGGAACAGGCGCTCGGAGGTATGTGCGCGGCCCTGGCGCATCCAGTGCAGGCGGCGCGCAACGTGCACTTCGGCTTCGCCGGGACCGCACAGGCCGCGCTCGGCATTGTGGCGAATGATGTCGGCGATGGGCCGGCCGACTCTGATCAGGTCATCCGGGTAGTTGAACAAATCCAGATAGCGACGGTTCCAGGCCACCAGTTTCAGCGACTGGTCGACCACGCTGATGCCCTGGGTGATGTTCTCGATGGCGCCTTGCAGCAAGGCACGGTTGAACTGCAACACCTCCGAGGCTTCGTCGGCGATGCGCACGACGTCCTCCAGTTGCATCTCCCGGCCTTCAATGGCGGCTTTTACCACCGCGCGGGTTGAAGAGGCACCGAGCACACCCGCCAGCAAGCGTTCGGTATGGGCGATCCATTCACTGTCGGCGTTCTGGTTCGGATTGAAGCCTTTGCCCTGGCGATAGGCAAAGCGGATGAAGCTTTGACGGGCGCGTTCTTCGCCGACGAAGCGCGCTGCCAGTTGCAGCAGGTCGTCGATCTGCACTGAAAGCATCGAGCGTGCGCTGGGGCGGGCACTGATTTCCTGGCCGATGAAGCGGCCCGCCTGCCAGTGCTCGGAAACCCGGGTACGCGACAGCACCGAGACCCAGGCGAACAGCGTGAAGTTGCCGGCCAGCGACAGCACCACGCCTTGGGTCAGCGGGGTGATCGGCAGGTTCAGTGGATTGCTGTGCAGCCAGGCCAGGCCCGGGAATGTGCTCAAGGACAGGCCGAGGCTCAGGGCGGCAATCGGCAGGATCAAGGTGTAGAACCACAGGAACGTGCCCGCGGCGAGGCCTGCGAAAACGCCGCGACGGTTGGCCTGCTTCCAGTACAGCGCCCCGAGCATGGCGGGGGCCAGTTGGGTCACGGCGGCGAAGGCAATCTGGCCGATGGTCGCCAGGCTGGCGGTCGAGCCCAGCAGGCGATAGCTGACATAGGCCAGCAGCAGAATGACCACGATGCTGACGCGGCGCACCGACAGCATCCACTGGCGGAACACTTCGAACGGGCGCTCGGCGTTGTTGCGACGCAGCAACCAGGGCAACAGCATATCGTTGGAGACCATGGTCGACAGCGCCACGCTGGCCACGATCACCATGCCGGTGGCCGCCGATGCGCCACCGATAAACGCCAGCAGGGCCAGCGCCGGATGCGCCTGGGCCAGGGGCAGGCTGATGACGAACGAGTCAGGCAACACCGAACTGGGCAGCAGCATCTGGCCGGCCAGGGCGATCGGCACGACAAACAATGCCGCGAGGGCGAGGTAGGCCGGGAAAACCCATTTGGCCAGGCGCAGATCCTGGGGATCGATGTTCTCGACAACGGTCACGTGGAACTGCCGCGGCAAGCAAATGATCGCCATCATCGCCACACCGGTCTGTACCACCATCGACGGCCAGTTGATGGTTTCCTTCCAGTACTGTTCGAGCCGCGGCGCCAGCATGGCCTGGTCGAACAGGTCGTCGAAACCGTCGTACAGGCCGTAGGTCACGAAAGCGCCGACGGCGAGAAACGCGAACAGTTTGACCAGTGATTCGAAGGCAATCGCCAGCACCATGCCACGGTGGTGCTCCGTGGCGTCGAGGTTGCGGGTACCGAAGACAATGGTGAACAGCGCCAGCACCAGCGACACGATCAGCGCGGTGTCCTGGGCGCGGGTGCCCATGGCGTCGGCGCCGGCGCCGATCAGCAGGTTCACGCCGAGCACGATGCCTTTGAGCTGCAATGCGATATAGGGCAGCACGCCGACCAGGCAGATCAGCGCCACCACCACCGCCAGTGACTGGGATTTGCCATAGCGTGCGGCGATGAAGTCGGCGATCGAGGTGATGTTCTCCTGTTTACTGATCATCACCATTTTTTGCAGGACCCACGGTGCGCCAACCAGCAACAGGATCGGCCCGAGGTAGATCGGCAGAAACGACCAGAGCTGTTCGGCGGCCTGGCCCACGGCGCCGAAGAAGGTCCAGCTGGTGCAATAGACCGCCAGCGACAGGCTGTACACCCAGGCTCGCACTCGCGGCGGCAAGGGCGCACTGCGACGGTCGCCATAGAAGGCGATGGCGAACATGATGGCCATATAGGCCAGGGCGACGGCGGCGATCAGCCCGGTGGACAGCGACATGGGGACTCCAGACAAAAGACATCCGAGCCTCCCGCCCGGACAGACAGTCTCGCACGACCGCCAGCGTTAGTCAGTGTCGACCAAGGTCGTGGCGTGGCGGGGTGTCGCAGGGAGATGTCAGATGGATCTTCAGTGTTTGGGAGGGACCTTTCGCGAGCAAGCCCGCTCCCACATTCGACCGTGTTTATCTGTAGGAACACAGTCGAATGTGGGAGCGGGCTTGCTCGCGAATGGCGGTATTACTGACTCAATGCAATCTCGATCAACCGATGCAGCTCTTCAACCTCAAGCGGCGCCTCGGAAAACAGGATGCGGAACACGATGGGCGCCGCGATCAGGTTGATCATTCGATCGACACCCCGTACGGGTTCGTTGGGATAACGGTCGAGGATTGTCTGCAACTGCCCGCCAATGATGGTCGCGCAGTAACTCGGCTTCAACGCCGCCTGCACGTCGTACAGCATGTTGCGGCCAGGCTCGGAGCTCATTTCGTCCAGGTACTGTTCCGCCCAGGCCCGAATATCGCCGTGCAGGCTACCGGTATTGATCGGCTGGTTGTCGGGCTGCATGCGGGCGAGGGCGACGTCGGCCAGCAGCGCCGACACATCACCCCAGCGTCGATAGATGGTTGACGGCGTGACGCCCGCGCGCGCAGCGATTTGCGGCACGGTCACGCTGGCGCGGTCCTGCTCCTCGAGGAGCTGGCGCACGGCCGCATGAATCGACTCTTGTACCCGCGCACTGCGCCCGCCTGGGCGTAAGGTCGGAGCTGTCATCCTGTGATTCCTGTAAAAGCCATGCTTTGGACCTTAACACAAAGAATTTGCTTTAAGAGAAATCCAGCAGCACACTCCGCAAAAGCAAAAAGTTAGCTTTTGCGGAGTGTGCCCATGTCCAGTTCTCATTCAAACCGTGCCAGCCTGTGGTTTCTGGCGATTACGCTGCTCAGTTTCCTCGCCGCCTCCACTGCGCCGACGCCGCTGTATCACCTGTACCAGGAGCAGATGCAGTTTTCGGCAGCGATGCTGACCCTGATTTTCGCCGTATACGCCCTCAGCCTGCTGGCCGCGTTGCTGACGGTCGGCTCGCTGTCGGATTACCTGGGGCGCAAGCCGGTGATTTTTACCGCGGTGGTGCTGAACATCCTGGCGATGCTGCTGTTTATCTACGCCGATAGCGTCGCCTGGTTGATCAGTGCCCGGGTACTGCAAGGCTTCGCGACGGGCATGGCGACTGCGGTCTTGAGTGCAACGCTGCTCGACACCGACCGACAGCAAGGGCCGTTGGTCAATAGCGTCGCGCCGTTGCTCGGCATGGCCCTGGGTGGACTGGGCTGTGGTTTGCTGGCCGAGTTTGCTCCGGCGCCGTTGCACTTGACCTATTGGTTGTTACTTGTGCTGTTCGCGATGCAGGCCGTATGGGTCTGGCGTCTACCGGAGAGCGTCACGCGCCAGTCTGGGGCCTGGGCATCATTGCGACCCACCCTGCATGTGCCGGTCCAGGCGCGGGTGACGTTATGGCGGGTGTTGCCGCTCAACACGGCGACTTGGGCGCTGGGCGGATTTTACGCGTCGCTGGCACCTTCATTGGTGCGCACGGCGACCGGTTCAACGTCGAACCTGATTGGCGGGGCGACCGTCGCCGCATTGACGGTGACCGGTGCCCTGATGATTTACACGCTGCGCAATCAGGCTGCGACCAAGGCGCTGCAACTGGGCGCCTGTGCGCTGCCGGTGGGAGTCGTCCTGATTTTACTGGGCGTGCATAGCGCCAGTTTGCCGTTGTTTTTCCTCGGCACGCTGGTCGCCGGTTGCGGCTTCGGCGCCGGTTTCCTCGGGGCGGTGCGCAGTCTGGTGCCGCTGGCTTTGCCCCATGAGCGCGCGGGTCTGATGTCGGCGTATTACGTGCTCAGTTACCTGGCGTTCTGCCTGCCGGCACTGCTGGCCGGCAATCTGGCGCGGAATTTTGGTCTGGTGGCAACGACCGATGGTTATGGCGCGGTATTGATTGTGCTGGCCCTCAGCGCAATGGCGAGTTTATTGCGATCACGTTCGGCCAAGGCCTGCGAGGCCAACTTGTAAAATTGAGTTAGCCTTGGCGCTCACTCTGCTCAATCGAAGGACCGGACCATGAAGATCATCCGCAGTAAGTCGTTCACGGGCGAGCGTGCCTGGGCCGCGCTGGACATCGCCAACATGAACGGCATCACCACGCGGCTGCACTGGACCGATCAACCCTACAAATGGCACACAAACGATGGCGAAGAAGTGTTTGTCGTACTGGATGGCCAGGTGCAGATGCGTTATCGCGAATTGGGGGTGGAGCGGGATGTCTTGCTGGAGGTCGGCGACATTTTTTATGCCTCGGTGGGCACCGAGCATGTGGCGCATCCTGTAGGGCCGGCGCGGATATTGGTGGTCGAATCGGAAGGCAGTGTCTGACTCTATATAGGTTATATCGATAAGATATAGAGATATTACCCGTTATATAGATATTCGATTCGGATCTAACATGGGCTCCACCTCACGAGAGGACAGGAGTTCGCCATGACATGCGCCAATAGCATCAAGCCCGGAATCAAACCTTTCAGTCACTTGCAGCATCCCCGCGAGGTGATCCGCCAGTTCACCCCCAACTGGTTCGCGGCCACCATGGGCACCGGCGTGCTGGCGTTGGCGCTGGCACAATTGCCGGTCGCCATGCCCGCGTTGCACGCGTTCGCCGAAGCCCTTTGGCTGTTCAACATCGCCCTGTTTCTGCTGTTTACGGCGCTGTACGCGGCGCGTTGGCTGCTGTTTTTCGACGAGGCACGACGGATCTTCGGCCACTCCACGGTCTCGATGTTTTTCGGCACCATCCCCATGGGCCTGGCGACCATCATCAACGGCTTCCTGGTGTTCGGTCTGCCGCGCTGGGGCGACGGTATGATCCACATCGCCGAGATGTTGTGGTGGCTGGATGTGGCCATGTCGCTGGCCTGCGGCGTGCTGATTCCCTACATGATGTTCACCCGTCAGGAGCACAGCATCGACCAGATGACCGCCGTCTGGCTGTTGCCGGTGGTCGCGGCAGAAGTCGCGGCAGCCAGCGGTGGTTTGCTGGCGCCGCACCTGGCCGACGCCCACTCGCAACTGGTGGTGCTGGTGACCAGCTACGTGCTCTGGGCCTTTTCCCTGCCGGTGGCTTTCAGCATCCTGACCATTCTCTTGTTGCGCATGGCCCTGCATAAGCTGCCCCACGAAAACATGGCCGCCTCAAGCTGGCTGGCTCTTGGCCCGATCGGCACAGGTGCATTGGGCATGCTGGTGCTCGGCGGCGATGCACCACTCATTTTCGCGGCCAACGGTATGCCGGGAGTCGGTGAGATCGCTGCGGGATTGGGCCTGGTGGCCGGCATCACCCTGTGGGGCTTCGGCCTGTGGTGGATGCTGATGGCGCTGCTGATCACCGGGCGCTACCTGCGTGCCGGCATTCCCTTCAACCTCGGCTGGTGGGGCTTCACCTTCCCGTTGGGCGTCTATTCCCTGGCGACGTTGAAACTGGCCAGTACCTTGAACCTGACGTTTTTCAGCGTGTTTGGCTGCGTGCTGGTGGCGTTGCTGGCCGCGATGTGGCTGATCGTCGGCAAGCGCACGGTGCTGGGCGCCTGGCGTGGTGAGCTGTTTGTCTCGCCGTGCATTGCCGGATTGAAGAAATAACCGGCAAAGATTGGGTAATGTGTGGCCTGGATCGATTTTTGATATTCCAATAAAGGAATCCCGGCCACTCGTTACCTCATTCAGGGAAACATGGAAGATGAGTCACCCCTCACAGTTCACCTTGCTGCGCACCCGGCGCTTCCTGCCGTTCTTCATCACCCAGTCCCTCGGGGCGTTCAACGACAACGTATTCAAGCAGTCGTTGATCCTCGCCATTCTGTACAAGCTGAGCATCGAAGGTGACCGCTCGATCTGGGTCAACCTGTGCGCGCTGCTGTTCATCCTGCCGTTTTTCCTGTTCTCGGCGCTGGCCGGGCAATTCGGGGAAAAGTTCGCCAAGGACGCGTTGATCCGCCTGATCAAGCTGGGGGAAATCGCCATCATGGCGATCGGCGCCGTCGGCTTCATGTTCGATCACCTCTCGTTGATGCTGGTGGCGCTGTTCGCCATGGGCACCCATTCGGCGCTGTTGGGGCCGGTGAAGTACTCGATCATGCCGCAAGCGCTGCATGAAGATGAGCTGGTGGGCGGCAACGGCCTGGTGGAAATGGGCACGTTCCTGGCGATCCTCGCCGGCACCATTGGCGCCGGGGTCATGATGTCTTCGGCGCATTACGCGCCGGTGGTGTCCACGGCAATCATCGGCATTGCCGTACTCGGCTACCTGGCCAGCCGCAGCATTCCTCGCGCAGCGGCCGCCACGCCGCAAATGCGCCTGAACTGGAACATCTTCAGCCAGTCCTGGGCCACGTTGAAACTGGGCCTGGGGCAAACGCCGGCGGTGTCGCGCTCGATTGTCGGCAACTCGTGGTTCTGGTTTGTCGGGGCGATTTACCTGACGCAGATCCCGGCCTATGCCAAGGAATGGATGCACGGCGACGAAACCGTGGTGACGCTGATTCTGACGGTGTTCTCGGTCGGCATCGCGTTGGGTTCGATGCTTTGCGAGAAGCTCTCCGGACGCAAGGTCGAGATTGGCCTGGTGCCGTTCGGCTCGTTTGGCCTGACCGTTTTCGGCCTGCTGCTGTGGTGGCATTCCGGCGGTATTCCGGACAGCGCCGCCGGCCATGGCTGGATTGAGATTCTCGGTTTCGGCCATACCTGGCTGGTGTTGTTCGACATCCTCGGCCTGGGCGTCTTCGGCGGTTTCTACATCGTGCCGCTGTACGCGCTGATCCAGTCACGAACCGCGGAGAACGAACGGGCGCGGGTGATTGCCGCCAACAACATCCTCAACGCGTTGTTCATGGTGGTATCGGCGATTGTCTCGATCGTCTTGCTGAGCGTGGCCAAGCTGTCGATCCCGCAGCTGTTCCTGGTGGTGTCGTTGCTGAACATCGGCGTCAACGCCTACATCTTCAAGATCGTCCCCGAGTTCACCATGCGTTTCATGATCTGGCTGCTCAGCCATTCCATGTACCGCGTCGAGCACCGCAACCTGGATCTGATCCCCGATGAAGGCGCGGCGCTGCTGGTGTGCAACCACGTATCGTTCGTCGACGCCTTGCTGATTGGCGGCGCGGTGCGTAGGCCGATTCGCTTTGTGATGTATTACAAGATCTACAATCTGCCGGTGCTGAACTTCATCTTCCGTACCGCGGGGACGATTCCTATCGCGGGGCGTCATGAAGATATCCAGATCTACGAAAAGGCCTTCACACGCATTGCCCGGTATCTGAAGGAGGGTGAGCTGGTGTGCATCTTCCCCGAGGGTAAGTTGACCGCCGATGGCGAGATGAATGAGTTCAAGGGCGGCTTGACGCGGATTCTCGAAGAGACGCCGGTGCCGGTGATCCCGCTGGCCTTGCAAGGGTTGTGGGGGAGTTTCTTCAGTCGCGATCCGGGCAAGGGGCTGTTTCGCCGGTTGTGGTCGCGGGTGACCCTGGTGGCGGGGCCGGCGGTGGCGGTTGAGGTGGCGGAGCCGGCGAAGTTGCAGGCGTTGGTGGGGGAGTTGCGCGGGGCAGTCAGATAGCCGGAGGCTGTGCTGGCCTCTTCGCGAGCAAGCCCGCTCCCACAGGAATTGATGGTGTACTCCACATGTGTGGGAGTGCACGAAACCTGTAGGAGCTGGCTTGCCAGCGATGGCGTCAGCGGCCTAAGCGCTGACCTTCAGGCCAACGAGCCCGAAAATGATCAACGCCACACTCGCCAACCGCACCAGCGCCATGGACTCGCCGAACAGAATGATCCCGGCGATCACCGTGCCAACGGCGCCGACACCGGTCCAGATCGCATAGGCCGTACCCAGCGGCAATTCCTTCATGGCAAGGCCGAGCAGGCCAAGGCTGATCGCCATGGCCGCAACGGTCAAGACAGTGGGGAGCGGGCGGGTGAAGCCGTCGGTGTACTTGAGGCCGACGGCCCAGCCCACTTCGAACAGGCCGGCGAAAAACAGAATGATCCAGGACATGAAGACCTCCATCGTCTGACGGGGTCGTCCCCTGATTAATGACTCGATCGAGCCGCGAGGTCGTCCTCGCGATGCGCAATATAGTGCCCAGCATTAACCTGGGGATCAAGTTTCGAATCAGTCGCTGACTTGCTGGGCCGCCATTTCCCGATCCTGTTTCTCGCTCATGCGACGGAAATACGTCGAAAGCAATGCCCCGGAAATGTTGTGCCAGACGCTGAACAGCGCGCTGGGCACCGCCGCCAGTGGCGAGAAGTGCGCGCTGGCCAGGGCCGCGCCCAATCCGGAGTTCTGCATGCCAACTTCCAGGGCCAGGGACTTGCGCTGGGCCAAAGGGAGCTTGAACAGGCGCCCGGTGAAGTACCCCAGCAGGTAGCCGAAGCTGTTGTGCAGCATGACCACGGCCATGATCAACAGGCCGGATTCGGCAATCTTCGCCTGGCTGGCGGCAACCACGGCGGTGACGATGATCACGATGCTCACTACCGAGACCAGCGGCAACACGTCCACGGCGTGGCGAACCTTGTCGCCGAGCACCCGTTGGGCAACCACGCCCAGCACGATCGGCAACAGCACCACTTGCAGGATCGACCAGAACAGCTCCATGAACGACACCGGCAACCAGGCCGAGGCCAGCAGCCAGATCAGCGCCGGCGTCAGCAGCGGGGCGAGGAGGGTGGTGACGGCGGCGATGGCCACCGACAGCGCCAGGTCGCCGCGGGCCAGCCAGGTCATCACGTTCGACGAGGTGCCGCTTGGGCAGCAACCGACCAGAATCACGCCGACGGCAATTTCCGGCGGCAAGTGAAATGCCTGGCAGAGCAACCACGCCACGCCCGGCATGATCACGAAATGTGCAACCACGCCCAGGGCCACGCGCCATGGATGGCGAGCGACTTCGGCGAAGTCTTCGAGTTTGAGGGTCAGGCCCATACCGAACATCACCAGCCCCAGCAGGGGCACGATGGCGCCTTTGAGGCCGAGGAACCATGCCGGCTGCAGAAACGCCACGACAGCGAAAATCAGTACCCAGTAGGCGAAGGTGTTGCCGACAAAACGACTCAATGCAGCCAGTGCGCGCATGGCTTGATCCTTTTTATTAAGTAGCACCACAAAACCAAATGTGGGAGCGGGCTTGCTCGCGAAGGCGGAGTATCAGTCAGTTCATATGTCGACTGACACTCCGCCTTCGCGAGCAAGCCCGCTCCCACAGTTTGAGATCACACGCTTTTAAATCCCCTGCGGCGTCTCTTCGCCACCCAGCGCTTCAACCAGCGCCGGCAGGAAGTCGCCGAAGGTCAGCATCATCAGGGTGAAGCTGGCGTCCAGTTGGCCCAGGGCTTCTTCGCCGCCGTCCTGTTCCGCCTGGTCCTGCAGCAGGTCTTCGAACTTCAGGCGCTTGACCACCATCTTGTCGTCGAGGACGAACGACAGTTTGTCCTGCCAGGCCAGGGACAGTTGCGTGACCACCTTGCCGGTGCTCAGGTGCAGCTGGATTTCTTCGCTGGTCAGGTCCTGGCGCTTGCAACGCACGATGCCGCCGTCTTCGTGGGTGTCGCGCAGTTCGCACTCGTCCAGCACAAAGAAATCGTCCGCGGCTTTCTGGGTGGTGACCCACTCGGTCATGGTCGCGGTCGGGGACATCTTCACGGTCAGTGGACGCACCGGCAGGGTGCCGATCACTTCGCGCAAGGTCGACAGCAGGTCTTCGGCGCGTTTCGGGCTGGCCGAGTTGACCAGGATCAGGCCCTGTTTCGGCGCGATGGCGGCGAAGGTCGACGAGCGGCGGATAAAGGCGCGGGGCAGGAAGGCCTGGATGATTTCATCCTTGATCTGATCGCGTTCCTTCTTATAGACCTTGCGCATTTGCTCGGCTTCGATCTCTTCGACCTTTTCCTTGACCGCGTCACGTACGACGCTGCCCGGCAGAATGCGTTCTTCCTTGCGGGCGGACACCAGCAGGAAGTCACCGCTGACGTGTACCAGTGGCGCATCTTCGCCTTTGCCGAACGGCGCGACGAAACCGTAGGTGGTCAACTCCTGGCTTGCACATGGGCGCGCCAGTTTGGTGGCCAGTGCAGTTTCCAACGCCTCGGCATCAACAGGCAGATCTTGGGTCAGGCGATAGATAAGCAGGTTTTTGAACCACATGGGGTGAGTCTCTCCTTTATACAAAGGGGGGCATTATTGTCTTCGCCGTGCCATAGGCCAACCTTTCTCTAAGCCTTTGGAAGGGCTGAGAAAATTATTTTAAAAAGTGCTTGCCAGAGGTTAGGTCGCTCCGTAGAATGCGCGCCACACCGAAGCGAAGGGTGATTAGCTCAGCTGGGAGAGCGTCTGCCTTACAAGCAGAATGTCGGCGGTTCGATCCCGTCATCACCCACCATTCGTTTCAAGTGTTTAGCGCAGCGGTAGTTCAGTCGGTTAGAATACCGGCCTGTCACGCCGGGGGTCGCGGGTTCGAGTCCCGTCCGCTGCGCCATATTCGGTAACCTGGATCACTGAACGCCAGGTCACCACGGAAGAACCCGCAAACGCGGGTTTTTTTCTGCCTCAAAGTTTGTACGGTTGTACCCGCGGGATGTGTCGTTTTACCGGTTTTCGGATTTATTTGAAAAAACTTCAATTAAATCAACACTTTACGAAAACTTGTGGCATAATGCGTCCCGTAACGAAGCGAAGGGTGATTAGCTCAGCTGGGAGAGCGTCTGCCTTACAAGCAGAATGTCGGCGGTTCGATCCCGTCATCACCCACCATTCGTTTCAAGCGTTTCGCGCAGCGGTAGTTCAGTCGGTTAGAATACCGGCCTGTCACGCCGGGGGTCGCGGGTTCGAGTCCCGTCCGCTGCGCCATATTCGGAATCTGGAACACTGAACGTCAGATTCCACAGAAAGCCCGCCTAGTGCGGGCTTTTTGCTGTCTGGGATTTGGCTTTCCCCGCTCTCTGCAGGAGCGAGCTGGCTCGCGCAGGTCGTGAACGATAACGCGTGACTTCAGATACCCAGCGGCGCCTATGGTTTTTCGCGAGCAGGCTCGCTCCTACAGTCCGGCATTGCGGCTGTGACGGTAGTCGCTGACGGCTTCGTACACGGCTTTGCGCAGGCGATTGATCCCGCCGATGGGGCGGTGCGCCTCAATGCCGAACCAGGGATTGAACGACTGGTTGTCGCATTGCAGGTTCAGCGCCGGTGTATCGAAGTCCTGCGCCGCAATCTTGATTCGCGCCACCGTCTCGAAGGGCGCATCGCTTTCGCGCCACTCAATACTGGTGTCTTCAATCGGCATGTACTTGTTGACGTCCTGTCGCTGGATTTGCAAGACGAAGCACGCGGGCACCCGATCGGTCGAAAGCTGCTGGTTCAGCGCATTGCGCAGAAAGTTCGGCAACTTGCGATTTTGTTCCGGCAGGTTGTAGGCCGGGCAACTGTCCGGGTCAGGGGCGACCCGGAACTTCGCATTGGCTGCACCGAATTTGTAGGGCGAAACCGAAAAGTAGGTCGTCCGGGTTGGGCTTGGCGGGGCAGGGGACAGTGTCGCCAGGGCGATAAACAAGTGGCGAACCTGCCAGGCGCGCGGATCCCAGCTGGGGAAGAAGGCCATCATCTTTTTACCGTCGGCTTGAGCGGCGACGTTCTGACGGTACTCGGCGACATTGCTTACAAAGAAGTTCGGATGGCTGAACATCACAAAGTCCTGTTCGCCTCGCGCCTGTTGATCACTCAACAACTGCTTGCCCGGCACATCGAACAGTTTGATCGCCATGCCCCGGGCGTCTCGAATGCTGTCGAACTGCGGGTAGGCATTGCCATTGGACAGGCGCATCGTCGCTTGCCAGGTTTTGCCCGGCTCGCTGAACACCCCCTGGCGCAGTTCGCTGGCGAGTTCCGGCAGCACCTGAACCTCGGCCTTCACGCAGCCGTGGGCCTTGGCGTGGGCATCGCGCAGGTAGCGGGTGCTTTCGCGGTGCTGATCGACGATGCGCACGGCGGTCTGGATGATGTCCTGGGTCATCGCGGCTTCACCGTCGGGAATCAGCTCCTGTGCCGAGACCGGTCCGCGCTGCTGCCAGGCAAACCAGGCGGTGGCCAATGCCCAGCCAAGCACGCCGAGACCGAGTAACCACAGCAATAACGTGCCGAGGAAGGCGCCCAGTCGTAGCCAGAGTGTAATCAGCATGGGAGAGTCCTTTTGACTGGGTCTGTGATCATGGCAATTGCGCTTCCAGCGGGCCGCCCAGCACTTTCAGGTATTCCAGCAGTGCCCAGCGTTCTTGCGGCTGCAACCAGCGGCCGATCACGCCATCGCCGAGTTTGCCGGCACGGAATTCATGACCGCTGTTGTGGTTGCCGGTGATTCGCGTGTCGAACACAAAGGCATTGTCGAAGGCTTCGGTGCGATAACCCAGGTGTCCCGGGTCGTATTCGAAAGTGCCTTTGTAGAATGTGGTCGCACGCTCATCCTGAGGCGACAGCAATTGATAGATGCTCGGAACCGAACCGTTGTGCAGAAACGGTGCCGTCGCCCATACACCCGCCAATGGCCTGGCCTTGTATGCCCGTAACTCACGCACACCGATTGGCAGGCCGAAACCGTCCATTTGCGGACGCTCGGCAGGGGTGACCTTGGCGTCTTGATAGGCGCGGTCCTGGACATAGGCGGTGACATAGGCCAGCCCCTTGGCCACGGACATTTTGCTCAGGTCCAGTGGTTCGGTTGGTTTTGGTTCTACATCAAGTTTTTCCAGTTCCGCCTGCTTCCATTGCAGCGCTGTCAGGTCGAAGCGGTGGTCGGCGATGTTGTTGGCCGCGCCGGGGTCGGTGCCAATGTATTCCACCGGAATCATTTTCAAGTGCTGGACATACCGCCCCTCGCCCTGGGTGGTGCGCGGTACATGACATCCCGCGCAGTTTTCCGCGAACAAGACGCGACCCTTTGCTGCCAGCGTCTTGTCGACCGCGCCCAACAGATCTTCCGGCCAGGCCGGAGGCGCGAGGCGTTGCAGGGTTTCTTCGATCAGGTGCAGGTCGCGCACACGGACGCTGGAGGGGTAACGGGCATCGCCCATCAGCGGCTGGCCGTTCTTGTCGAAGAAGTTCAGCGTGGCACCGACACCAAGGGCCTCGCCGATGTTGCGCGCCATCGGTTGTTTCGCCGAGCCATTCCACTGCACCCATTCGAACGTCCACATGTCCCACAGCTGCGGATAATCGACCGGGGCATTGGCCACGCGGTAGTTGTCGGGGGAGATCGCGTCACCGAAGCTGGCGTTGGCAATGCGCCCGAAGGCATCTGTGCGCCCCGGGCCTTCCTCGGTCGGATAAAGCCCGCGATGGGTGTCGTTCCAGGCCACCTTGATGAACGTATCCAGTGAAGACTTGAGTTCTTTGCGTAGCTGTTGGTGACGGGCGTCGTAGTCCTTGCCCAGCACATTGCGTGCGAAACGTTCGAACTTCCACGGGTTGTAGTAGGTCGAGGCCAGGCTGGCTACCAGCGCTTGTCCGAAACTGCCCCCTTTGAGTGTAGGAACACTGGACGGCAGGACATGCTGCGCCGAGCCGCCGTCGATGCGCACGGCCTGGCCCTTGAAGCGAAGTTCGCCGGTGTGGCAGGCCGCGCAGGTGATATCCAGAAACATATCCGGGCTTCCCGCATTCTGATGCCGGGTGAAGCCGACCGGAAGGTTGCCGGGGTTGTTCGCTGTCGGTTTCTGGCCAGGGTCCACCAGAAAACCGAAGCGGGCGAGGTATTCGGGGGCGGCGAAGCGTTGCTGCGAGAAGGGCAGTTCAAGGGCGGTGAACCAGTCGTAACGCAAGCCTTTGACTTGAGTGCCCTGAGGGGTGAAGTAGTAGGTTTCGCGGTCGGCCGCGCTCCATTGCTCCAGGTAATGCACCTGTTGTGCCGGCGCCCAGACCGGCAATTTCGGGTTGGCGACGTAGTAAAGCACCACGGCCATGACCAGCCCGAGCAGTACTGCGATGAGAACCAGCAAGCGAATGAAGAGGCGCAAGATAAACATCCTTGTCGAATTATCATTCCGTTATGCCCGAGTGCCCGAGGTGCGGCAAGAGGCCATTACGCCAGATATTGTAGGTTCAGGAATCAGTCTGCATCGGAACAAGATGAAAGAAGCTTCATCAGCCGAATTGTGAAATGCGTTTAAACACCTGAACTTATCAATTGATTCCGGCTCTCATGCCGGTAGCCATTGGTCGTGGCGGCCTGATAAGCTCGCGGCTTTACTCGATTGCCCTTTAGGCGCATGAACAAGGAAATAGCATGAAACAGCATCGGTTGGCGGCGGCGGTGGCCCTGGTTAGCCTGGTACTCGCGGGTTGTGATTCGCAGACCAGCGTAGAGCTGAAAACTCCGGCGCAAAAAGCTTCCTACGGCATTGGCCTGAACATGGGCAAGAGCCTGGCTCAAGAAGGCATGGATGACCTGGATTCCAAAGCTGTAGCCCAGGGCATCGAAGACGCCGTCGGCAAGAAAGAACAGAAGCTCAAGGACGAAGAGTTGGTTGAAGCGTTCGCCGCACTGCAAAAGCGTGCCGAAGAGCGCATGGCCAAGATGAGCGAAGAGTCGGCCGCTGCCGGCAAGAAGTTCCTCGAGGAAAACGCCAAGAAAGCCGGCGTGACTACCACCGCTTCGGGCTTGCAGTACGAAGTTGTACAGAAGGCCGATGGCCCTCAGCCAAAGCCGTCTGACGTAGTGACCGTTCACTACACCGGCAAGCTCACCAATGGCACCGTATTCGACAGCTCCGTCGAGCGCGGTAGCCCGATCGATCTGCCGGTCAGCGGTGTGATCCCGGGTTGGGTCGAAGGCCTGCAACTGATGCACGTTGGCGAGAAGTACAAGCTGTACATCCCTGCTGACCTGGCTTACGGCGCTCAAAGCCCGAGCCCGGCGATTCCAGCCAACTCGGTGCTGGTATTCGACCTGGAACTGCTGGCCATCAAGGATCCGGCAAAAGAAGACGCCGCTGCCAAGTAATCAGCGCCTGCTTCGATAACAACGCCTCGCTCATGCGGGGCGTTGTTGCATCTGGCGTGCGGTACGGGTAAACAAAACGAACAGACGCTCTGGCCCGCAGTCTTAGCCATAGTAGCCTCGGCGGTAGACGCACAAGGCCGCCAAGTCAATGAAATTATGGGTTTTTTTTGATGAGTAAAAAACGCCCGATCTGAACGCAGGCCTTGTAAAACGGGGCTTTCAGCGGTGAAAAGCAGCTCTGTTCACAAGGTTATCCACAATTTGTGTGGATAACATTTCAACGGGAGGAATTGATGAAAGTACCCTGGAATTTCGCTCGTTTCCTGCCACTGGCCGGACGCCTGCTGGCACGCGGTCGATTGCCGACCCTGTTGTTCGCGGTCGCCAGCAAAGGCGCGAGCCAGGGCTATCGACTGGGCAAGATCAAGGATGACTTGAAGCTGTTGCAGGCACTTTGCCTGGCGTACTGGCGTGGTGAGTATCGAGCCATCAGCCCCAAGGCGCTGATTTCGGTTGTCGCGGGCCTGATGTATTTCCTCAGCCCGGTGGATGCGATCCCGGATTTCATTCCGGTTTTCGGCATGTTCGATGACATCGCGGTACTGGCGTGGCTGATGAAAGTGCTAGACGACGAACTCAATGCCTTCCGCGCCTGGCGAAAACGGCAAGTACCGGAGAAGCTCGCGGTGGTCGAGCGTCTGCCTGATAGCCCCGAGCAACTTCAACTTCAAGGCCCGAAAAAACACTGAGTCGATTTCGACCTGTTCACAGATAGATGCCCCCCGCGACCTTGGCCGCTGTTAGGATTACACTTCTAGGGAAAAGTGCCGACTCGCTAAGTGTTGTTGTCCTACGGGGTAGTCATGGATATTCAGATAATTACACGCGAAGGCGAGCCCGAATACGCGGTTCTGCCATGGGCTCAGTATCAGGCGTTACTCAAAGCAGCAGGCATCAAGGAGCAAGCGTCGCCGCAGGCCACGAAGCTTCAAGCCGCAACACCAGACGCGATTCTTCCTGGTCTGGATCAACTACGCAGTTTGCGCGAAGGGAAGGGCATCGCCATCGAGGCGCTGGCCCGCACGGTAGGCATCAGCCCGTCTTACCTGGCCATGATCGAAAGTGGCGAGCGTCTGCCCGACGCCGCGATTCGCCGCAGCCTGGCGTGGGAATTGACGGTGCCTGGGTGGAGGGAAGAATCGTGAGCGTACGCATCAGTCGTCAACATTGGGACGGATTGTTGGGCGAACTGGATCAGGCGCGCCGCCAGCGCCATCTGTTGACGTATCGGGCATTGCTGGAGCGTTTGCAGTTGCCGACCCCGGCCATGCTGACCCTGACGGCGGCCCTTGAGCATCTGGCCGCACTGGATGCCAAGGCGGAGCAGCCATTGCGCAGTTCATTGGTGATCAGCCAGGGCGCCAGCCGTTTGCCGCGCACCGGATTCTTTGAGTGTGTCGAGCGCCTGGGGCGTTTCTCGGGGCCTTCGGATGGCGTCGCCGCCGCGTCCTGGCACGCCTCGGAAGTGGTGCGGGTGTTCGAATACGAATACCCGGAATCGGCCGAGGCCTGAGTGTTTTTACAACTCAAGGCGCGGGCCGGCTACTGGCTCGCGCGCCGGCTGTTTCACTGGTCGTGGTTTGTCCGTCAGCCACGTGGCTGGCACTGGCTCGAAGGCCAGTTCGCGCGCATGGCCAACCTGGGCGATGTCGGCGCCCAGAGCTTCTATGGGCACATCCTGACGTTTCGCGGCGTCGGCCTTGGTGCTCGTGAGGAGGGCGTGCGTTTGTTGCGCCTGGCGGCCTTGGCAGGCGATGGCAAGGCGGCGTATCAAGTGGGCGTGATCAGCCTGGCAGGGACGGCGAGCAAGGCACCGGATCCGGTTGAAGCGGCGCGATTCTGGGGGATCGCAGCGAAGGCCGGGCATCCGTTGGCACCGATCAAGTTGCAAGAGCTGATGTCTCGCGAGCCTGACCTGTAACCCCAAGGCTGCAGGGTGATGGTTGTGAGATGCTCGACGTGATTGGGCGACGGTTGCGGACCAGGCCTCTTGAATCCCTGTAGGAGCTGGCTTGCCAGTGATGGCGGTGTGTCAGGCGAAGTAAATGTTGGCTGTGCCGGCCTCTTCGCGAGCAAGCCCGCTCCCACAGGTTTATTGGATGCTCCCGGGATTTGTGCCTGGTCGTGATTGCCTGCGATGGCGTCCTGTCAATCAACGCTGCCCTGTCAGCCAAACCGCTTCGGGCTCCGGCACCACCAGGCTATCAATCACATGCACGCTATACCCTTGCACACTCTTCGCATGGTGCTTGGCCTGTGAGGCCATCTCGGCCAACTGGCTCGCATCGAGTTGTCCACAGGCCTGTGGATGCAAATGCACCACGCCGATCGACAGCGACAACAGTGCAAACTCCTGCCGTACACCCTGGCGGTTCGGTGCGATGAAGTAGCCGGCTTCCAGGTGCTCGCTGCGGTAGAAGCGTCGACACTGGCTCTGGAAGTCGTCGAGCAACTGGTTCAAACGTTTGCGCCAATCTTCCGGGCCGAGTACCAGCAGGAAATCATCACCGCCGATATGGCCGACGAAGTCGCGGGCCGGGTCGACGCGGTCGTTCAGGCATTGCGCCAGGCACAACAGGACTTCGTCGCCGCGGCCGTAGCCGTAGATGTCGTTGAAGGGTTTGAAGCTATCGATGTCGACGTAGCAGATCACCGATTCCCGTTGCTGTTGCAGCAGCCGCGTCAGGCATTGCTGAATGGGTACGTTGCCTGGCAGCAAGGTGAGCGGGTTGGCGTAGCGGGCCTGCTGTATCTTCAGTTCGGTTATCAGTTTGAGCACGTCTATCACCCGGCCCAGCCCGAGGTAGCCGCCATTGAGGGTGATGATGAAATCTTCTTCGATGCGCTGGCGGGCACGGCTGGTGATCAGGCGGCTGACCTGTTGCAGCGACTGGCTCAGCTCGACGGCGAGGAAGTCATCGTTCATCAAGCGGCTGATGGGCTTGCGGGCGAACAGGTCGGTGGCAAAGGGCTTGAGCAGGGCGTCGGAGAGCGAGTGCCGATGGACAATGCCGCAGGGCTGACCCTGTCCATCCAGGACCGCCAGCGAATTCAGGTTGGCCTGGCGGCGAAAGGCCTCGAGCACCGTGGCGGTCGGGGTGTCCCGGTTCACTGCGGGTTGCTCGTTGAGCAGGGCGCTGAGGTCGCTGCCGTCTTCGCTCAGTACAACGGCGGTGCTGTCGTGTCGGGGCATCAATGCCCGGGCATCCCGTGGCGGGTGTTCGTGGGGGCGGCAAAGCAGGTAGCCCTGCACCAGGTCCACGCCCATATCGGTCAGCACCGTGAGTTCTTCGGCTAGCTCGATGCCTTCGGCGATGACTTGTGCCCGCGATGCCTTGGCGATTTGCAGGATCGAGCCGACGAACTCGCGCTTGAGCGCATCCTGATGAATGCCATCAATGAAATGCCGGTCGATTTTCACATAGTCCGGCCGCAGTTCCGACCACAAGCGCAAACTCGAATAGCCCGCGCCCAGATCGTCCAGCGCAATCGAAAACCCCATCGCCCGATAGTGATGCAGGGCGGTTTGCAGCAGTTGGAAATCATCCGTCGGCGTTTGTTCCGTGAGTTCGATGACGACCTGACTCGGCGCAATGCCGAAGTCTTGCAGCAATTGCAGGGTGCGCCCCGGTTGATGCGCCGCTTCGAGCAGGGATTCCGGAGATACGTTAAGGAACAACAGCCCAGGCAGTTGTTGCTCCTTGAAGCGTCGGCAAGCGCTTTCGCGGCAGGCAATTTCCAGCTCGCTCAGGCGTCCGGCCTGGCGGGCGACGGCGAACAGGGCGACAGGGGAGTGCAGTGGGCTGTTGGAGGGGCCACGGCTGAGGGCTTCGTAGCCGAGAATTCGCCGTTCAGAGAGACTGATGATGGGTTGGAACAGGCTGTGTAAACCGCTTTGAGTCAGGATTGAGCTCAAGGCACTCAGCTGTTCGGTTGTGGTCATGGCGATCTCTGGCGATAAAAAAAGGACCGGGCGTGCCCTTGGTAAAAGAGCACGCCCGGTCCTTTATTTCACGACAGAATGATGACTGTTTGATGACGCTCCGGGGAGCGTCAGTATTAAATTGCCATCAGTTGCGTGTGAAAACTCAGTGCTTGGCCACGGCCGTGTTGAGTTTCAGGTAGTCCAGCAGAATCCGTCCGGTTTCGCTCAGGTAGGCATCGTCTTCCGGTTTGGTCTTGTCATCCTCGGCGGCAATGGCGTCCTCGTCTTCTTTCTTCAGCTCTTTGAGCGGTTCTTCGCCCTTGGCCTTGCGACGGATGTTTTCCATTGTCAGCTGCTTGGCTTCGATGTCGGCGTGTTGTGCGCGACGTTCGGCTTCGTTGAGGCTGACGGTTTTCTCGGCCATCAGTTTCTGCGCCAGGGCCAGCTTGTCGCGGATGAACACGAACTCCGCATCCTTGGCCGTGCGCAGGTCATGCTCGGACTTGAGCTGCGAGATGTACGGCTTGAACGGATCCACCGCAGGCTTGATTGCCGCCTTGATGGTGTCCCACGGCATGGCTTCCGGCAGGGCGCTTTCACCGATTTCCTTGGTGTCGATGATCGACGGGTAGTCGATGTCCGGCAGGACGCCCTGATGCTGGGTGCTCTGCCCGGAAACCCGGTAGAACTTGGCCAGGGTCAGTTTCAGTTCGCCATGGTTGAGCGGCTGAATGGTCTGCACGGTGCCTTTGCCGAAGGTCTGGCCGCCAATGATCAGTGCGCGGTGGTAGTCCTGCATGGCGCCGGCAAAAATCTCCGAAGCCGAGGCGGACAAGCGGTTGACCAGCAACGCCATCGGGCCTTTGTAGAACGCGCCCGGGTTTTCATCTTCCAGGACATCGACCCGGCCATCGGCGTTACGCACAAGCACGGTCGGGCCTTTGTCGATGAACAGGCTGGTCAGCTCGGTGGCTTCCTGCAAGGAGCCGCCGCCGTTGTTGCGCAGGTCGATGACCACGCCGTCGACTTTCTCTTTCTGCAGTTCAGTCAGCAGTTTCTTGACGTCGCGGGTGGTGCTCTTGTAATCCGGGTCGCCGGCACGGAAGGCCTTGAAGTCCAGATAGAACGCCGGGATCTCGATGACGCCGAGTTTGTAGTCCTTGCCGTCCTGCTTCAGGTTCAAGACCGACTTCTTCACGGCCTGGTCTTCGAGCTTCACCGCTTCACGGGTGATCGGCACGATCTTGGTGGTCTGGTCGTTCGGCGCATTGCTGGCCGGGATGACTTCCAGGCGCACCACGGTGCCCTTCGGACCACGAATCAGCTTGACCACTTCGTCCAGGCGCCAGCCCACCACGTCGACCATCTCTTTGTTGCCCTGGGCAACGCCGATGATCTTGTCGGCCGGAGCAACCTGCTTGGTCTTGTCCGCCGGACCTGCCGGCACCAGGCGCACGACTTTCACCTGGTCGTTATCGCTCTGCAACACGGCACCGATGCCCTCGAGGGACAGGCTCATGTTGATGTCGAAGTTCTCCGCGTTATCCGGCGACAGATAGTTTGTGTGCGGGTCGTAGGACATGGCGAAGGTGTTGATGTACGCCTGGAAGATGTCTTCCGCGCGGGTCTGGTCCAGGCGCGCCAACTGGTTCTTGTAGCGCTTGGTCAGGGTTTCCTGGATCTGCTTGGGTTCTTTGCCGGCGATCTTCATCCGCAGCACTTCATCCTTGACGCGTTTGCGCCACAGGTCGTCGAGTTCTGCAGTGGACTTGAGCCAAGGGGCGTCCTTGCGGTCGATCAGCAAGGTTTCCTTGGTGGTGAAGTCGATCTTGTCGACGCCTTTGTTCAGTTCGGCAAGGGCGAAGTCCAGGCGCGCCTTGACGCGATCCAGGTAGCGTTTGTAGATGGTGAACCCGGCGTTCAGGTCGCCGCTCTTGAGGAAGTCGTCGAACTGCGTCTTCCACTTGTCGAATTCGGCAATGTCGCTGGCCATGAAGTAGCTGCGCGACGGATCCAGCAGCTTGAGGTAGCTGTCGTAGATGATCACCGAGCGCGCGTCATCGAGTGGCGGCTTGCTGTAGTGGTGGCGCTTGAGCAACTCCACGACGTTCAGGCTGGCGATCACTTCGTCACGATCGGGTTGAAGCTTGTCCCAGCTATTGGCTGCGAATGTATTGCTCGACATCGGCAGCAAGCCGATACCGATGAATAGGGCGAGGGCAGTGCTGGGGAACAGATGCTTCATGCTGATTCGACGCGGGGACAATTGATAACGCATATTAGGCCGTCTTTGAAGTCGCCGGATCTTTGGGAACCGGTCGCATAATGCAAAAAGCCCGACGCTATAGCTTCGGGCTCAGTCCAGACTCACTATGGAGGCACTGTGAAAGCATTGCAAGGCGTTGACGGTCAAGTGGTGTGGGTTGATGAACCGAGTCCTGCGTGCGATGTAGGACAAGTTCGTATACGAGTGGCGGCATCGGGCCTCAATCGCGCCGATTTGTTGCAGAAAGCCGGTCTATACCCGCCACCACCAGGGGCCAGCCAAGTGCTCGGTCTAGAGTGCTCGGGGGTGATCAGCGAGGTCGGCGCCGGGTCCTCCTGGCAGGTTGGCGATCGGGTTTGCGCCTTGCTGGCCGGGGGCGGGATGGCCGAAGAGGTGGTTGTCGACGGGCGGCATGTGCTGCCGGTTCCCGACGGAGTGTCACTGGTCGAAGCGGCGGCATTGCCCGAAGTTTATGCAACAGTCTGGTTGAATTTGTTTCAACTGGCTGCGCTCAAGCCGGGTCAGAAGGTTCTGCTGCACGCGGGAGCAAGTGGAATCGGTTCAGCGGCCATTCAGCTGTGCAAGGCCTTCGGCAATCCGTGCTGGGTCAGTGTCGGTTCCGCCGAGCGGCTGGCGTACTGCGAAGCGCTGGGTGCCCAGGGCGGCGTGGTGCGTGACGGTAATCTGGAAAGCTTGCGGGACCTGGGGCCGTTCGACGTGATTCTCGATCCGGTGGGCGGCAATTACTCGGCATTGAACCTCAAGCTGCTGGCCCAGGATGGCCGCTGGGTGCTGATCGGCCTGATGGGCGGCCGCGAGGCCAAGCTCGATCTGGCCCAGGTACTGGCCAAGCGCGTGCAGTTGCTGGGCTCGACCCTGCGCAGCCGTGATGATCAGTTCAAGGCCGATCTGTTCAGTGATCTAAGCCAGCACGTGTGGCCGTTGTTTGCCGAGGGGCGCTTGAGCCCGCAACTGGCCAGGACATTCCCGATCAAGGATGCGGAGGCCGCGTTTGCCGAGCTGGCGAGCAATACCGTGGCGGGGAAGGTGGTGTTGGTGATTGACGAGAGTCTGAGCTGACAACACGGCACCTGTGGGAGCGGGCTTGCTCGCGAAGGCGTCGTGTCTGTCAATACATCGTTGAATGACACACCGCTTTCGCGAGCAAGCCCGCTCCCACAGGGGACTTCGATTACTTCCAGAGATGGATCGGCCAGCCTGCCTTTTCGGCGTGCTCAAGCAACACCGGATCCGGGTTCACCACATGCGGGAAATCCACCTTGAGCAACAGCGGCAGATCGTTGCGTGAGTCGGAATAGAAGCTCGCGCCTTCGAGGTTTTCCTCCTCTGCATCCAGCCACTCCAACAAGCGGGTGATCTTGCCTTCGCGGTAGGTCAGGGTGCCGACGGTATGGCCGGTGTAAACACCGTGCGCCACTTCCAGTTCGATGCCCAGAATTTCGTCGATGCCCAGGCGCGCGGCGATGGGGCCGACCAAATGGGTGCCCGAGGCAGAGATCACCAGAATCCGGTCGCCAGCCTTGCGATGAGCCGCGATGGTTTGGGTGGCGTCACTGAAAATGATTGGCTCGATGTGGTCTTCCACCCACGGTCCGACCAGATGGTCGACCTCTTCTGGCGTACGGCCGATCATCGGCTCGAGGCTGAAGGTCATGTAGTCCTCCATGCGCAGCTTGCCGTGGCTGTAGGCGTCCATCAGTTCATTGTTCTGCCGCATGAACGACTCGGCGTCGACCCAGCCCAGGCGGCCCATCTGCTCGCTCCAAAGGGTGGCGCAGTCGCCGTGGATCAGGGTTTCGTCCAGATCAAAAATTGCCAGGGCCATCAGTGCAGTTCTCTCTTCAGCATAAGCAAAGGCATCAGGCTACCTCACACAGGGCCGTCGGATCGATGGAAAGCGCCAGGCGCTGCCCATCGGGATGCAGGTCGGCCGCCGAGCGGTTCAGCACATCCACCACCAATTCCACGCCCCGGGCTTCGACCCGGTAGCGGATTACGTTGCCTAACAGGCTGTGGCTGCGTACCTGCGCGTCCAGTTCGCCGTTGAGGCTCAGCTCGATGGCCTCGGGGCGAATGGCGATGCGCTTGCTGATGGGCCGCTGCAGCAGCTTCGAGGCGCTGTCGGCGTCCAGCAGGTTGTAGTTGCCGATGAACCCGGCAGCGAACACATCCACCGGCGCAGTGTAGAGGGTTTCGGCGTCGCCGCTTTGTACGATTTTTCCCTGATTCATGAGGAAAATCCGGTCAGACATGGTCAGGGCTTCTTCCTGATCGTGTGTGACGAAAATCGTGGTCAAGCCCAGTTCGCGCTGGATCTGACGGATCTGCTCGCGCAGATGCTTGCGGATCCGCGCGTCCAGCGCCGACAGCGGTTCATCCAGCAGCAACAGGCGTGGCCGCGTGACCAGGGAGCGGGCGAGGGCGACGCGTTGGCATTGGCCACCGGACAGCTGATGTGGATAACGGGCGGCGAAGTCTTGCAGCTCCACCAGTTTCAGCACTTCGGCGACACGCTTCTGGCTGTCGTCGGCGTTGACTTTCTGCATGCGCAAGCCGAAGGCGACGTTCTGTTCCACGCTCATGTTGGGGAACAGGGCATAGCTCTGGAACACCATGCCGATTCGACGTTTCTGCGGGCTCAGGGGCACGATGTCCTGGCCGTCGAGGAGGATCTTGCCGCCATCCACCGAGGTCAGGCCGGCGATGCAGCGCAGCAGGGTCGATTTGCCGCAACCGGACGGGCCGAGCAGGGTGACGAACTCACCCTTCTGGATTTCGCAATTGATGTCCGTGAACACCGTGGTGCCCGCATAGTCTTTTTTAAGGTGTTGGACGCTGACGAAGCTCATTGGCTTTTGTCCTTGTTCAAGATGTTGGCAGCCCAGGTCAGGACCAGCACAAACAAGAAGTAGGAAATCACCAGCGCACTGGTGAAATGACCGCTGCTGTTGCGCATGTTGTTGAGGTAGACCTGCAGGGTTTCGTAGCGGGTGCCGACCAGGATGTTGGCGAACACGAACTCACCGAACAGGAACGAGAACGACAGCAGCAATGCCACCATCAGGCCCTTGCGCAGGTTCGGCAGCACCACCAGGAAGGCGGCTTGAAAGGTGCTGGCGCCGAGCAACTGGGCGGCGTCCATCAGGTCGCGCAGGTTGATCGCTTGCAGGTTGTTGGTGATCGCCCGGTACATGAACGGCAGCGCCACGGTGAAGTAGCAACCGATCAGGATCCACGGCGTACCGACCATGGCGAACGGTCCGGAACCATAGAGCTGCAGCAGCCCCACCGACGACACCACCGGTGGCACGGCGAAGGGCAGCAGGATCAGGATGTTCATCAACGCGTCGAGTTTCGGGAAGTGGTAATGCACCACGAACAGCAGCGGCAGAATCAGCACCACCGCCAGGATCAATGCGCCGACACACACCAACAGCGATTGGCCGAAAGCGCTCAGGAAGCGCGGATCGCTCCACAGCTGCGCGTACCATTTGATACTGAAACCGCTGGGCAGAATGGTTGCCGACCAACTGCTGGAAATCGAGTAGATAAAGGTGCCGAGCAGCGGCAGCAACATTATGGCAAACAGCAGGTAAACCACCACACGATGGTAGATGCCAGCGGGCCCCAGTTCAGCGCGAGACATGGTAGCTCCTCTTCAACAGCAGTTGATGCACGATGGTCACCAGCGTCATCAACGCCACCAGTACCACGGCCAGGGCACTGGCCAGATTCGGGTCCAGGGAAATGTCGCCCGAGACCATCGCTGCGATCCGGATCGTCAGCACGTTGAAGTTGCCGGTGGTCAGGGCGTACACCGTGGCGTAGGCGCCGAGGGCGTTGGCCAGCAGGATCACGAAGGTGCCGAGCAGCGCCGGGGTCAGTACCGGCAGACCGATGTGCCGCCAGAACTGCCAACCATTGGCGCCGAGCAGCTCGGCGGACTCGCGCCAGTCTTCGCGCAAGGCATCGAAGGCCGGGTACAGCAGCAGCACGCCGAGGGGAATCTGGAAGTAGGTGTAGAGAATGATCAGCCCGGTTTTCGAATACAGGTTGAAGTCCTGAATGATCCCGGCCTGCTTGAGCATGATGGTGAAGCTGCCGTTGAAACCCAGCAAAATGATGAAGGCAAAGGCCAAAGGCACGCCGGAAAAGTTGCTGGTCATGTTGGCGAAGGCGTTGACGAAGTTGCGCAGCTTCGAATCGACCTGACGCAGGGAGTAAGCGCCGAGTACCGCGATGACGATGCCGAACACGCTGGACCAGAAACTGATCTCGAGGCTGTACTGGATCGCTTGCAGGTAAAACTTCGAGCTGAAGATCTTGCTGAAAT
Organism: Pseudomonas sp. P5_109; assembly: GCF_034009455.1. Taxonomy (NCBI): domain Bacteria; kingdom Pseudomonadati; phylum Pseudomonadota; class Gammaproteobacteria; order Pseudomonadales; family Pseudomonadaceae; genus Pseudomonas; species Pseudomonas sp. P5_109. The sequence goes on from NZ_CP125380.1 coordinate 1,934,497, forward strand.
TGGCCAGGCCCCAGCCGAACTCTTCCGATTGCAGGCTGTTGATCATCACCCAGGTCAGCGGTGCGATTTCGAACACGATGAAGAACAGCGCGAACGGGACCAGGCACAGGGCAGCGAGCCATTTACTGCGGGTCATGGCATTCACTTGAGCAACTCCCGGCAGACCGGTTTGTCGTGGGGCACGCCCAGCAACGCGCAGACGGTGCCGCAGATCTCGGTCTGTTTCGGCGCGGCGTCGGCGTCGAAGCTGAATGCGTCACCGAGAACGAACAACGGCACTTCGCGTTCTTCTTGCAGCAGGCCGTTGTGGGAGCGGTCGTTGTTCATGCCGTGGTCGGCGGTGACCAGCACCTGATAACCGGCATCGAGCCAGCCTTGCAGGTAGTCGGCCAGGATGATGTCGGCCGAGCGGGCGCTGTTGCGGTATTGCGGGGTGTCGAGGCCGTGCTTGTGCCCGGCGTCGTCGATGTTCATCGGGTGGATCAACAGGAAGTTCGGCGCATGGCGCAAACGCAGGTTTTCGGCGTCGGCGAACAGATGCGAATCCGGATAGTGGTCGTTCCAGTAGAAATGCCCGTGCTGGATCGGCAGTTGCGGGTCATCGGTGTGACGATCCCGGGCCGCCACGAAGGGTGAGCGGTTGTACAGCTCGCTGACCCAGTGATAGGCCGCCGCCGCAGTGACAAGACCTGCGTCGGTGGCGTAGTGATAGATGCTGCGCTGGTTGGACAGGCGCGAGACGTTGTTGTGGACAATCCCGCTGTCGATGGGCGCGACGCCGGTCAGGATGCATTCGTACAGCGGACGGGACAGGGCCGGCAACTCGCACTCCAGTTTGTAGAGTGCGGCACGTCCTGCACCGACGTAAGCCTGAAGGTGCCCCATGGCGTGGCGGGCAACCTCGTAGTTGAGGCCGTCGAGCACGACAAGGATGACGTTGTGCTTCATAGGGGCAAACTCCGTGGGTTCTCTCAGTCCTGTAGGAGCCGGCTTGCTGGCGATTGGATCACCGCTGTGGTCAAACAGACCGCGGTGGCCCGGATCGCCGGCAAGCCGGCTCCTACGGATGCAGCATTACTGCATATTGATGATGACTTCTTCCTGCCACTTCTGAGGAAGGGCCTTGGAGGTTTTTTCCCACGCATCCGCGTCCTTGATCGGCGTCACTTTCTTGTACTGCTCATTAGGCAGCAGCTTGGCCTGCACCTCGGCCGGCAGGGTCAGGTGTTCGGCGCGGATCGGACGGGCGTTGCCCTTGGCCAGGTTGATCTGGCCGGCGTCGCTGAAGATGTATTCGCGGGTCAGCTTGGCGGCGTTCGGGTTTTTCGCGTACTTGTTGATGATGGTGGTGTAGCCGGAAATTACCGAGCCGTCGGACGGGATCAGCACCACGTAGTCATCCGGATTGGCCATCTTGGCCTTGTAGCTCAGGCCGTTGAAGTCCCAGACCACGCCGACTTCGATCTCGCCTTTTTCCATGGCACCAATGACCGGGTTGGACATCGACAGGCGGCCCTGCTTGGCGATGTCGGCGAACAGATCCAGAGCAGGCTTGAGGTTCTTCTCGTCGCCACCATTGGCCAGTGCCGCGGCCAGTACGCCGTTCGCAGCCTGGGCAGCAGTGCTTACGTCACCGATGGAAACCTTGTACTTGCCGGTCTTGAGGTCAGCCCATTTGGTCGGCACTTCGGAACCGTGCAGCAACTTCTTGTTGACGATGAAAGCGATGGTGCCGGTGTAGGCCAGCGCCCAGTTGCCGTCCTTGTCCTTGGCCCAGGCTGGAACCTGGTCCCAGGTGGAGGGCTTGTAAGGCTGGACCACGCCTTGCTTGACCGCGATCGGGCCGAAAGCGGCACCGACGTCGCCGATGTCGGCGCTGGCGTTGTCTTTTTCCGCGGCGAACTTGGCGATCTCCTGGGCCGAGCTCATGTCGGTGTCGATGTGCTTGAGGCCGTACTTGTCGCTCAGGTCTTTCCAGGTGCCGGCCCAGTTGGCCCAGTCATCGGGCATGCCGACGCTGTTGACGGCGCCTTCCGCTTTCGCAGCGGCTTCCAGGGTTTTCAGATCGGTGTCGGCCGCCATGGCGGCGGTGCACATTGCAATGGTCGAGCCTAACAGTGATGCCAGGAAAAACTGTTTCATTCCGAAGCTCCTTGGGTCGTGTTCAACGCTGCGATTGCGGTTTGTGTTGGTCTAGGTCAGCAATACCTGAGCCAATTTAAGGGGGCTGGATGACACTTTGATGTCGTTCGTCGCCCGGAATGACTAATTGTTCGGCGGTATCGCCAGTGGCCTGCTAAGCGTAGACCATGGTCAAGGCCCCAGCTGGCAAGGGAGATGGCCGATGAATTGCAAGTCGTTGGAGGGCGAGAGCGGCGACCGTTGGGCGCCTTTGTCACACCTCGGTCATCTGCACTGCCTACGCTTGCAGGCTATTGAGTGAACCGGTTTACGCTGCGGTTCCGCCCTGAATTGGTGCTGGTCTAGTCCAGATAGGAAACATTGATGCGTGACGAGGCAACAAAAGCGGTGACCGCCATCGGCCAGGTGCTTCAGGAACAGATCGATCACGGACTGTTGGCTCCCGGCAGCAAATTGCCGGCCGAGCGCAAGCTCAGTGAGTTGTTCGGCACCACACGAATCACTTTGCGTGAGGCGTTGTTGCAGCTGGAGTCACAGGGGCAGATCTACCGCGAGGAGCGTCGCGGCTGGTTCGTCTCGCCGCCACGCCTGGCCTACAACTTGATGCAGCGCAGCCACTTTCACGCGATGGTCAGCGCCCAGGGGCGGGAGCCGTCCACCGAGGTGATTTCGGCGCGATTGCAACCGGCATCGGCGGCGGTCTGTGCCTGGCTGCAATTGCCGGCGTTGTCGAGCGTGATCCAGATCTGCCGCTCACGGCGCATCGACGGGCGACTGGTGCTGTATGTGGAGCACTATCTGAACCCGCAGTACTTTCCAGGGATCCTTGATTTCGATTTGAATCAGTCGATCACCGAGCTGTATGCGCGGCATTACGATTTGCACTACGGGCGGGTGCGTTTCGAGATTGTGCCCACGGCGTTGTCGGTGGATGCGGCGGCGGCGTTGAAGGTGTCGGTGGGCAGCCCGGGCTTGCGGATTGCCCGGGTCAACTATGACCAGCATGAACGGTTGATCGACTGCGACCTGGAGTTCTGGCGGCATGATGCGATTCATGTGAGTGTGGATGTGGTCTAGCGTCCGACCTTCCTGTAGGAGCGAGCTTGCTCGCGAAAAACCCATATGCACCGCTGGGCATCTGAATTTACGCGTTATCGTTCATGACCTTCGCGAGCAAGCTCGCTCCTACACGGGCCCCTCATTCTGTGGGCCACCACCAGCGGTGATCACCTGGATACTCATCCGCGGTGTCGCCAGATCCAGTCCGGCTTCATCCATGTGCCGCTTGAGCGACAGGTTGAACGCTCGCGACACTTCCCACTGCTTGATTGGCGCGGTCTTGAAGCGGGCGCGAAGGATTGCGTTGCCCGACTCGAAACTTTCCACTCCCTGGAACTCCAGCGGTGACCAGATATTGCGCCGTTGCAGCGGATCGGTGCGCATTTTCTGGGCAACTTCGCGCATCAGTTTGATGGCGTTGTCGATGTCCATGCTGGCGGGCACCGCGACCCGGAAGATCGCGTAGCCGAATTCCCGGGAGTAGTTCTTGATGCTCTTGATTTCGCTGAACGGGATGGTGTGGACGATGCCGTCGATGTCCCGCAGGCGCACGGTACGGATGGTCAAGCCCTCGACCGTACCGAGGTGGCCGCCGACATCCACGTAGTCGTCGATGGCCAGGGAGTCTTCGATGATGATGAACAGCCCGGTAATCAGGTCGGCGACCAATGACTGCGCACCAAAGCCGATGGCCAGGCCGATCACGCCGGCACCGGCCAGCAGTGGCGTGACGTTCATGCCCATGTTCGCCAGGGCGACAATGAGCGCGATGATAAAAATCGCGATGAACAGCACATTGCGGATCAGCGGCATCATCGTCTGTGCGCGGGCATTGGCCAGGCCTTTGCGCGAGCGGGTCAGGGCGTGGTGCACGGCGGTATCGCTGAGAATCCAGATCAGCCAGGCGAACAGCAGCGTGCCGGCAAGGCTGAACAGCTTGACGCTGACTTCGTGGCCGTCGCCTTCGGTAAAGCGGATCAACGACATGCCCCAGACACGCAAGCCAAGCTCGATGAAAGCCAGCCACACCATCAAGTGGACGATGGTGTAGAAGAAGTTTTTCAGTCGTTCCGAATACACGGCATAACGCCGGATGCCGCGCTGGGGTTTGAGGGCGTGGCGGCGTACCAGGCCGTTGATGACCATGCACAACACCAGCAAGACGGTACAGATCAGCGACTGGCGCAGGGCGGTGCTGGTGTCGCCGGCGGAAATGAACGTCGCGAACAGGGAAATAGCCACCAGCACCAGCGCCGGCACGTACCAGAAGGTGCCGAGAATCGACAGGGTGTCGTTGAGGGCGCGGCGGGTCAGGCGCCGGGACAGCGGTTGATTGCGGATCAGGTGGGCGATCGGCCGGCGGAAACGCAGGATGAACCGCCCCGTTGAGAGCGCTGCCAGGACATTGGCGACGGTCGCGGCGGTATGGGCCAGATGGCTGCCGAGGCTGTTGACCAATTGCGGATCGCTCAGCGCTTCGCCAAACGCGGCGAAGCTACCGATCAGCCACAGTGGCCGAAACGCCTGGTGCCGCAGGATGTACAAGGCGCGGTGGCGGTGTGGGCCGTCGAGTAGGGAAAAGGCAATCACGCAGATGGCCGAGAAGCAGGTGCCGACCACCAGTGCATAGGCCAGCACCATGGCCAGGCTTTTGCCCAGGGACGAGGGCAGGGCGTAACTCATGTAGACCGTGATCACCAGGGCGATCAGCCATGGCCCGAGCTTGCGCAAGGCAAAGCGCAACATGTCCAGGGCCCGAGGGTGCTGCGGCAGTTCTTCGGTCAGGCCGAAACGCATCCGCACGCGGTGGCTGATCCAGATCAGGGCGGCGGCCAGGAGGCTCCAGACCATCAGGATCATGGCGAAGGCGAACAGCATGGGCAGCCATTCATTGGCCGGCAGCGCCAGGGCCGTTAACTCTTCCTGGGCCTGATCGAACTCGCTGGACCAGCGCGTGAGCGGACTGTCGTCGCCGGAAAATTTCTTCTCGAGGGTGGCCAGGGTTCCACCAATCAAGCCCAGCACGCCTTCTTCGGTAATTGGCTGGGCCTTTTTGGTGGCGTCGCGGAGCTTTTTCAGGTCGGCCAGCAGCTTGGTGCGTTGCTGATCGTTCTCCAGTGACTTGATCACTTCGTCCAGGGATTGCCCCAGCGGTTCCTGTGCTTCGGGTTGCGCCTTGGTCTGGCCACTGAGAAGGCCTGGCAGGCCGGCCGCCTGGGCAGGCGCCACTGACAGGAGCATCATCAGGCAGACCAGGAAAATACACGGGAGGGCAAAAAGACGAGCGAGCACTAGGCGGTCAACCTCACAAGGAGCGGATCGACCGAGTGTACGAGCCCGTCAAAATCAATGCGAGCCAAGGGTGATGAATTATTCGTTGAGTTTGGCGAGGATCTTGATCACCACGGTCGCGAGAATGGTCAGCATGCCGATCCACATGGCGAACACACCGGCATTTTTATCGCGAAAGTTGAAGCCGACGGCCAGCAGGAGCATCCCGGCGAGAATCGGGATCAGCATGGCGTGAAAGGTAGACATCGAAATCATGGAGACAGCCTTGTCGAGGGGTACTTGAAGTCTAGGTCGCTTTTGATGCGGCCGGTGTGATGTGTATCAATGCTGTATGGGCAACGAGCTTTTGTGGCGAGGGGGCTTGCCCCCGTTGGGCTGCGCAGCAGCCCCAAGCATTTCTGTCAGACGGACTGCATCAGCAGAATTTGCGACCGCTTCGCGGTCTTACGGGGGCAAGCCCCCTCGCCACATGTCCCTCATTGCATCGGATTTACGGCAACTCGCGGCAGGCGTAGAACGCGCTCAACACCTTGACCAGGTGCGCCAGGTCATGGCTGCCGCACAGTTCGCGGATCGAGTGCATGGCGAACGTCGGCAAGCCGATGTCCACGGTGCGTACGCCCAGGTGGCTGGCGGTGATCGGGCCGATGGTCGAACCACAGCCCATGTCGCTGCGCACCACGAAACTCTGCACCGGCACCTCTTCAGCCATGCACAGGTGACGGAAGAACCCGGCGGTTTCGCTGTTGGTGGCGTAGCGCTGGTTGCTGTTGACCTTGATCACCGGGCCGGCGTTGAGTTTCGGACCGTGGTTGGCGTCGTGCTTGTCGGCGTAGTTCGGATGCACGCCGTGGGCGTTGTCCGCCGAAACCAGCAGGGATTTCTGAATGGTGCGTACGAATTCATCACCTTCAGGCAACAGACGGCGCAAGGTTTGCTCAAGCATCGGGCCGTCAGCACCGCAAGCCGAGCAGGAACCGACTTCTTCGTGGTCGTTGCAGACCAGCACGCAGGTTTCGTCGGTGTCGGCCGTCAGCAGCGCTTGCAGGCCGGCATAGCACGACAGCAGGTTGTCCAGGCGCGCGCCGGCGATGAAGTCGCCATGCAGGCCGATGACCGCAGCGCTTTGGGTGTCGTAGAAACTCAGCTCGTAATCGAGCACCACGTCGGCGTTCAGGCCGTGTTCGCGGGCCAATTGGTCGGTGAGTACGGCGCGGAAGTCCACGCGCTCGTCACCGGCAAATTGCGCGAGGATCGGCGGCAGTTCGGTCTGGGCGTTGATGGCCCAGCCCATGTTGGCTTCACGGTTGAGGTGAATCGCCAGGTTCGGAATGATCGCGACCGGTGCCTTGAAGTCAATCAACTGGCTCTCGACCTTACCATCACGACGGAAGGTTACGCGGCCCGCCAGGGACAGGTCACGGTCGAACCACGGCGCCAGCAGCGCGCCGCCATAGACTTCGACGCCCAGTTGCCAGAAACCCTGGCGTTGCAGTTCCGGTTGCGGCTTGACCCGCAAGCACGGGCTGTCGGTGTGGGCGCCGACCAGGCGAATGCCGCCATGCAACGGTGAATGGCGACCCATCTTGATCGCGACAATCGAAGAGTCGTTGCGGGTGACGTAGTAGCGACCGTTGGCTTCGGTATTCCACGGCTCGCGCTCGTCGAGGCGCTGATAGCCCGCCGCTTCCAGGCGCTGAACGAGGCTGGCGGTGGCATGGAACGGGGTAGGGGAGGCCTTGAGGAAATCGATCAGGCCTTGGTTCAACTCTTCGCGCATAAAGTAGCTCCAGACAGCAATGGCGCCAGTTTAACGTATTGGCCCGGGAATTGGCGTGGGACTGCTGGTGGGGAGGCCCCGGTATCGAACCTGTAGGAGCGAGCCTGCTCGCGATGGTCGTCAACGATAACGCGGGGAGCCTGGCGCCCCGCGGCGTTCTCGGGCTCATCGCTGGCAAGCCAGCTCCTACAGGGGGATGTAGGGACCTCAGAACGGTGCCGGGCACTCGAAGCGCAGGCGTTCGCCGGTCTGCGGATGGGTAAAGCTGAGCATGCTCGCGTGCAGGCACAGGCGCGGCCAGGCGGCCAGCGCCTGCTCGTGAGCGTAGAGCCCGTCGCCCAACAATGGATGACCAATCGAGAGCATGTGCACGCGCAACTGGTGGGAACGGCCGGTGATCGGTGTCAGTTCCACACGGCACCAGTCGCCGCAACGTTCGAGCACTTGCCAGAAGGTCAGCGCGTGCTTGCCGAATTCGTGATCGACCACATGCCGTGGCTTGGTCGGCGGGTCGTAGCGCAAGGGCAGGTCGATGCTGCCGCTGTCCAGTTCCGGCTGGCCCCAGCACAGGGCGGTGTAGGCCTTTTCGGTTTCCCGGTCGTGAAATTGCCGGGACAGCTCGCGATGAGTGTCCGGATCGCGGGCCAGCAGGATGATGCCGGAAGTTTCCCAGTCCAGGCGGTGGACGATTCGCGCTTCCGGGTAGCCGTTTTCCTGCAGGCGGGTAATCAGGCAGTCCTTGTTGTCATCGGCCCGGCCAGGGACGGAGAGCAACAGGGTCGGTTTGTTCACCACCAGTACGGCGGCATCCTGATGGATGATGTGGATGTTGGACAACGGCATTAAAACAGCCTCGTAACAAACGCCAACGGCGGCTCGATCATTCTCACGCCCCTCATTGCAGGGGCCGGCTTGCTGGCGATGCAGGCAACGCGGTCTGACTGTTACAACGCGTTGAAGCTATCGCTGGCAAGCCAGCTCCTACAGGGAGTGCGTTTCGAATGATCGAGCCGCCGTGGCTCCTGGCGGATCGACTCAGCGATCAGGCAGGGTGATATTGAGTTCCAGAATCGAGCAGCTGCCCTGGCTTTCCAGTGCGACATGCACGTCATCGGACCCGATATTGACGTACTTGCGGATCACCTCGACCAGTTCCTTCTGCAAGGCTGGCAGGTAGTCCGGGGTGCTGCGTTGGCCGCGTTCGTGCGCCACGATGATCTGTAGACGCTCTTTCGCTACCGACGCGGTGCTTTGCTTTTTGTTGGCACGAAAGAAGTCAAAAAGGTTCATTGCTTAGTTGCCTCCAAACAGGCGCTCGAAGAATCCCTTCTTCTGTACATCGAGGAATCGATGATCCACGGTCTTGCCCAGCAGGCGGTCAACGGTATCGCTGTAGGCCTGGCCGGCATCGCTCTGGTCGTCGAGAATCACCGGAACACCCTGGTTGGATGCCTTGAGCACCGCCTGGGATTCAGGGATCACGCCGAGCAGGGCCACCGAAAGGATTTCCTTGACGTCTTCTACGCCGAGCATTTCGCCTTTGCTCACACGTTCCGGGTGATAACGGGTAATCAGCAGGTGTTCCTTGATCGGGTCTTCGCCGCGTTCGGCACGACGGGACTTGCTGGCCAGAAGGCCGAGCATGCGATCGGAGTCACGTACCGAGGAGACTTCCGGGTTGGTCACGACGATCGCTTCATCGGCGAAGTACATGGCCAGGTGGGCGCCTTTCTCGATACCTGCCGGAGAGTCGCAAACCACGAACTCAAAGTCTTCCTTGAGTTGCATCAGGACTTTTTCCACGCCTTCGACGGTGAGCGCGTCTTTGTCGCGGGTCTGGCTGGCGGCCAGTACGTAGAGGTTTTCCAGGCGCTTGTCTTTGATCAGGGCCTGTTGCAGGTTGGCTTCGCCGTTGACCACGTTGACGAAGTCATACACCACGCGGCGCTCGCAACCCATGATCAGGTCGAGGTTACGCAAGCCCACGTCGAAGTCGACGATCACTGTTTTGTGGCCGCGCAGAGCGAGGCCGGTACCGATAGCGGCGCTGGTGGTGGTCTTACCCACACCACCCTTGCCGGATGTAACCACGAGAATCTTGGCCAAGGTGTTTCACCCCTAAGGAAGAAGGACTTTCCAGCCCCTGAAAAACATCTCCTGAAAACTACTGCAGTCGGACAGCCTTGGCTGGAATTCGGTTTTGAGCGGCGTTTACCCCAGGTAAACACTGCTCTCGGCCTTTTTCCTACTTCGTTTGAGCCGTTTTCGCTACGTTTTAGAGATGCTTGGAAAATGCGGCAGTATCCGTTAAAGCCGAATGATGTTCAACACGTCGCCGGACAGGCTGACCTGCACACCCGAACCCCATAGCGGGTCGCGGCGCAGATCTTCGGAAACCTTGTAATGTCCGGCGATGGAAATCAGTTCAGCACTCATTTGCTGACAGAAAATCCGCGCCTTGGTGTCGCCCTTGACGCCGGCCAACACGCGACCACGCATCGGGCCGTATACATGGATGTTGCCATCGGCGAGAAGTTCCGCCCCCGGGCTGACCGAGGAGATCACCACCAGATCGCAGCCCTGGGCATAAATCTGCTGGCCACCGCGTACTGGCGAAGTGATGATTTTCGTCGGCTTGATGGTTGGCTCGGGCGGTTTTTCCGGTTTTTTCTTCGGTTCGCCTTCGGTCAGGTCCAGTGGACGCTCGCGGGCACCGGACGGTGGCAGCACCGGCAAGTCGACCGCAATGGCGGCGGCGATGTCTTCGATGCGGCTGGCGCGGATCGCCAGGGTGCGCAGGCCGTGCTGGCGGCACACGCGCATCAGGCCGGGCAGATCGACCGCGCCTTCGTTGGCCGGGAGTTTGTCCAGGGCCAGTACCAGCGGCGCGTTGCTGAAGAAGTTGGGCGCCTGGGCGACCTTGGCGGCCAGTTGCCGATCAAGGCTTTCGAGGTCGTTACGGGCCAGTTCCAGCACCGTAATGGCCAGCATGCTGCCCTTCAACTGGAACACGGGATCTTGGTCTAGCGGTTCGGTTTGGCTCATGGTCGGCATACAACGACTTGTCACTAAAAGTGCCGAGACTTATAACGAGAACGCCCGCAGGCCGCAAGCCGGGTCGAACGATGTAGAATGCGCGGCCATTGTCATTCCGGAAGCATTAATGGACCGCCCGCGTTTTCGAAAAGCATTTCTATCTCCACGTTTCTGGCCGCTGTGGTGTGGTCTGGGGCTGTTGTGGCTGATCGTCCAGTTGCCGTATCCGGCCCTGCTGTGGATCGGTCGTGTCCTGGGTTCTTTGATGTATCGTGTGGCCGGCGACAGACGGCGCATTGCCAAGCGCAACCTGGAGCTGTGTTTTCCTGAAAAGACCGCCGCCGAACGCAAACGCCTGCTCAAGGAAAACTTCGCCTCCACCGGCATCGCGTTTTTCGAGATGGCGATGAGCTGGTGGTGGTCGCGCAAACGCCTGGCAACTCTCGCTCACGTTGAAGGGCTGGAATATCTGCAGCAGGCCCAGCGTGAAGGCAAGGGCGTGATCCTGATGGCGCTGCATTTCACGACACTGGAAATCGGTGCGGCATTGCTCGGCCAGCAGCACACCATCGACGGCATGTACCGCGAGCACAAGAATCCGCTGTTCGACTACATCCAGCGCCAGGGCCGCGAGCGACATAACCTCGACTCGCTGGCGGTAGAGCGCGAAGACGTGCGCGGCATGCTCAAGTTGCTGCGTTCGGGCCGGGCGATCTGGTACGCACCGGATCAGGACTACGGCGCCAAGCAGAGTATTTTCGTGCCGCTGTTCGGCATCCAGGCCGCGACCGTCACCGCCACGAGCAAGTTTGCACGGCTGGGCAAGGCGCTGGTGGTGCCGTTCACCCAGGAGCGTCTGGCGGACGGCAGCGGGTATCGCCTGGTAATCCATGCGCCGCTCGAAGGCTTCCCCGGTGAAACCGAGGAAGACGACTGCATTCGCATCAACCAATGGATCGAAAGCGTGCTGCGCGAGTATCCCGAGCAATACCTGTGGGCCCACCGCCGCTTCAAGAGCCGCCCGCCGGGCGAGCCGAAGCTGTACGCCAAACGTCGTTGAATCCCGATACAGGGGAATGGGGCGAAACAACGAAATCCCGTCAAGCACCATGGAGAGTTGCGAATGAATCCAAGCGAACCGGTTACAGGGTTGATTCTTTCCGGTGGCGGGGCTCGGGCGGCCTATCAGGTCGGGGTTTTGGCGGCGATTGCCGAATTGCTGCCGCCGGGGGCGAGCAATCCGTTTCCGGTGATCGTCGGCACTTCGGCGGGCGCGATCAACGCCGTCAGCCTCGCCAGCGGGGCAATGGACTTTCGTAACGCCATCGAACGCCTGACGGCCTTCTGGCAGGGCTTTCGCAGTCATCTGGTGTTGCGCAGCGACTGGCCCGGGGTGATCCGCCAGGCCAGCCGCTTTGTCAGCCACAGTCTGCTCGGCATCGGCAGGCACATGCCGGTGGCGCTGCTCAACAGTTCTCCATTGCGCGATTTGCTCAACGACAAGCTGCACATGGGTGGCATCGCCGAAGCGATCGCACAGAAGCAATTGCATGCGGTGGCGGTCACGGCATTCGGCTATGAGTCCGGCCAGGCGGTCACCTTCTATCAGGGCGGCGGCAAGATCGACGCCTGGTTGCGCCATCGCCGCATCGGCGTTCCCGCCCGTTTGTCCGTTGAACATTTGCTCGCCAGTTCGGCGATTCCGCTGCTGTTCGCCCCGGTGAAAATCGGCGAAGAGTATTTCGGTGATGGCGCGGTGCGCCAATCGGCTCCGATCAGTCCGGCGCTGCATCTGGGCGCCAGTCGGGTGCTGGTGGTGGGCGTCAGCGGCAACCCCCGTGGATTCGACCCGCAACAACCCTTGCAGCGCAGCTACACCGGTCAGCAGCCGACCCTGGCGCAGATCGGCGGGCACATGCTCAACAGTACGTTCATTGACAGCCTGGAAAGCGACATCGAACTGTTGCAGCGCCTGAACCAGTTCAGTCACCTGATGCCCGACGGCACGCCGACCCGGGCATTGGGCGTGGCGCCAGTGGATGTACTGGTGATTTCACCAAGCCAGCCGATCGACGAGATTGCCGCGCGCCATCGCCAGGAGCTGCCGGCGGCATTGCGCCTGTTTTTGCGCGGGCCGGGTGCGACCAAGACCAGCGGGGCGGGGGTGTTGAGCTATCTGCTGTTCGAGTCGGGGTATTGCAGCGAATTGATCGAGTTGGGGCGACGCGATGCGTTGGCCAAGCGCGGGGAGTTGTGCCGGTTTCTCGGGTTGGAGGAACCTGTGGTTTCGGCTTGAGATAGGCGGTCTGTAGGAGCGAGCTTGCTCGCGATGGACGTTAACGATGACGCTGGGAGCCTGACACCCCGTGGCGCTCTCTGGTCCATCGCGAGCAAGCTCGCTCCTACATGATCAGAAGTGAACCTTGACCAGGAAACTGGTCACGCTCTGATCAGTTTTAAAGCCCTGGCTGTCTTCAATGCCGTACTTGTTTTTCCAGTAGTCATACTCGACACCGACGTACAGCTGCTTGGCACCCAGGTTCAGCGCCTTGCCCAGGTCGTATTTGACCTGCGGATTGAAGTGCAGGTTGGCGTGGTATTCGCCTTTTTTGTTCACGTCGTTGTCGACGACCCAGTCCATGAAGCCGTCGATCAGCACATCCGAGCCGCCCACCGGGATGGTGTAGGACCAGACCGGCGTGACCTGCCAGATGTTGTCGCCCGGGCGGTCGCCTTCGGTGTGGCGGTTATAGAAGTTCAACTGGAAGTAGTCGAAGCCCGGGATGGCCAGGTCGAAGCCTGGGCCGATCAGGTACGACTCGGTGTCGTCTTCACCGAACTCGTAGGTCATGGCCAGCAGGACGTCCTTGATCGGGCCTAATTCGAACTTCTGGTCGAAGATCTTGTTGAACGACAGGCGCGGGCTGAGCTCGCCGTAGTGGCTGTTCTTGCCCGCGAAGGCGTCTTCCTTGCCGTTGTAGAAGATCTTGTCGATGAAGAAGAAGTTGTCGCCGTACTTCCAGCCATCGGCGTGTTCGAAGGTCACCGTCTGCTGGATGCGCGGGTTGACCTGGAAGTCCTTGCCATACAGGTAGCTCAGGCTGTTGTTCTGCCACTGCAGCAAATCGCCAGCCATGGCCTGGCCCCCGGCCAGCATCGATCCCGCCAGCATCAGGCTAGTGCACGTACGTTTCATTCGGTTGCTCCCAAAAAGTAGGTGGTTCCACGTTATTTTTTTAAGATCGGCGCTCTGGTGTGGCGCCTGTTTCTGAAGCGGTAAAAAATCATCCATTCGGTCAGCTTTAGTGCTGTTAGCAATAGCTGGGCCAAGGCTTTCAAAAAGCAAAAAAACTCCCGTTCGGCAGCTCAAGAGCGGTCGATTGAGAGGGGTTTTGGAGTGCCTTGGTGCCTGCCAGAGCCGGGATAAGTTGGCCTGCTGGTCAGGTTTTACATCCGGGCTTTTTTTTAAACCGGATTCGGGCGGCCGCGGAGAATACTGACTCCTCGGCCAGGTCTCAAGTGCTCCGCAACGGCGCACCGACGACAGGTGTGGGGCACGGTTGCGGGGCAGCATCAGAAATGCACCTTCACCAGCAGGCTGGTGGTGTTTTCATTGGTGTCGAACTTGCCGCTGTTTTCGATGCCGTACTTGTCTTTCCAGTAGCTGTATTCGATGCCGGCGTACACCTGTTTCTCCCGCCAGCCCAGGGCCTTGCCCAAGTCGTATTTGACCTGCGGGTTGAAGTGCAGGTTGGCGTGATAGGTGCCATGGGCGTTCTGGTCGTTATCCACCACCCAGTCGATGTAGCCGTCGATCAACAGGTTCGAGTTGCCCAATGGCAGGGTGTAGGACCAGGCCGGCGTGATCTGCCAGACATCATCGCCAGGACGCGAGCCTTCGGTCTGGCGGTAATAGAAGTTCAAGGTGAAAAAGTTGAAGCCTGGCACCGAGAGATCGAAACCGGGGCCGATCAGGTAGGCCTCGGTGTCGTCCTCGCCGTTCTCGTAGGTCATGGCCAGCAGCACGTCCTTGATCGGGCCGAATTCGAAACGGCGGTCGAGGATCTTGCCGAGGGAGAGGCGTGGGCTGAACTCGCCGTAGTAGGCGTGGACGCCTTTGTTGCGGTCTTTCTCGCCGTTGTAGTAGGTGCTGTCGATGAACATGAAATTGTCGCCGTACTTCCAGCGGTCGGCGTGTTCGAAGGTGATCGTCTGCTGGATGTGCGGGTTGACCACGAAATCCTTGCCGTACAGGTAACTCAGGCTGTTGGTCTGCCACAGCAGTAAATCGCCGGCCATGGCTTGACTTGCGGCCAGCAGGCCGCCACTCAACAGCAAGTTGGTTTGTGTCCGAATCATCTGTTGCTCCCTCTTGTTTTTATTTTTCTGTGGCGAGGGGGCTTGCCCCCGTTGGGGCGCGGAGCGGCCCCTGACGTCCCTTCAGACAGATCGAATTGATTGAATTTACGGCTGCTTCGCAGCCGAACGGGGGCAAGCCCCCTCGCCACAAAAGCCCTTTCACAGGTCCATCAATGCGTGTGAGCCTGGCAGTCGTTGATGGCCGCGCGTTCAGCGCCGCCAAGGATGTTGAACAGCAGGTTCAGCGTCAGCGCGCTGAGGGTGGCCATGGCGATGCCGCTGTGGGTGATCGGGCTCATCCACACGGGCAGGTGGGCGAAAAACTCCGGGCGCACCACCGGGATCAGGCCCATACCAATGCTCACCGCCACCAGTAACTGGTTGCGACGGTCACCGATGTCGGCTTCCTGGAGAATCTTGATCCCGGTGGCGGCGACCATGCCGAACATCGCGATGGCCGCGCCGCCCAGTACCGCTGGCGGAATCGAGGCCACCAGGAACGCGGCCTTGGGCAGCAGGCTCAGGACGATCAGCAAGCCGCCGGCAACGATGGTCACCGAGCGGCAGCGCACGCCGGTCATCTGCACCAGGCCGATGTTCTGGGCGAAGGAGGAGTGGGTGAAGGTGTTGAAGAACCCGGCGAAGAACGAGGCGCCGGCGTCGCACAGCAAGCCGCGACGCAGCATCCGTGGGCAGACTTCCTGACCGGTGATCTTGCCCAGGGCGAGGAACATCCCGGTGGACTCGACGAAAATGATCACCACCACCAGGCACATCGACAGGATTGGCGCGAGTTCGAATTTCGGCATGCCGAAGTGCAGCGGGGTGACGAATTGCAGCCATGGCGCCTGAGCCATGCCGCTGAGGTCGACCATGCCGAGCAGGCCGCAGAGCACGTAGCCCAGGCACATGCCGATCAGCACGGAAATATTGACCCAGAAGCCGCGCATGAAGCGGTGCACCAGCAAGATGGTGCCCAATACCAGTGCGGCGATGGTCAGGTAGATCGGTGAACCGAATTGAGTGGCGCCAGCACCGCCGCCGGCCCAGTTGACGGCCACGGGGAACAGCGACAAACCGATCGAGGTGATGACCGTGCCGGTCACCAGAGGTGGGAAGAAGCGCACGACCTTGGACATGAACGGGGCGATGAGCATGCCGAAGAACCCGGCGGCGATGGTCGCGCCGAAGATCCCTTGCAGGCCGATACCGGGCATGCCGGCCATGGCGACCATGCTGCCGACGGCAGCGAAACTGGCACCCATCATCACCGGCATGCGAATGCCCATGGGGCCGATGCCGAGTGACTGGACGATGGTGGCGATGCCGGCGACCAGCAGGTCGGCGTTAATCAGGAAGGCGATTTCTTCACGACTCAGGCCAGCGGCCTGTCCGATGATCAGCGGTACCGCGATGGCACCACCGTACATCAGCAGAACATGTTGCAAACCGACCAGGATCAGTTGCAAGAGGGGTAAACGCTGAATGGCGGGTGCGTCGGGGATGCGCGCTTTGGAGAGCTCGGACATGCAACACCTCGGATCTTTTTATTCTTGTGATTTTTCGTATCAGGCAACCGCTGCGCGGTTGATCGCCAGCAAGCCGGCTCCTACAGGTTTTGGGTCGGTCGCATCATTTGTGAACGACATAAATCCGTAGGAGCCGGCTTGCTGGCGATTCTTTTCAACGATTAATTGGTCTGGGCTCCCTGCACAATCCAGGCACCGATCAGGTCACGTTCCTGCTGGGTCATCTGTGTGATGTTGCCCAGTGGCATGATCTGGCTGGTGACGGCTTGTGCCTGAATCCGCGGTGCGTTCTGGCGGATCTGCTCGGGGGTGTCGAACATCACACCGGCAGGGGCCGCACTGAACAGCGGGCTGGTTGGCTTGGCCGAGTGGCAAACCGCGCAACGCTCCTGAATCACGCTGTGCACTTTGTCAAAGCCAGGGCCTGCGTTGGACGCTTGCGCCGGAGCGGCGGCTGGCGTTTCTGCAGGTTTGGCTTCAGCC
Source organism: Pseudomonas sp. P5_109 (assembly GCF_034009455.1). Classification (NCBI taxonomy): domain Bacteria; kingdom Pseudomonadati; phylum Pseudomonadota; class Gammaproteobacteria; order Pseudomonadales; family Pseudomonadaceae; genus Pseudomonas; species Pseudomonas sp. P5_109. The sequence continues at coordinate 1,951,177 of NZ_CP125380.1, forward strand.
GGTTTCAGACCACCGCCCACTGCTGTTTCCGGCAGCGGCTGGTATTCGATCTTCGCGGGGGCCTTGGCCACTTCCGGGCTGTTCAGCGGCGCAGGGCCGGTGACGTAGGCCAGGCTGATCATGCCGACGGCTGCGACTGGAAGCGTCCAGGCAAACTTGTGGCTGTCGTGACGGGTGTTGAAGTAGTGACGCACCAACACCGCCAGTACCGCGATCCCGGCCAGGATCAACCAGTTGTACTGGCTGCCGTAGGTGCTAGGGAAGTGGTTGCTGATCATGATGAACAGCACTGGCAAGGTGAAGTAGTTGTTGTGACGCGAACGCAGCAGGCCCTTGGCCGGCAGTGCCGGGTCCGGCGTGCGGTTCTCGGCGATCGCCGCCACCAGTGCGCGTTGCGCCGGCATGATGATGCGGAACACGTTGCCGACCATGATGGTGCCGATGATCGCGCCGACGTGCAGGTACGCACCCCGACCGCTGAACACCTTGCTGAAGCCATACGCCGCGCCGATGATCAGGACGAACAGGATGCCGCCGAGCAGGGCAGGGCGTTTGCCCAGGGCTGAGTCACACAGGAAGGAGTAGACGAACCAGCCGATGAACAGCGAGCCAATACCGATGGCCACGCCTTCAGGACCGCTCAGGGTGCTGCCCGGAGCCAGCAGGTAGAGCGTCGGGTTGGAGTAGAACACCACGCACAGCAGCGCGATACCCGACATCCAGGTGAAGTAGGCTTCCCATTTGAACCAGTGCAGGTTGTCCGGCATGGTCGGTGGAGCCAGTTTGTATTTTTCCAGGTGGTAGATACCGCCGCCGTGGATCGCCCACAAATCACCGGCCAGACCGCTTTTCGGGTTGACCCGATTGAGGTTGTTTTCCAGCCAGACGAAATAGAACGACGCACCGATCCAGGCCACGCCAGTAATCATATGAACCCAGCGCACGCTCAGGTTCAGCCATTCCAACAGATGTGCTTCCACAGTCTTTACCTCTCGCCTGTCACTCTGTTGTCGAGTGATCAGACCTTCTCTTATTGGTGGGGGGCGAGGATCAAACGCTCATCCTCTTTGAAAAAATGCTCATCGCAGTTATTGCCTGTGCCACTGCGATCAACCACCAGGAAGTCATCCCGCTTTTCGATCGTCAGCACCGGGTGGTGCCAAACGCCGCGATGGTAATTAATGCCCTGCCTGCCGTTGGTGACGAAGGCGCGGACCAAGCCTGATACAGGTTCATCGCCAAGTGGCGCGACCACGATCAGAAAGGGGTTGCCGAGCAGCGGAATGAAAGCCTGGCTGCCCAGCGGATGGCGCTCCAGCATGCTGACGGTCAGCGGCATGTCCTGCGCGTCGGCGCGGAAGATGCTGATGATCGCGTTGTCCTCTGGCGTTGCAGTTTCGACCGCAGCCAGTTTGTGGAAGCGCATGGTCGAACCGTTGTTGATCATGAAGTGATCGCTGCCGTCGGTTTCGATCACGTCACCGAAAGGGGCGAAGGCTTCTTTGGTCAGCGGTTCAATCGTCAGTGTGCGCATGCTGTTCTTCTTAATCTCAAATGTGTTGGGGTGTTGCTCTTGTAGGAGCCGGCTTGCTGGCGATAGCGACCTCGCTGACGCCATCGCCAGCAAGCCGGCTCCTACAGGGTTTTCATCGGTGCTTATTTAGCGACCTTGCCCAAAACGCGCAGGCGGCTCACACCACCATCCGGGAACACGTTCAGGCGGATGTGGGTGATCGGGCCCAGTGCCTTGATCTGCTCGGCGAAGGTGTGTTCGGCGTGCATTTCCAGTTTTTGTGCTGGCAGCAGTTCGCGCCAGAACAGCGACTGGGTTTCGATCTGGCTGTCGGTACCGCCCTTCACGAACGCGCCCTGGATCGAGCAAGTGTCCGGGTAGTTGCCCTTGAAGTGCAGGGTGTCGACGATGACTTTCTCGACTTCGCCGGCATGACCCAGCGCGACGATCACCCAGTCATTGCCCGGGGTACGACGACGCGCGGTTTCCCAACCGTCGCCCATGTTGATGCCACGGCCCGGGTTGAGGATGTTGCTCATGCGGCCGAAGTGTTCGTCGGAGCAGGCAAGGGCGCGGCCACCGTTGAGGGCGGAGGCCAGGTCGACTTGCTCGTTGTCGCCGGTAGCCGACCAGTCGCGGAACGGCACACCGTACACGCGCAGACGGGCCACGCCGCCATCCGGGTAGATGTTGAAGCGCAGGTGGCTGAAGGCCTGGTCGTTGTTGATTTCGTGGTAGTGGTGGCTGTTGCCTTGCAGCTCGACGGCGGACAGTACTTCAACCCACTGGGTGTTTTCGGTCGGCTCGCCTTCGGCCAGGAAGCAGGCTTCCAGGGATGCCGACGGCGGGAAGTTGCCGGTGAAGAATGAAGTGTCGATGTCGACGCCCTTGATCGAACCCGGTACGCCCAGGCGGATCACGGCGCTGTCGAAGCCTTCGAAGCGCTTGCGGCGCGATTCCCAGCCGTCCATCCACTTGCCGTTGTCATCGAACACGCCCTCCTTCCATACGGCCGGGGTCGGTTGGAACAGACGATTGGCGTCTGCGAACCAGTCATCGGTGACCGAGATGATTTTGGTGCCCAGGCGGGCATCGGCCAGGTTGACGAACTTCTCGAAAGGTACGGCGTAAGCTTTCATTCTTCTTGTCTGCCTTTAAATAAGTGGCTTGGGATGCTCTCGGGGCCCTGGGCGGGTTCGGCGTTCTTGAACGTGCTCGGGCCAGGATCGCTATAGGGTCAGTAATCGGAACAGGGCGATCTTGTTGATCTCCGCCAGCGCGCACTTGAATTCGGTGTCGACCGAGTTGTGGATGCGCGTTTCGAACGCTGCGAGGATCTGATGCCGGTTGCTGCCTTTTACCGCCATGATGAAGGGAAACTTGAACTTGGCTTTGTAAGCGTCGTTCAGCTCGGTGAAGCGCTGGAACTCTTCGGCCGTGCATTGGTGAATACCGGCGCCAGCCTGTTCATTGGTGCTGGCTTCGGTCAACTGGCCCTGGACGGCGGCTTTGCCGGCCAGGTCCGGGTGAGCATTGATCAAAGCCAGCTGGCTTTCGTGATCGGCGCTCAACAGGATGTCGCTCATGCGCTGGTGCAGGGTTTCGATCTCGTCGATCGAAGCGTCCTGGCCCAGGTCGAAGGCCTTCTCGGCCACCCATGGCGAATGTTCGTAGATGTCGGCGAAAGCGGCGACGAAGGCGTCGCGGCTCAGGCTCGATGGCTTGACGGTTTGAAAGGTGCTCATTTGGCAGCCCCTGTGTACGGGTGGGTTTCTTGCCAGTGGCGCGCGATGTCGACGCGACGGCTGAACCACACCTGTTCATGACTTTTAGCGTATTCGATAAAGCGCTTGAGCGAAGCCAGACGCGCCGGACGGCCGATCAGGCGGCAATGCAGGCCGATCGACAGCATCTTCGGTGCTTCGGCGCCCTCGGCGTAGAGCACGTCGAACGCATCCTTGAGGTATTCGAAGAAGTCGTCGCCCTTGTTGAAACCCTGGACCTGGGTGAAGCGCATGTCGTTGGTGTCCAGGGTGTACGGGATCACCAGGTGCGGCTTGCCGGTCGGGTTGTTCGGTTCCCAGTAGGGCAGGTCGTCGTCGTAGGTATCGCAGTCGTAGAGGAAACCGCCTTCTTCCATCACCAGGCGACGGGTGTTCGGGCCGGTGCGGCCGGTGTACCAGCCCAGCGGGCGTTCGCCGGTGATTTCGGTGAGGATGCGGATCGCTTCGAGCATGTGCTCGCGTTCCTGGGCTTCGTCCATGTACTGGTAGTCGATCCAGCGATAGCCGTGGCTGCAGATCTCGTGGCCGGCATCGACCATGGCGCGGATCACGTCCGGGTGACGCTGGGCGGCCATGGCCACGGCGAAGATGGTCAGCGGAATGTCGAATTCCTTGAACAGCTTGAGGATCCGCCACACGCCGGCACGGCTGCCATACTCGTAAAGGGATTCCATGCTCATGTTACGCGCGCCTTGCAGCGGCTGGGCGGAAACCATTTCCGAGAGGAAGGCTTCGGACTCTTTGTCGCCGTGCAGGATGTTGCGCTCGCCGCCTTCTTCGTAATTGAGTACGAACGACAGGGCGATTCGGGCATTGCCCGGCCAGTGTGGGTGCGGAGGGTTACTGCCGTAACCGACCAGGTCGCGTGGGTAGTCAGCGCTCACTGCAGGCTTCCTTCTTGTTCGATGATGACGGTTGGTGTGACGCAGCCGAAGATTGGTTGGCAGGCTGGCGTCACAGCGATGGGCTGATTGTATACAACTTTATATTCACTTTGTAAGCCTGAATTTTCGCATTTTTCACCGACTGTCATCTTTTACTGCTATTGGCGTGAGCCTGCAAGAAATCTGCCTGACTGGTCAGTAATTCGCTGAAGGGTTCATGGGCTGTGCGGTTTGGCGGGAAATCGACGGTAAATATGCGGATGGCGAGGGCAATGCGAAAAATGTCGTTTTTATTGTGTACAATTTTTTTGAAAAATGTCTTAATCAGTCGCTCGCCGCAGCTTTTCGTGCTCCGAATCGGTGCGGTCTCCTTTTCAACTGACTTCGGGAGGCGCGAAGTCTGACTGCTCCACGCAGGCAGGCGCGCAGAATCAATGGGACGTTTGACTACTCACGTTTTGGACGCAGCACACGGTTGCCCGGGCAGCTCGATCAAGGTCGAGTTGTACCGCGTTGAAGGTTCGCAGCTGGAATTGGTCGCCACTGCAGTCACCAACAGCGATGGCCGTGTCGATGCACCGCTGCTGCAAGGCGATGACTACCGCACCGGGGTCTATCAGGTTCAGTTTCATGCCGGCGATTACTACCGCGCTCGTGGCGTCAAGCTGCCGGAGCCTGCTTTCCTCGATGTCGTGGTGCTGCGTTTTGGCATCTCCGCCGAGCAGGATCACTACCATGTGCCGTTGTTGATTTCGCCTTACAGCTATTCCACGTACCGCGGCAGCTGATCCCCCAAGCAGCTGCAGCACCCTGGAAGCGACTGCGCATATAGCTTCTTTGGTCTTTCGCCCGCTCACACTGCGGGCTTTTTTTCGCCTGTAGGAGTGAGCTTGCTCGCGATGGAGGCCCAGACAACGCGGGCATTCAGATGTCCCGCGTCATCGTTGATGTCCATCGCGAGCAAGCTCGCTCCTACAACTGTTAGCGGCTCAGCAGGGACGCTGCACCCGCACCACCAAACAACCCGGCACTGATCCGGTTAAACCAGCTCTGGCCCTTGCCGCTGCGCAGATACCGCGCCGCACCATGGGCGCCGAGGCCATAGGCCAATTTGCACAGTAGGTCGAGCACGGTCCAGGTCGCAATCATCACCAGCAGTTGCGGCAGGAACGGCTGTTCGGCACTCAAGAACTGCGGCAGGAACGCGGCAAAGAACAGAATGTCTTTCGGGTTGCTCGCGCCGAGCATGAACGCTCGACCAAACAGCGCACGAAAGCGCGGCACCGGCGCAGCCTGTGGCACTTCAGCGCCGTGGGATGGCAGGCGCGATTGCTGCCAGCTTTGCCAGGCGAGGTAGAACAGGTACAGCGCGCCAAGGATCTTCAAGGCGCTGAACAGCTGTTCGGAAGCCAGCAACAACGCACCCAGGCCCAGCGCCGAAGCACTCAGCAGGCAGATCGAGGCCGATACGCCGCCAAGAAAAGCCGGGTATGAGCGGCGCAGGCCGTAATTCAGACTGTTGCTGATCATCAACAAAGACAGTGGCCCCGGGATCAGGATCACAATCAGCGCAGCGCCGCTGAACAGCAGCCAGGTTTCCAGACTCATCACTTTCCTCCATTTGCACAAAAGCCCCACCCGACGGGGTGAGGCTGTTTTCAAGCGGGTCCCGCGTAAGGTTTACAAGAAGATGAACTTGGCGATGAAGATCGCGCAGAGCACCCACAGACTCACGGAAATTTCCTTGTACTTGCCGGTGCCGGCCTTCAACGCCACGTAGGTGATGAAGCCCAGCGCGATGCCGTCAGCGACCGAGAAGGTCAACGGCATCATGATCGCGGTAACGATGGCCGGAATACTGTCGGTGGCTTCGTCCCATTCGATGTGGGCCATGCCGCCCATCATCAGCATTGCCACATAAATCAGTGCGCCAGCGGTGGCATAGGCGGGAATCATGCCGGCCAGTGGTGCGAAAAACATTGCGGCTATAAATAGCACACCAACGGTGACTGCGGTAAGACCAGTCCGACCACCAGCGGCCACACCGGCAGCACTTTCCACATAGCTTGTCACTGGCGGAACACCCACCACCGCACCGAATACGCTGGAAGCACTGTCGGCTTTCATCGCGCGGGAGAGGTTTTCGATCTTGCCGTCAGCGCCGACCAGGTTGGCGCGCTGGGCAACGCCCATCAGGGTGCCGGCGGTGTCGAACATGTGCACGAAAAGGAACGCCAGGACCACGCTGATCATGCTGACGTTGAACACGCCGGCGACGTTCATGGCCATCCAGGTCGGAGCCAGGCTTGGCGGGGCCGACATGATCCCTTCGTAATGCACCAGGCCCAAGCCCCAACCGGCGAGGGTCACGGTGATGATGCTGATGAGGATTGCGCCGAAGACCTTGTGGTAGCTGAGGATGGCGATCATCAGGAAACACACGGCGGCGAGCAGTGGGCCAGGCTCGCGCAGGGAACCGAGCTTGATCAGGGTGGCCGGGCTATCGACGACGATACCCGCGGTTTTCAGGCCAATCAGCCCCAGGAACAGACCCACGCCGGCGCCCATGGCGAAGCGCAGGCTGACCGGGATGCTGTTGAGCAACCATTCGCGGATTCGCGAGAAGGTCAGGATCATGAACAGCACACCGGAAACGAACACCGCGCCGAGGGCGGTTTCCCAGTTGTAGCCCATGGTGCCGACCACGGTGTAGGTGAAGAAGGCGTTCAGCCCCATGCCCGGTGCCAGGCCGACCGGCCAGTTGGCGTACAGGCCCATCAATAGGCAACCCAAGGCCGCAGCGATACAGGTAGCGACGAATGCCGCGCCATGATCGATCCCGGCGTCAGCCATGATGTTGGGGTTGACGAAGATGATGTAGGCCATCGTGATGAAGGTAGTCAGACCGGCAATCAACTCGGTCTTCACCGTGGTGCCATGCAAGCTGAGTTTGAACAGACGCTCCAGCAAGCCATTGCGTAGTGGCGGCGAGAGATCCAGCGTCGATGCTTCGGATTTGCGGCTTTCCACAGCGAGTACTCCTCAAGAGTTTTATTTTTATTTCCAGGGCCGGATCCGAGAGGGGTGGCAGCGGCCCTTTGAGGTGCTTGCGAATTTGTTGACCGCTTGGTCAGGAACTCGCACGAAGTGGATTATGCTTTTGTATACAAAGAAAGCAAATAATGTTTTTGGTTTTGTCGACGAAATATTTGGCTTTAGGGATATATCGCCTGTTCCGACGCCTTCGCGAGCAAGCCCGCTCCCACCTTCGAACGGGTTTCAAATGTGGGAGCGGGCTTGCTCGCGAAGGGGCCAGATCACCGACGCATGTCTAAAAGGAAAACATTCATTCAGCCGCTGAATGATTTTTCCCCAATGCCAGATTCACCGCCAACCACCCATTCACGGCCTGTTCCCCAGCCTCGCCAAACACCCGCTCGAGCAATTTCACCTGCTCGCGCCGCAACGCTTGTTCAAACCGGGCACCTTCGGCAGTCAATTCCAGCAACCGCTTGCGCTTGTCAGTTTCGGACGCGACGCTCTCGACCAGGTGCATCTCCAACAATTGCCGCAGCGGCATGTTCAGCGCCTGCTTGCTCACGCCGAGCAAGGCCAGCAGTTCCTTGACACTCAGGTTCGGATAGCGGGCGATGAAAAACACGATGCGTTGATGGACCCGGCTCAGGCCGCGACGTTCGAGCATTTCATCGGCCTTGGCGGTGAAGGCCTGGTAGCCGAAGAAAAACGCTTCCATGGCTTGTTGCTGGGATAGCGGGTTTTTAAGGTCAAGCATATTGACGTATCCATTCGAGGAAGCGTAATTTCGGTCAATAAGTTTGACTCATTTTCCTCATGCCTCGCTACCGGTGATCCCCATGGCTTTTTCCGAACGTGTCTCACGCCTTAAAAGTTCTTTGATCCGTGAAATCCTCGCTGCGGCGCAGCGTCCGCAAGTGATGTCGTTCGCCGGAGGTCTGCCGGCTGAAGCCATGCTGCCCAAGGTCGATTGGGCCGACATGCCGGTGTCCATCGGCCAATACGGCATGAGCGAAGGCGAGCCGGCGCTGCGTGAAGCGCTGGCCGCCGAAGCGCGGGCGTTGGGAGTGGCCTGTGAGGCCAGTCAGGTGCTGGTGGTCAGCGGATCCCAACAAACCCTGGACCTGGCTGCCAAGCTGTACATCGACAAAGGCACCGAGATCCTGCTTGAGGCGCCGACTTATCTGGCGGCACTGCAAATATTCCAGCTGTTTGGGGCCGATTGCCTGACCGTGCCGCTGGAGGCTGACGGTCCGAACCTGGTGCAGTTGCGCGCTCGCCTGGAACAACACCGCCCGGCGTTCATCTACCTGATCCCGACTTTCCAGAATCCTTCGGCGGTGCGTTACAGCGAAGCCAAGCGCGACGCGGTGGCAGCGCTGCTCGACGAGTTCGGCGTCACCCTGATCGAGGACGAGCCTTATCGCGAACTGAGCTTCGATGGCGGCAGCGCCACGCCGATTGCCGGACGCTTGAAAAAAGCCAGCTGGATCTACACCGGGACCGTGTCGAAAACCCTGTTGCCGGGTTTGCGCGTTGGCTATCTGATCGCCAGCCCGGACCTGTTTCCTCATCTGTTGAAACTCAAGCAGTCGGCGGATCTGCACACCAATCGGGTTGGTCAGTGGCAGGCATTGCAATGGATTGGCAGTGAGAAATATCAGCAGCACTTGAGTGAGTTGCGCGGGTTCTATCGGGAGCGGCGTAATGCGTTTCAAGTTGCACTGGAAACACACTTTTCAGATCTGGCTGACTGGAACATGCCGCAGGGCGGGCTGTTTTTCTGGCTGAAACTCAAGCAACCGCAGGACACCCGCACCTTGCTCGATGCTGCTTTGGCCAACGACGTGGCGTTCATGCCGGGCGAGCCGTTTTTCCCTGAGCCGGATAATCATCCGGGCTATCTGCGGCTGAATTTCAGCCACATCGATCCGGCGCGATTGGATGAAGGTTTGAAGCGATTGGCGGGGGTGGTGCGTAAGGCGCAGACTGCGGTGGCGGCCTGATCGCCAGCAAGCCGGCTCCTACAGGGGTGGGGCGGCGGTCACGAATCTTGTGTACGCCGCCACTTTGTAGGAGTCGGCTTGCTGGCGATGGCGTCCGCAAGGACACCACAAAACCTCAGGCTGCAGCGAAACGCTTATCCAGATAATCAATGATCACCTTGGACTCATACATCCAGGTGGTCTGGCCATTCTCTTCAATACGCAGGCACGGCACCTTGATCTTGCCGCCTTGCTCCAGCAAGGTCTGGCGATCCTGTTCGTTGTTTTTCGCATCGCGCAAGGCCACCGGCACATTCAGGCGGCGCAGGGTACGGCGAGTCTTCACGCAGAACGGGCAGGCGTGGAATTGATACAGGGTCAGGCCCTTGGCGGCGGATTCGACCTGGGCCTGAGCAGCGGCGGGGCGCTTCTTTTTGCCTGGGCGGGTGATGAAGTCGATGAAGATGATCAGTTGGCCAAGGCCGACACGAAGCGCTTTTACGAACACGTTGAAAGCCTCACGGTGCAAGAAGAAAGGCGCGCAGCTTACCTGATTTTTTACGGACGAAAAAAAACCGGCGATGAACGCCGGTTTTCTTCGTGCCGCGAATTACTTGATGAGGCTGAGGAATTCGCTGCGAGTGGCGGCGTTCTCGCGGAACTCACCGAGCATCACCGAGGTGATCATCGAAGAATTCTGCTTTTCCACACCGCGCATCATCATGCACATGTGCTTGGCCTCGATCACCACTGCAACGCCCAGGGCGCCAGTGACCTGCTGGACCGCATCGGCGATCTGGCGGCTGAGGTTTTCCTGGATCTGCAGGCGGCGGGCGTACATGTCGACGATCCGCGCCACCTTCGACAGGCCCAGGACCTTGCCGCTCGGGATGTAGGCAACATGCGCCTTGCCGATGAACGGCAGCAGGTGGTGTTCGCACAGCGAGTACAACTCGATGTCCTTGACCAGCACCATTTCGCTGTTGTCGGAGCTGAACAGGGCACCGTTGGTGACCTCTTCCAGTGTCTGTTCATAGCCGCGGCAGAGGTACTGCATGGCTTTGGCGGCACGCTTGGGCGTGTCGAGCAGGCCCTCGCGGGAGACGTCCTCGCCCAGTTGGCCAAGGATCGCGGTGTAATTCTGTTCCAGGGACATGAAACTACCTGTGGGATTTTACGCAAAGGGCAAGGGTACGGTGGCGGACACGACGCTGCAAGCGTGGCGCGTCAGCTTTACTCGTCGCGACCTTCCATCATGGTGCGTTTGAGCATCACATAAACCGCGCCGGCACCGCCATGTTTCGCCTGGCACGAGGTGAAGCCGAGCACCTGTGGATGCTGGCGCAGCCAGGTGTTGACGTGGCTTTTGATCATCGGCCGCTTGCCGTCCAGGCGAACAGCCTTGCCATGGGTGACGCGCACGCAGCGGATTTCGAATTTGGTCGCTTCGGCCAGGAAAGCCCAGAGGGTTTCCCGGGCTTTTTCCACGCTCATGCCGTGCAGGTCGAGGCTGCCTTCGAACGGAATCTGTCCGATCTTGAGCTTGCGCATCTGGCTTTCCTGCACGCCGTCACGCGCCCACATCAGCTCGTCTTCAGGGCCGACGTCGATGACGAACTGATCGGACAGCCCGTCGACCGTGGTGGATTCGGTGCGCACAGTGGCAGCCTGGCGCAGCTTGGCAATCTGCGCGCGGTCTGCCTTGGGTTTGCCGGTTTCGGCGCGATCGTGCTTGATCGGCTTGACGCCTTGGATCGCGCTTTTGAACAGGGAAAAATCGTCGTCTTGCATGTCAGCCTCCGCGAAGGGCGGCCAGTTTACCCAACTCGAAGCGAATCGGGCGCGACAAAACGCACGGCGCTCGGTCTCGACCTTGCTCTCAGTCGTGTTTTTTCATCAAGTGCGGGGACATGGCCAGCTCCCGCGATTGCCGCGAGCGGCGCCGGCAACGACGCCACAGCCACACGCCCAGGTACAGCACGAACAGGCCAATCGCCAGGATCACTGCCGCCCCGGCCCGGTTGGTGTTCAACTCGCCCAGGGCAGGTGCATGGCCGAACAGGGCAGCGGCACCGGCCATGGCGAGCAGCACTCCACTCATTGCCAGCAACGCAGCGAACGCTGCGCCGATTCTAAAACGCCAGTTGCGTTGGCCTTTGGGCCGCAAGCGGCGAGCGTCAAAACCATCGGATAACTTCATTCCGACCTTCCTCAATGGGTATCGGCCCTTCGACCGGGAGTTGACCGGGATGTTCCTGAGGCTAAGACAATTACGGCTAATGAGAGGCTTTTGCGGATGAGCGGCGTTTTTGACCGCTCATGGGCGCCGATCAGACCAGTTCGTGGGTCAAGGCGAGGGTGGCGAAGTTGTCGCCCATGATCGCCATTTCGGTCTGATGAACATGCTCGGCGCTCAGGACGCCACCCTTGTAAGGCAAATCGCGAGTGGCGCAGGCGTCTTCAATGAGTGTGCAGCGAAAGCCAAGGTTCTTCGCTGCGCGCACGGTGGTGCTGACGCTGGAGTGACTCATGAAGCCGCAGACGATCAGGTCGAGGGCGCCGAGGTCCTCCAGGCGTTTGGCCAGTTCGGTGCCGTGGAACGCGCTTGGCAGCAATTTACCGATGATGGTTTCGTCGCTCTGCGGTTCCAGGCCCGGAATGAACTCACCGCCGACGCCTTGCGGGTTGAACATGCCGCCGAGGGTGCCGAGATGGCGGACATGCACGATCGGCCGGCCGGCGGCACGGGCAGCGGCGAGCAATTGCTTGATGTTCGCGACGGCCTCATCCATGCCGCTGAGGGCCAGTGGCCCGCTCAGGTATTCTTTCTGGGCATCGATGATGATAAGGGTCGCGTGGCTCAGTTTGGCTGCCGGATAACCGCGGCCGCTGAGTTGAAACATCGTTTTTGGAACGGACATTCTGGGGCTCCTTGGAGTGGGGCTTTTGCGACATTGTCCTCTGGCTGAGCGGTTCTGTGAATCGCTACGATCGTAGGTGCCGCCGTTGCTGGCCTGTAGCCTTGTCAATAGTCGCGTTTTGTTCAATAGCGTTGCGAAAAAATGGATAACTCCTACATTCGATTCGGAAGTTTTCCCGCGTCGTCGTGACGCTGTTTGACTGGTAGAATCGTCCGTCGATTTTTCTGGAGTTTGCCGTCGTGATCACTTCCCGCCTTCGTACCCTGCGTGACCATATCCGTTGGGCCGTCAGCCGCTTCCATGGGGAGGATCTGTTTTTCGGCCATGGGACGGACAATGCCTGGGACGAAGCCCGTCAACTGGTGTTGGGTGCGCTGCACCTGCCGTGGGAAATTGCCGACAGCTACCTCGACTGCAATCTGGAAGAAGACGAGCTGGTCCACGTGCAGCTGCTGCTCAAGCGCCGCATCGAAGAGCGCGTGCCGACCGCTTACCTGCTGGGTGAAGCCTGGTTCTGCGGTATGTCGTTCATCGTCGATGAACGTGTGCTGATCCCGCGTTCGCCGATTGGCGAGCTGATCGAAAATCGTTTTACCCCGTGGCTGGCTAACGAGCCGGCGCGGATTCTCGACCTGTGCACCGGCTCCGGTTGCATCGGTATCGCCTGCGCCTACGAGTTCCAGAACGCCGAAGTGGTATTGGCCGATCTGTCGTTCGAAGCGTTGGAAGTGGCCAACCAGAACATTGAGCGTCACGGTGTCGATGAGCGCGTCTACACGGTGCAGGGTGATGGTTTCGATGGTTTGCCTGGCCAGCGTTTCGACCTGATCGTGTCGAACCCGCCCTACGTCGATGCGGAAGATTTCGCCGACATGCCGGACGAGTACCAGCACGAACCGGAACTGGGCCTGGCCTGCGGTGATGACGGTTTGAACCTGGTGCGGCGCATGCTTGCCGAAGCGGCGGATCATCTGACCGAGAAGGGCTTGCTGATTGTCGAGGTAGGCAACAGCCAGGTGCACGTCCAGGCGTTGTACCCGGAAGTCGACTTCGCCTGGCTGGAGTTCGAGCGTGGCGGGCATGGCGTGTTCATGCTCAGCGCACAGCAGTGCCAGGAGCACCAGGCGCTGTTCGCTTCCCGCGTCTGACCCCAATCATTGTGGCGAGGGAGCTTGCTCCCGCTCGAGCGCGAAGCGGTCGCCGAAAGGGGCTGCTTCGCACCCCAGCGGGAGCAAGCTCCCTCGCCACAGATGAGTCACTACCTACACATCACCGGTGCGTGGCAATCCAGATCAGCAACCCTGCCTGAAACACCGCAAACGCCACCAGACACGTAATGGTGAAGCGCAACCCGGCATCTTCGCGTTTGTATTTGCTGACTTTTTCTTCGTGGTTCTTGAGTTTGACTTCCTGCTCGGCCAGGTTCTGCTCGGCTTGCTGGAGCATTTGTGCGGCCTCGAGAATTTCCACGACCTGCAGTTTTTCGCTGTTCCAGTCACCCAAGAGGTCGCCGACCTTGACCGGCTTGACGCTGCCTTTCAAATGCTGGGCATCGGCGTACACCACGTCGAAACCGTGCACGCGCAAAAAATGATCGCGGCGCAGGCGGGTGTCTTCGTTCAGTGCATCCTTGTTGTTCAGGTCAAAGCCGTCGACGGTGTAGGTCGGCCAGCGTTTCTTCGCCCAGTTGATGCCCTGGGCAGCCAGGTAGCGGCCGATACCACGGTTCAGCGGTTCAATCTGCAGACCGCTTTCCGGTTCGAAATGCACGCGTTTTTCGGCGTGATCGACCCATACATCCAGAAAATTCTGTTCCTTGCGTACGCGCTGGCCGGGCAGGGTGATGCTCATGCGCATCAGGCTGCGCGCCTTGTCGTTGCGTTCGGCATAGCCCAATTCGACAAAGCGCAACGGGCGGCCGCCGGTATTGCGGTCAGTCTTCAGCGGCGCCAGACGGAGCATCTTGTGGTGCTCGACGTGGACGTCCGCCCAGGGCAGCTCGACCGCTGGCGGTGCGTCTGTTTCAGCGGTGGTGTCGGGTGAAGTCTGGGTGTCAGTCATAACGGCGAGATCCTGTCCAAGCTCAACTTGTCGCCAACCAATGTGTTGGCGACAAAGGCTTATCGGCCGTTTTCTTCAAGACTGGAGGGCAAACAGCGCTTAACTGGTGCGAAGTCCGTCAATAAACCCGAGGATCCGCGTGCCCAGTTCCGCCGCCAGGGGCAATTGCGGGTCTTTATAGGAAGCCAACTGGCGCTTGACGTCGTTGGGCACGATGCGCATGACGTGGTTCATGCCCTCGATCAGCGCCAGTTCGGCGTCCGGTTTGGCCGCCTTGAGCAATCTTGCGTCATTGACGCCGACCTGGATGTCGTTGCTGCCCTGGATGATCAGCGCCGGCATCTTCAGCTTGGCGAACGCCGCGGCCGGGTCCTGGCGGAACAGGGAAATCAGGTAAGGCTGCACGCTCGGGCGGAAAATCGCCTGCAAGGGTGGCGGCACATTATCGTCGGGTTTCCCGGCCTTGAGGCTGTCGAGCAATTCATTGCTGCGCAGCATCAGCGGTGGCGGCAGGCGATTGCCCAGTTGCTGGCGGATGACCTGATCGACCGGCCTGGCGCTGCCGGAGACAGAAATCACCGCGTCGGCATCGATGCCCGGCGCCGCGAGACTGGCGATCAAGGCGCCTTCGCTGTGACCCAGCACAATCAGCTTGCCGAAACGCGGATCGGTCTTGAGCTTGCGGCCCCAGGCTTGCGCATCGGACACATAGGCGTCTACCGTCAGGTTGCGCTCGTCCGGGGTCGCGGCCAGGCTCGCGGCCACGCCACGTTTGTCGTAACGCACGCTGGCGATGTTGTGTTTGGCCAGCACCCAGGCGAGGCGCTTGAGGCTGTCATTGCGCCCGCCATCGGTATTGTTGCCGTCGCGATCCGTAGGGCCGGAGCCGGAAATGATCAGGACAACCGGCACCGGATTGTCGGATTTTGGCAGTAACAGCGAGCCGAAAAGCTCGCCAGTGCCGGTGTCCAGCGTCATCGGCCGTTGCAGGACAGTCGCCTGGGCGAAGCCGGAAATCAGGGTAAGGCTCAAGGCTAGAACTCGCAGCATCATCGCGCCATTATCAAGAAGATGCCGGTTGGACTCACAGGCACCCATAAGGTTCGAGGATGAACTACTTGGGTAGCCTGCGTATACTGGCGCGCATTACGTATTCAGGTTCGATTTCACGGAGCGCCCTGCATGTCCGGCAATACCTACGGCAAGCTGTTCACTGTCACCACCGCGGGCGAAAGCCATGGTCCGGCGTTGGTCGCCATTGTCGATGGCTGCCCGCCGGGGCTGGAGATATCCCTGGAGGATCTGCAGCGTGACCTGGACCGCCGCAAGCCCGGCACCAGCCGCCACACCACCCAGCGCCAGGAAGCCGACGAAGTCGAAATCCTCTCCGGCGTGTTCGAAGGCCGCACCACCGGTTGCGCCATCGGCCTGCTGATCCGCAACACCGACCAGAAGTCCAAGGACTACTCGGCGATCAAGGATCTGTTCCGCCCGGCCCACGCCGACTACACCTACCACCACAAGTACGGCGAGCGCGACTACCGTGGCGGCGGTCGCAGCTCGGCCCGCGAAACCGCGATGCGCGTCGCGGCCGGTGCGATTGCGAAAAAATACCTGGCCAGCCAGGGCATCGTGATTCGCGGCTACATGAGCCAGCTGGGGCCGATTGAAATCCCGTTCAAGACTTGGGAGTCGGTGGAGCAGAACGCCTTCTTCAGCCCGGACCCGGACAAAGTGCCGGAACTGGAAGCCTATATGGATCAGTTGCGCCGCGACCAGGATTCGGTCGGCGCGAAAATCACCGTGGTCGCCGAAGGCGTGATGCCGGGCCTGGGCGAGCCGATTTTCGACCGACTCGACGCCGAGTTGGCCCATGCGCTGATGAGCATCAACGCGGTCAAGGGCGTGGAAATCGGCGCCGGTTTCGCCAGCGTTGCCCAGCGCGGTACCGAGCATCGCGATGAAATGACCCCGCAAGGTTTCCTCAGCAACAACGCCGGCGGCATTCTCGGCGGTATCTCCTCCGGTCAACCCATCGTTGCGCACCTGGCGCTGAAGCCGACGTCGAGCATCACCACGCCGGGCCGTTCCATCGATATTCATGGCAACCCGGTGGAAGTGATCACCAAGGGCCGTCACGATCCGTGCGTCGGCATCCGCGCCACGCCGATTGCCGAGGCAATGATGGCCATCGTGCTGATGGATCACCTGCTGCGTCACCGTGGGCAGAACGCCGATGTGCGTGTGAGCACGCCGGTGCTGGGTCAGCTGTAAATGGCTGACTTACTGGTCGCAGCCGTCTGATGGCGGTTGCGGCGCTCCCGTACTGGCGGCTCTCCAGTTTCTATCTGTTCTATTTCGCCTTGCTCGGTTCGACAGCGCCTTTTCTGGCGCTGTACTTCGATCACCTGGGCTTTAGTCCCGCGCGCATCGGCGAACTGGTGGCGATCCCGATGCTGATGCGCTGCGTGGCGCCGAATATCTGGGGCTGGCTGGGCGATTACACCGGCCGCCGCCTGGCCATCGTGCGCTTCGGCGCGGTGTGCACGCTGCTGACCTTTTCGCTGATCTTCGTCAGCAAGACCTACGCCTGGCTGGCGATGGTCATGGCCTTGCATGCGTTCTTCTGGCACGCAGTGTTGCCGCAGTTCGAAGTCATCACCCTGGCGCACTTGCAGGGCCAGACCTCGCGCTACAGCCAAATCCGCCTGTGGGGCTCGATCGGTTTCATCATCACCGTGGTCGCGCTGGGTCGGCTGTTCGAATGGCTGAGCCTGGATATCTACCCGGTGGCGCTGGTGCTGATCCTGGCCGGTATCGTGCTCAGCAGCCTGTGGGTGCCCAACGCCCAACCGGCGCCGGGCAACCGGGTGGCGGGGGAGGGATTTTTCAAGCAATTGCGCAACCCCGGCGTATTGGCGTTTTACGCGTGCGTGGCGCTGATGCAGATGAGCCATGGGCCTTACTACACGTTCTTGACCCTGCATCTTGAGCGTCTGGGTTACAGCCGTGGCGTGATCGGCATGCTCTGGGCGGTTGGCGTGGTCGCTGAAGTCTTGATGTTTTTGGCCATGAGCAAGATCCTCGCGCGGTTTTCCCTGCGCCGGGTGCTGATGGCGAGTTTTCTGTTGGCGGCGCTACGCTGGTTGCTGCTCGGGTCGTTGGCCGAATTCCTTTGGGTCTTGTTGTTTGCCCAGGTGCTGCACGCGGCGACATTCGGCAGCTTTCACGCCGCTGCCATTTCATTCGTGCAACGTAGTTTCGGTGCGCGCCAGCAAGGCCAGGGCCAGGCGCTGTATGCCGCATTGGCCGGCACCGGCGGTGCGTTGGGCGCGTTGTATTCCGGCTACAGCTGGAATGCCCTCGGCGCCGCCTTGACCTTTAGTATTGCCAGCCTCGCAGCCGTCGCGGCTGCCGTTATCATTGCCACATGTATGCAAGAGGACAGGCCATGAGCCTTACCCGTGAACAACTCGCCCAGGAAATCATCGACGCCGGGCGTTTTCTGTACGGCCGCGGTTGGTCGCCGGCCACCAGCAGCAATTACTCGACCCGCCTGTCGCCGACCGAAGCCTTGCTGACCGTGTCCGGCAAGCACAAGGGGCAACTGGGCCTGGACGACGTGCTGGCCACCGACCTGTCAGGCAACAGCCTGGAGCCGGGCAAGAAACCGTCCGCCGAAACCCTGTTGCACACTCAGCTCTACAGCTGGCGCCCCGAGATCGGCGCGGTGCTGCACACCCATTCGGTGAATGCCACCGTGCTGTCGCGCCTGACGCCGCAAGACTTCATCGAGTTCGAAGACTACGAACTGCAAAAGGCCTTCAGCGGTGTGACGACCCACGAATCCCGGGTGCGCGTGCCGATTTTCGACAACGACCAGGACATTGCGCGCCTGGCCGCCAAGGTGCAGCCTTGGCTTGACGCCCATCCCGATTGCGTCGGCTACCTGATCCGCGGCCATGGCCTGTACACCTGGGGCGCGCGCATGAGTGATGCCCTGCGGCAGATCGAGGCCTTTGAATTTTTGTTCGAGTGCGAGTTGAAGATGCGCTCGCTCTTTAAAGCATGAACCGTTAAGGAGTTGCCCTGATGAGCAGCCTGTCCGTTTATCACGTCTCCAGCCCTGAGATTCCCAACAAGGTGCTGACCCATTTCGAAGACATCGCCTCGACCCTGGCCGAGCAGGGCGTGCGTTTCGACCGCTGGCAAGCGGCG
The DNA here is from genome assembly GCF_034009455.1 of Pseudomonas sp. P5_109. Lineage (NCBI taxonomy): Bacteria > Pseudomonadati > Pseudomonadota > Gammaproteobacteria > Pseudomonadales > Pseudomonadaceae > Pseudomonas > Pseudomonas sp. P5_109. Next base: position 1,969,579 of record NZ_CP125380.1, read on the forward strand.
GCGAAAATCCAGCCGGGTGCCACTCAGGAAGAAGTGATTGGCGCCTACCAGGCGCAAATCGACCAGTTGATGACCGAGCGCGGTTACATCACCGTCGACGTGATCAGCCTCAACAGCGATCACCCGCAAAAAGCCGAGCTGCGCGCCAAGTTCCTCAACGAACACCGCCACGGCGAAGATGAAGTACGATTTTTCGTCGCCGGGCGTGGTTTGTTCACCCTGCACATCGACGATTACGTCTACGCGGTGCTCTGCGAGAAGAACGATCTGATCTCGGTGCCGGCCGGTACCAAACACTGGTTCGACATGGGCGAGCACCCGCATTTTGTCGCGATCCGCCTGTTCAATAACCCGGAAGGCTGGGTGGCCAATTTCACCGGCGAAGACATCGCCAGCCAATTCCCGTGTCTTGAGGACTGAGTCGATGCCGATCAAAGCGATTCTCACCGACATCGAAGGCACCACCAGCGCGGTGAGTTTTGTCTTCGACGTGCTGTTTCCTTACGCGGCCAGGCATCTGCCGGACTTCGTTCGTGAACAGGCCGGGCGCGCAGACGTGGCCGCACAGCTGGACGCCGTGCGCCGGGACAGCAACGAGCCGGGTGCGGACGTCGAGCGCGTTGTCGAGATCCTGCTGGGCTGGATTGCCGAAGACCGCAAGGCCACGCCGTTGAAAGCGTTGCAGGGAATGGTTTGGGAGCAGGGCTATCAGGCCGGGCAGTTGAAGGGGCATGTGTACCCGGACGCCGTTGAAGCGCTCAAGCGCTGGCACCAGAGCGGCTATCAACTGTTCGTTTATTCCTCGGGCTCGATCCAGGCGCAGCAGTTGATCTTCGGTTGCTCGGAAGCGGGGGATTTGACGCCGTTGTTCAGCGGTTACTTCGACACGACGTCGGGGCCCAAACGGGAAGCGCAGTCCTACGCCAACATCACGCAAGCGATCAACATCAAGGCGGGGCAGATTCTGTTTCTGTCTGACATTGTCGAAGAGCTGGATGCTGCGCGTGCAGCAGGGATGGCCACGTGCGGCCTGGCCCGTGAAGGCGGCGAATTGGCGGGGCATGTCACCGTGGACAGCTTTGCGCGGATAGAACCCTCTACATTCTAAACACCATACAAACGGTGGGAGCGGGCTTGCTCGCGAAGAGGGAGTGTCATTCAACGTTGATGTTGACTGACACTCCCTCTTCGCGAGCAAGCCCGCTCCCACATTTTTTTACAGCGAATGATAGGTCGGCAGCGCGAACCGTTGCTGGCTTTGCAGCAGGGAAATCTGCGGCAATTCACTGGCTTGTTCGGCAAGGTCGCGGCGAATCGCACTGATGACCCACGTCAGTTGGTCGCCATTGTGCAATTGCTGGTAAGAGATCGAGCGTTTGAATTCTCTGCCGTCGGCGCTGTGCAAGGTCAGCAGAATCCCGCCATCAGGACGGTCCCGGGTAGTGACTGCGAAGTTGGAGAACAAGGACGAAAATTTTTCCTGAATGAGGCTCATGTCGTTCGGCTCCGTGATGACTTGAATGGCAAGCATGGAGAGACGGTTGCAGCCTTTGTGCCAGTATTGTTGGTTAAATAATATTTATTAAAATCAATAAGTTACGATTATTGGTGATTTTTGCTTTCGTGCAATCTGCATGAATGGCCATCGTGCATCCTGCATTTTGCAGGTAGGTTGGCGACTCGATGGAACCAATGGGCGTGCACGGGATCACCTTCGCGCAACGCTGCCGCGGATCAAGATCGCGGATACAAAACATTTCAAAAACCGCGTGTACAGCTCAAGAACCGTTGACGTATTTTCGGGTTCAGTCACCGCCGCCCGACAATAAAAAAAGATCGAACGGGATCATCATGAGCCGCACGTCGCACGACACGATTACCTGGGGCATGATGCTCCGCAAGCTGCCTTCCATCGCCAAAGCCATCCCCCGGGTGGTGAAGGGCATGAAGGTCGCCAACGTCAAGGACCCGACCCAACCGTGTGGTTTGGGCTGGAGTTTCGAGCAAGCCACATTGCGCAATCCGGATGGCCCGGCGCTGTTGCAAGGTGACGTAACGCTCAGTTACTCCGAGGTCAACCAATGGGCCAACCGCATCGCCCATCACCTGATCGACCAAGGCATCGGCAAGGGTGACGTGGTAGCGGTCTTCATCGAGAACCGCCCCGAACTGCTGGTGACGATTCTGGCAGTGGCCAAGGTCGGTGCGATCAGTGCGTTGCTCAATACCTCGCAGACCCGCGACACCCTGGTGCACAGCGTGAATCTGGTGGCGCCGGTGGCGATCATTGTCGGTGAGGAGTTGGTCCCGGCGTACCTGGAGGTGTGTGACCGAGTGGCAATCAAGACTGCGCGCACCTGGTTCGTCGCCGATCAGGACACTTCGCGCCAACCGGGTATCGCGCCTGAAGGTTTTATCAACCTGATGACTGTCAGTCTTGACGACGCCACTGACAACCCGGCCAGCAGCCAGCAGATTTTCTTCGATGATCCCTGCTTCTATATTTACACCTCAGGCACCACCGGGCTGCCCAAGGCGGGTGTGTTCAAGCATGGCCGCTGGATGCGCAGCTCTGCGAGTTTCGGCATGATCGCCCTGGACATGCGCCCGGACGATGTCGTCTATTGCACCTTGCCGCTGTACCACGCCACGGGCCTGTGCGTGTGCTGGGGTTCGGCCGTCAGTGGTGCCAGCGGGTTCGCCATCCGCCGCAAATTCAGCGCCAGTCAATTTTGGAACGACGTGCGCAAGTACCGGGCGACCACCATCGGTTATGTCGGCGAACTGTGCCGCTACCTGGTCGATCAATCGCCGAGCGCCGATGACAGCCAGCACGACGTGAAGAAGATGATCGGCAATGGCCTGCGTCCCGGTGCCTGGAACGAGTTCAAGACCCGCTTTGCGGTGAATCACATCTGTGAGCTGTACGCCGCCAGCGACGGCAATATCGGGTTCACCAACATTCTGAATTTCAACAACACCATCGGTTTTTCCCTGATGTCCTGGGAGCTGGTGGCGTACGACCACGACAGCGGTGCACCGATCCGCGAGGCCAATGGCCTAATGCGCAAGGTCGCCAAGGGCGAGCAGGGGTTGTTGCTGGCAAAAATCGACGACAAGGCACCGCTGGACGGCTACACCGATCCGCAGAAAACCGCCAAGGTCGTGCTCCACGATGTCTTCCAGAAAGGTGACCGTTACTTCAACACCGGCGACCTGTTGCGCAACATCGGCTTTGGGCATGCGCAATTTGTCGACCGCCTGGGTGACACCTACCGCTGGAAAGGCGAAAACGTCTCGACCACCGAGGTCGAAAACATCCTCCTGCAACACCCGCATATTTCCGAAGCCGTGGCCTATGGCGTTGAAATCCGCAATACCAATGGCCGCGCCGGCATGGCGGCGATCACCCCCGCCGAGTCCTTGGCCACCCTGGATTTCAGCGAACTGCTGGCCTTCGCCCGTGAGCAAATGCCGGCCTATGCGGTGCCGTTGTTCCTGCGGGTGAAAGTGAAAATGGAAACCACCGGGACGTTCAAATATCAGAAGACCCGACTCAAGGACGAAGCTTTCGACCCGGGTAGAACGGGAGATGACCCGATCTATGCCTGGCTGCCGGGGACCCAGACTTACGTGCAGGTCACGGAACAATTGTTGACTGATATTCACGGTGGCAAGTACCGCTATTGAATCTGGCTATGGCGGCCCATGAGAAAAAACAAGTGACAGTGCGGGGGGCGCTCGGGAAACTGTCGGCTTTTACGAATGACAGAAAAGGGAGTGCCCAATGTCAGACAAAAGCCGCCAGATGACCCCCGAAGAAGCCGCCGAATTTGCCGAACAGGTATTCAACAAGGCACGGGAGGGCGATGCGGCAATGATGGCCGCGCTGCTGACCAAGGGTTTGCCGCCGAACCTGCGTAACCACAAGGGCGATACCTTGTTGATGCTGGCCGCGTACCACGGTCATGTGGACACGGTAAAAGTCCTGCTGGAGCACAAGGCCGACCCGGAGATCCGCAACGACAACGGTCAGAGCCCGATTGCCGGCGCCGCCTTCAAGGGCGACCTGGCGGTGATCAAGGCCTTGGTCGAGGGTGGCGCGCAGGTTGAAGGTTCGTCCTTCGATGGCCGCACGGCGCTGATGATGGCGGCGATGTTCAACCGCGTCGAAGTGGTCGATTACCTGATCAGCAAGGGCGCCGACCCGAAAGCCAAGGACGCCAATGGCATCACCGCGCTGGACGCGGCCAAGACCATGGGGGCTTCCGATACCGTTGCGCAGCTGGAAAAACTGCTGGGCTGATGCGTCATCCTGTGGTGTGGGTGCTTTTGTGGCGAGGGGGCTTGCCCCCGTTGGGTCGCGAAGCGGCCCCAATGGCGGAATTCAGATAAACCGCGTCTGCCGGGTTTACGACTGCTGCGCAGCCGAACGGGGGCAAGCCCCCTCGCCACAGGTCCGCATTTCACTCAGTAATGCGCTATCCTTCGCGCCCTCAAAACTCCCCTCGCTACAGGATCCGCCCCATGAAAGCCGCACTCGTCGAACTCATCAGCAAAATCAGCTCCGGGTGCATGGGCGATGACGAAATCCTCAAGGTCGCGGATGAAGCAGCCCAGGCCTACGCCGATCCGCAGGCTTTTCTGAGCGCCAACGCGGACATCAACTACGATGACACTTTCCCGATCCCGCTCGGGGAGTGGGTGGTAGTCGGCAGCCTGCCGGAAACGGTACTGTTCCAGGCTGACACCTACATGGACCTGTTCGCTCAGGTCGTTGCCTCGTTCGGCCCGGGCGTGGAGTTCAATCTCAAGCCCAAGCAACTGGCCAAGACCGAAGCCCTGACCGCGCTCAACCGCATCCAGGTGCAGATGAGCAGCCTGAGCAAGGAAAACGGCGGCTACACGCTGATGAACTTCAGCCAGTTGCTCGATGACGAGTTGCAGGTGGTCCTGGTCTACGGCAATGACGTGCCACGCGTGCTGCAATTGTGCGCAGAAGTCGGCATCGCCGCCGCGCCATCCCTGGAAGCCCTGAAAGTAGCGATCCACGTCTGATAGCCAAATACTGTCAATAAAAGGGAACCCTCGCGACGACCGTCTATCCTAAGAGGGCAAATCACTCTTCAGGAGCGTCACCATGGGTTCCACGTTCAACAGTCTGGTTGCCTTGATCATTTTTGCCCTGGATATCTGGGCCATCATCAACGTATTCAAAAGCAGCGTCGGGACCGGGGCCAAAGTCCTCTGGGTACTGTTGATCGCGCTGTTGCCAGTGCTGGGACTGATCATCTGGGCCATCGCCGGGCCGCGGGGCAATGTCAAACTCTGACGGATTTCCCACTAACAACCCTGACCCTGTGGGAGCGGGCTTGCTCGCGAAAGCGGTGGATCAGTCAACCTTGATAGCGACTGACACCACGCCTTCGCGAGCAAGCCCGCTCCCACATTCGACCTGTCATGTTCCGCGACGTAGAATGCGCGCCTTTCCCGGTCAATCGAGACATTCGAATGGCCATCATGGGCGGGTAACCGTCCGTTGCCACCCGCATTCATCGGAGCACTTCCCATGAGCAACATCCCCGCCAGCGACTACCTGGAAACCCTCTACGAAGGCTATGGCCAGCGTTTTCGCATGGAAAAACTGCTGCACGAAGTGCGCACCGAACACCAGCACCTGGTGATCTTCGAAAACCCGCGCATGGGCCGGGTGATGGCGCTGGACGGCGTGATCCAGACCACCGAAGCCGACGAATTCATCTATCACGAAATGCTCACCCACGTGCCGATCCTCGCCCATGGCACCGCCAAGCGCGTGTTGATCATCGGCGGCGGTGACGGCGGCATGTTGCGTGAAGTGGCCAAGCACCGCAGTGTCGAGCACATCACCATGGTCGAAATCGACGGCACCGTGGTCGACATGTGCAAGGAATTCCTGCCGAACCACTCCAAGGGCGCATTCGATGATCCACGCCTGAACCTGGTGATCGACGACGGCATGCGTTTCGTCGCCACCACCACTGAAAAATTCGACGTGATCATTTCCGACTCCACCGACCCGATCGGGCCGGGCGAAGTGCTGTTCTCGGAAAACTTCTACCAGGCCTGCCGCCGCTGCCTGAACGAAGGCGGCATCCTGGTGACCCAGAACGGCACGCCGTTCATGCAGATCGAAGAAGTGAAGACCACCGCCGGTCGCCTGCGCAGCCTGTTCCCGGACTGGCACTTCTACCAGGCCGCCGTGCCGACCTACATCGGCGGCTCGATGACCTTTGCCTGGGGCGCGACCAATACCGCTTATCGCAAGTTGTCCCGCGAAACCCTGCAACAGCGTTTCACGGGCAGCGGCATCATCACCCGCTACTACAATCCAGAAATCCACATCGGTGCGTTCGCCTTGCCGCAATACGTGTTGCAGGCAGTGAACAAGCCAAGCAACGACTGATGGGTTGAAACACAAAACCTGTGGGAGCGGGCTTGCTCGCGAAAGCGGTGTATCAGTCAGTAATTCTGTCAACTGACACACCCTCTTCGCGAGCAAGCCCGCTCCCACATGAATTGTGGCGGAACAGGCGGAACAATTAGCCAGCTAACAAGGTCGAGATAGAGGTAAGCCCATCCATGGGTTTTATCGAGGAGGCACCAATGCAAAAGTGGAGAATCACTTTCGTGGATGATCATGGCGAGACCATCAACGAAGTCTTTGAGTGCGACGAGTGCCCAGATAAAGAGCAGGCTGCCAAGCTCATCAAGGCCCGGCTTCTTCCTGTCGCCGCCGAACTGGATCTGAACGATTTGGAGGGGCGGACCAGCGACGCGAGCGTCAAAGAACTCAAGTCCCAGAACAGCATTCAAATCCTCGGCATTACTCCAATCTGAACGACAGCTGTCGCATTCACATCCAGACCTTGGCAGAGGCTCTATCTTGGGGCTACTCTGCAAGCGAGATCAGCGAATGGATCGCTAAGGTCTGGTCTTGTCAGCTCCATGCTTGTTTCCCGCCGGCACATCGGTTGCCGTCGCTCGCGCTGTTCGGTTGCGGGTGAGGGAGTACGGAAAGTCTATCCATCGTTTTGAGGAGGACGTTTCATGAGCACAGCCTATCAAGAAGACATCAGCAGCAGCGTTCTGCGCCGCATGAAAGAAGGCGGTTTTGACTTTTCACGTTTTCATCCCATCGAGTTCTACGCCATTTTCCCGGACGAGGAGCGGGCGCGCAGGGCGGCAGGTCATTTCCACCGTGGTGAATCCCTGGATGCCCAAGTCAGTGTGCGTGACGACGGTGCCTGGGCGCTGGAATTATGCAAAGTCATGTATGCCACCTACGACGACATCGGCGATTTCGAACAGGGTTTCGAGGCTGTCGTTGAGCCGCTGGGCGGAATCATCGAAGGCTGGGGTGTGAAACAGGAGGTACGAGGGCGACTCGCATAACATTATGATCAGTGACAAACAGCGTTGACGGCTGACCCTCGGGTTGGCCGTTTTCATTATTACCGCCAATTAATTCAACACGACCTGGTAGGAGCTGGCTTGCCAGCGATGGCGTCCTCGAAGAACAACACATGACTTAACGGCCCTTCGCCAGCAAGCCGGCTCCTACGGACTATGCTGGTGACAGGCGTCTATCACGCCTTGCAATGAAGCGGGGGCAATCAGGTTGGGGCATTTGTCGCACAGGATTGGTGCGGCGCCTGCGCATTGATTATCCAACCGATTGAAATATAAGCGTTTATGCCGATGGCACGGGCCTTGCGAAGGTCTGGACGTCCGAGTGACAAGGAGTACGGCATGATCCGCACCTGTTTTGATGAGATGTACGATGCCGGCGGCCAGGTCCGCCCGCATTATCGGGAGTTTGCCCGTTGGCTGGCCGAGACGCCTGACGAGCTTCTGGCACAACGGCGACGCGAGGCCGATCTGTTGTTTCATCGCGCCGGGATTACCTTCACGCTCTACGGGGACGAGCAGGGCACAGAGCGCCTGATTCCCTTCGACACCATCCCCCGCAGCATCCCCGCCAGCGAATGGCGGATTGTCGAGCGCGGCTGCATCCAGCGGGTCAAGGCGTTGAACATGTTCCTCGCCGACCTCTACCATGAGCAGCGCATCATCAAGGCCGGCATCATTCCGGCCGAACAGGTGCTGGCCAACGAGCAGTATCAGTTGGCGATGCAAGGGCTGGATCTGCACCGCGATATCTATTCGCACATCTCCGGCGTCGATCTGGTGCGTGACGGCGATGGCACCTATTACGTGCTCGAAGACAATCTGCGTACGCCCAGCGGCGTCAGCTACATGCTCGAAGACCGCAAGATGATGATGCGCCTGTTCCCCGAACTGTTCGCGGCGCAACGCATTGCGCCTATCGACCATTACCCGAACCTGCTGCTCGACACCCTGAAAAGCTCCAGCCCGATCGATAACCCGAGCGTGGTGGTGCTGACGCCTGGCCGATTCAACAGTGCGTTCTTCGAGCATGCGTTTCTCGCACGGGAAATGGGTGTGGAACTGGTGGAAGGCGCGGACTTGTTCGTGCGTGACGACAAGGTCTACATGCGCACCACTGACGGGCCAAAAGCGGTCGACGTGATTTATCGTCGCCTCGACGACGCCTTCCTCGATCCGCTGGCGTTCAATCCGGAATCGCTGCTCGGCGTGCCGGGGCTGCTGTCGTCCTACCGTTCCGGCAACGTGGTGCTGGCCAATGCGATCGGCACAGGGGTGGCGGACGACAAGTCGGTGTACCCGTTCGTTACCGACATGATCCGTTTCTACCTCGATGAAGAACCAATCCTGAAGAACGTGCCGACCTGGCAGTGCCGTAATCCGTCTGAACTTTCCCACGTGCTGGCCAATCTTCCCGAACTGGTGGTCAAGGAAACCCAAGGCTCCGGCGGGTACGGAATGCTGGTGGGGCCGGCGGCGACGGCGGCGGAAATCGAAGCCTTTCGCGCGCGCATCATCGCCAAGCCCCATGCGTATATCGCGCAACCGACGCTGTCGCTGTCGACTTGTCCGACTTTTGTCGAAAACGGCATCGCGCCACGCCACATCGACTTGCGGCCGTTTGTCCTGTCGGGTCGTGAAACCCGGGTTGTGCCCGGCGGTTTGACCCGTGTCGCCCTGCGCGAAGGCTCCCTGGTGGTCAACTCCTCCCAGGGTGGCGGAACCAAGGACACCTGGGTGGTCGAGGATTAAAGGAAGCCTGCCATGTTAAGTAGAACTGCCTCGGATTTGTATTGGATGTCGCGTTACCTGGAGCGGGCGGAAAACCTCGCACGGATGCTCGACATCAGTTATTCGCTGTCGTTGATGCCGCAGGATGGCCGTGGCGACGGTTTGCACGAGCTGGCCATGCCGCTGTTGATCACCGGCACCCTCGACGATTACCTGGAGCGCCACGGCGAGTTGCATGCCGAACGGCTACTGCATTTCTTCGCCCTGGATGCGGCCAACCCGGCGAGCATCTACAGCTGCCTCGGGGCCGCGCGGGCCAGCGCCCATGCGGTGCGTGGGCGCATCACCGCCGACATGTGGGAAAACATCAATGCCACCTGGCTGGAGATTCGCGGCATTGCCGAACAGGGCTTGAGTCGCTACGGCATGAGCCGTTTCTGCGAGTGGATCAAGGAACGTTCCCACCTGTTCCGGGGCGCGTCCTACGGCACCATCATGCGTAACGATGCGTTTCGCTTCATTCGTCTGGGGACCTTTATCGAGCGGGCGGACAACACTTTGCGTTTGCTCGATGCCCGCTACGAAATGGCCGGCGATCAGGCCGAGGCGGTCAGCGATGGCACCGCTCACGCGTATTACCAATGGAGCGCGTTGTTGCGGGCGTTGTCGTCGTTCGAGGCCTACACGGAAATCTACCGCGATGCCCCTGGTGCCCGGCATGTCGCCGAATTGCTGTTGTTGCGGGCCGATGTACCGCGATCCTTGCGTGCCTGCACCGAAGAGATCGACCAGATTCTCGCGCAATTGCCGGGAGCCAACGGTCGTCCCGCACAGCGCCTGGCGGCAGAAATGGACGCGCGCCTGCGCTACACCGGCATCCATGAAATTCTCGAAGAAGGCCTGCACGCCTGGCTGACCGAGTTCATCCCGCTGGTGCGTCAGTTGGGTAACGCGATTCACAGTTCTTATCTGGAGGCCGCATGAGACTTTCCATTAGCCACGAAACCACCTATCACTACGAAGACAAGGTGCGGGCGAGCATCCAGTACCTGCGACTGACTCCTCACGACAGCGAGCGCCAGCACGTGCTCAGCTGGCAGCTCGACTTGCCGCGCCCGGTGCGCGCGCAACTCGATCCGTTTGGCAACATCCTGCACGTGCTGACCATGGACGAGCCGCACGAAGCAATCATCATCGGCGCCCGTGGCCAGGTGGATATCGACGAATTGCGCGAGGCCGAACACGAGAGCCAGTCGGCACTGCCGTTTCTGCGTTTCACTCGCCTGACCGAAGCAGACGCCGGCCTGCGTGCATTCGCCGAGAAGGCGTGCAAGCAACGCCGCGACCGCACGGCGCTGATCGATCTGATGCATGGTCTCAACCAGCACATGACCTATACGCCGGGCTCCACGGAAGTGGACACCAGCGCGGCCCAGGCCTTTGCCGGACGTTCCGGCGTGTGCCAGGACCACACCCACGCGTTTCTCGCCTGCACCCGCAGCCTGGGCATTCCCGCGCGTTATGTGTCGGGTTATCTGTACAGCGAAAACTGCGAACACCTGGCCAGCCACGCTTGGGCCGAAGCCTGGCTGGATGATGCCTGGTACAGCTTTGACGTGACCAACGAACTGGCCCGGCCGGAACGTCACCTGAAACTGGCGGTGGGCCTGGATTACCTGGATGCCTGCCCGGTGCGCGGAATGCGTCGGGGCGGCGGGTGTGAGCAGATGCATGCCAAGGTGCGGGTTTCACCGACACCGGCGCCGGTGATCTTGGTGCAGCAACAGTAGAATCGGGGATACCGCTTCGCGAGCAAGCCCGCTCCCACATTTGATCTGCGGCATGCACAGCAATTCCAATGTGGGAGCGGGCTTGCTCGCGAAGAGGCCAGTCCATGCAGCACAAGTCTCAGGGCTTAACCTTGCGCCCAACCATATGCTGCAAATACCCCACCAGCATCCCCAGATCCCCATCTGGCAACACTTCGGCTGAAAACCCGGGCATTTTCGCCTGTGGCCACTGACGCAAACTCTGTGGGTCGCGGATGTAGCGTTTGAGGAAGTCCGCGCCGAAATACTCGGTCGGGTTGTACGGAATATTCAGGTCCGGCCCGAACTGCGCGTCCCCGGCGCCATTGAGTCGATGACAGGCCAGGCAATTCTTCTGGAACAAGGCAAAACCCTTGTTCACTGGATCATCCGCCTTCAGGGCCGGATCGGGCAGCAGGGCGGGAAAGCGTTCGGCCACGGGCGCCAGGCGCTTGATGCTCGCTACCTGGAACGGCCATTGTTCAGGGCTGATGTTGCCGGCCTGCGGGTTGGTCCAGACCAGATAGAACGGCCCGGCCCCCGGCTTGTCTGCGGACAGCGGTGGCCAGGGTTTGGCCGGGTCTTCAATCGCCAGCCACGCCCGTGCGCCCTGGGTATTGAGCAGCGGCGCAGCGCTCATTTCGGCGGCAAAGCCATCCAGGGCCACGGCTTGCAGGTGGTCGTCAGGCTTTATACCGGTCAGCAGTGCGGACAGCGGCACGGCGCGGTAGCTCATGTCCCGTTTGTAGGAAACGTCGTTGCTGATGCTGATGGTTTGAGCCTGAGGGTGCTTGAGCAATTCCTCGGTCTGCCAGGTGCGATTGTTCGCGCCCAGCTCCAGGTTCAGCTGTGCGGCATACAGGGGCGAGCCGAACAGCAGGGCCCCGAGCAGAATGAGCATTTTCAAGTGATTGCCGTCCATGTCGTGGAAGTGCCATCAAGGTTGGCACAGCCACGCTGGCCCGGGTAGCGGGCCAGTCACATTTTGATAGTGGCAATTGAAAAAACTGTGACGCCGTATCTTTTAGACGCGACTAGCCGATGACCTTGGTCAGGTTCGGCAATATCAACAACAGCGTGGTGGCAAAAAGGATGAGCCCGGCTTGACGTACTTTCGATTGTTTGAACATGGCTTGACCGCCTTTATTGTTATTTCCTGATGCCTGCCTGCATAGCTCCATGTCGGCAGCGCGTTGCACTTCCTGTAGTGACGAGCGCCTCGGCAAAACCCGACGACAACTTCGTACAAGTTCACCTTAGAGCCCGCGCTGCGCTTGGTTTAGATCCATTTAGTATGGTGTCCTTGCGATTTGCTTTAAAAAAGGCATGAGGCCTATTGCCAGCTTCTTTGCCGCCCTTTGGCTAGACAGCTTGGTGTCCTGAAACGGTTAAACCGGTAGCTGACTACCGTCCGTCTGAGCGTGTGCGTCAACGTCTGTGAGCGCTGCGGTCATTGAATCAAACCCGGCTCGGGCCAACAGTGGGCACTCGGTATTTACCCACCTGCACTGCGGTTCGAGGATGTCATGACCCAAGCATTGATTTTCGACGCGTTACGCACGCCCCGTGGCAAAGGCAAGGCCGATGGCGCCTTGCACAGTGTCAAACCGGTGAACCTGGTTGCCGGGTTGCTGACCGCGCTGCAACAGCGCACGGCGCTGGACACCAGCCAGGTCGATGACGTGGTGCTCGGCTGCGTGACGCCGATCGGCGATCAAGGTTCTGACATCGCCAAGACGGCCGCTCAGGTGGCCGACTGGGATGTCAGTGTGGCGGGCGTACAGATCAACCGTTTCTGCGCTTCGGGGCTTGAGGCAGTCAACCTCGGCGCGATGAAGGTGCGCTCAGGCTTCGAAGACCTGGTGGTGGTCGGTGGCGTCGAGTCGATGTCCCGGGTGCCGATGGGCAGCGACGGCGGTGCCTGGGCGCTGGATCCGGCGACCAATCTGCACAGTCACTTCACACCACAGGGCGTGGGCGCCGACCTGATCGCCACCCTTGAAGGCTTCAGCCGCCAGGATGTCGATGCCTACGCGCTGCATTCCCAGCAAAAGGCTGCGCGGGCACGGGCCGACGGCTCGTTCAACAAGTCGCTGGTGCCGGTGCAGGACCAGAACGGCATCATCCTGCTCGATCACGATGAGTTCATCCGCGCCGAATCAACCCTGGAAGGCCTGGGCAAGCTCAAACCGAGTTTCGAGATGATGGGGCAGATGGGCTTCGATGCCACCGCACTGCGGGTCTACAGCCATGTGGAGCGGATCAATCATGTGCACACACCCGGCAACAGTTCCGGGATTGTCGATGGCGCGGCGCTGATGCTCATCGGCTCCGAAGCCAAGGGGCGGGCGCTGGGCTTGCAGCCACGGGCGCGGATTGTCGCCACGGCGGTCACCAGCACCGACCCGACCATCATGCTCACCGGCCCCGCGCCGGCGACCCGCAAGGCGTTGGCCAAGGCCGGGCTGCGGGTCGAAGACATCGATCTGTTCGAGGTCAACGAGGCGTTCGCTTCGGTGGTGTTGAAATTCATCAAGGACATGGCCATCGATCCGGACAAGGTCAATGTCAACGGCGGTTCCATCGCCATGGGCCATCCGCTGGGCGCCACCGGTTGCGCCATTCTCGGCACGCTGCTCGATGAACTGGAGGCCCGACACCTGCGCTACGGTCTCGCGACCCTGTGTGTCGGCGGCGGCATGGGTATTGCCACCATCATCGAACGCCTCTGAGTCCGGACTTCAAGGAACCTAGATATGAGCGAAGCCATTCGTTACGAAAAAGGCCAGGACCAGATCGTTGTCCTGACCATCGACATGCCGGGCCAGAGCGCCAACACCATGAACGCGGTGTACCGCGAGGCCATGGCTGACTGTGTTGCGCGCCTGGTGGCCGATAAAGACAGCATCGCCGGGGTGATCATTACCTCGGCCAAGAAAACCTTCTTTGCCGGCGGCGACCTCAATGAACTGATCAAGGTCGGCAAGCCTGAAGCCAAAGCCTTCTACGACATGGTGCTGACCCTCAAGGGGCAGTTGCGCACCCTGGAAACCCTCGGCAAGCCTGTGGTCGCGGCGATCAACGGCGCGGCACTCGGCGGCGGCTGGGAAATCTGCCTGGCCTGCCATCATCGCGTGGCACTGGACAATCCATCGGTGCAACTCGGCCTGCCGGAAGTCACCCTCGGCCTGCTGCCGGGCGGCGGTGGCGTGGTGCGCATGGTGCGCATGCTCGGGATCGAAAAGGCCCTGCCGTATTTGCTCGAAGGCAAGAAAGTTCGTCCGCAACAGGCGTTGCAGGCTGGGTTGATCGACGAATTGGCGACCGATCACGAAGACCTGCTGGCCAAGGCGCGGGCGTGGATTCACGCCAACCCGGTGGTGGTGCAGCGCTGGGATGTGAAGGGCTACCAGATTCCGGGCGGCACACCGTCAAGCCCGAAAGTCGCGCAGATGCTGGCGATTGCGCCGTCGATCCTGCGCAGCAAAACCCAGGGCACGATGCCCGCGCCGGAGAAAATCCTCTGTGCGGCGGTCGAGGGCGCCCAGGTGGATTTCGACACGGCGCACCTGATCGAAACCCGTTATTTCACCGAACTGACCACCGGCCAGGTCTCGAAGAACCTGATTGGCACGTTCTGGTTCCAGCTCAACGAAATCAATGCCGGTGGCTCGCGGCCTAAAGGGTTTGCGCCTTATGTCACCCGCAAGGTCGGCGTGCTCGGTGCCGGGATGATGGGCGCCGGTATTGCATTTGTCAGCGCATCGGCCGGTATCGAGGTGGTGCTCAAGGACATCAACCTCGCCGCGGCGCAGAAGGGCAAGGCGCATTCGGCGGCGCTGCTGGACAAGAAAGTCGCTCGCGGACAAATGAGCATCGAGCAACGCGACACCGTGCTGTCACGCATTCAACCCAGCGAAAGCGATGCCGATCTCGCCGGTTGCGACCTGATCATCGAGGCCGTGTTCGAAGATCGTGAGTTGAAGGCCAAGGTCTCGCTGGCCGCCCAGAAAGTCGTCGGCGCGCACGCGGTGATCGCCTCCAACACCTCGACCTTGCCGATCAGCGGCCTGGCTTGCGCCGTGCCCGACCAGAGCAAGTTCATCGGCCTGCATTTCTTCAGCCCCGTGGAAAAAATGCCGCTGGTGGAGATCATCAAGGGCGCCAATACCAGCGATGAAACCCTGGCCCGCGGGTTCGATTTCGTCCTGCAAATCAAGAAAACCCCGATTGTGGTCAACGACAGCCGTGGTTTCTTCACCTCAAGGGTGTTCGGTACCTTTACCAATGAAGGCATCGCCATGCTGGGCGAAGGCGTGAACGCGGCGATGATCGAGACTGAAGCGCGCAAGGCCGGCATGCCTGTAGGACCGCTGGCGATCTCTGACGAAGTTTCCCTCAGCCTGATGAGCCATATCCGCCTGCAAACCGCCAAGGACCTGCACGCAGAAGGCAAACCGCTGATAGAACATCCGGCATTCGCCGTGATTGACTTGCTGCTCAACGAATACAAGCGTCCGGGCAAGGCTGCCGGTGGCGGTTTCTACGAGTACCCGGCGGGCGCCCAGAAACATCTGTGGCCTGAGTTGAAGACGCGTTTCGAAAAAGTCGACGGGCAGATTTCGCCGAGGGATGTACGTGATCGCCTGCTGTTCGTGCAGGCCATCGAAACCGTGCGCTGTGTGGAAGAGGGCGTGTTGACCTCGACGGCGGATGCCAACATTGGCTCAATCTTCGGCATCGGTTTCGCCGCCTGGACCGGCGGTGCGCTGCAGTTCATCAACCAGTACGGCGTGCGGGACTTTGTTGCCCGCGCCGAATATCTGGCCAAGCAGTATGGCGAGCGGTTCGCGCCGCCCGCATTGCTGCTGGAGAAGGCGGCCAAAGGGGAGGCGTTCTAAGGGCCCGATGACACATTTCGGGGCTTGCCTTGTCACCGTGTTTCAAGGCAGGCTCTGGGGTGTGCATTATTCCCATCACGTGTCAGGTATTTTTTATGTCGTTACGCATCTGCATTCTGGAAACCGACCACCTGCGTCCGGAATTGGTTGACCAATATCAGGGCTACGGGCAGATGTTCAAACACCTGTTTTCGCAGCAACCGATTGCCGCCGAGTTCACGGTCTACAACGTGGTGCAGGGTGAATACCCAAGCGACGACCTGACATTCGACGCTTACCTGGTGACGGGCAGCAAGGCCGACTCCTTCGGCACCGACCCGTGGATCGAAACCCTCAGGAAATATCTGCTGACTCGCTACGAGCGCGGCGACAAGCTGTTGGGCGTCTGCTTCGGTCATCAGTTGCTGGCGCTGCTGCTCGGTGGCAAGAGCGAGCGTGCAACCCAGGGCTGGGGTGTCGGCACCCACAACTACAAGCTGGCCGCCAAGGCTCCGTGGATGAACCCGGTGCGCGAGGAACTGACACTGCTGATCAGCCACCAGGATCAGGTCACGTCGCTGCCGGAGAACGCCACGGTCATCGCATCCAGCGATTTCTGCCCATATGCCGCCTACCACATCAATGATCAGGTGCTGTGCTTCCAGGGGCATCCGGAATTCATCCACGACTACTCCCGCGCCCTGCTGGAGATTCGTCAGGAGGCTCTGGGCGAACACATTTACTCAAAAGGCATTTCGAGCCTTGAGCACGAGCACCACGGCGCGACGGTTGCCGAGTGGATGATGCGGTTTGTTGCGCACAAGCCAGAAGCCAAAGCGGTTTAAAAGCTAGAAGCTTCGCGAGCAAGCCCGCTCCCACAGTGGATCTTTGGTGTTGCAGAGATCCACTGTGGGAGCGGGCTTGCTCGCGAATGGGGCAACCGGATTGCACCGTGGAAACGCAGTCCTACAACCACCCCGACTTCTTGAAACTTGCCCACAACCCCACGCAGCCCACCGTAATAAACCCCAGCACCCCGAAATACCCGTAGTGCCAGCTCAATTCCGGCATGTTCTGGAAGTTCATCCCGTAAATCCCCGCCACTGCCGTCGGGAAGGCCAGAATCGCCGCCCAGGCTGCAAACTTGCGCTGCACCACACTCTGGCGTGAAGCCTCCAACAGGACGCCGACCTCAATCGTCTGGCTGGCAATATCCGCCAGGGTCGTCAGGTCTTCCATCTGCCGCGTTACATGGATTTGCACGTCGCGAAAGTACGGGCGCATGTTTTTGTCGATGAACGGGAAGCTCAACTTTTGCAGTTCTTCACCGATTTCCACCATCGGCGCGGCAAACCGGCGCAAGCGCAAGACATCGCGACGCAGACTGTGAAGCTTTTGAATATCGCGCTCATTCAGCGCGCTGCACATCACGTTGCGTTCCAGTTCATCGATCTCGGCGTGGATCGCTTCGCCCATCGGCTGGTAGTTTTCAATGACGAAATCGAGGATGGCATAGAGTACGAAATCTTCCCCGTGCTCAAGCAACAGCGGACGTGCCTCACAACGCTGGCGGACGTAGGCGTAGGACGCCGAATGACCATTGCGTGCGGTAATGATGTAACCGTTACCGGCAAAAATATGGGTCTCGATGAACTTGAGCTTGTCGTCTTCCCTGATGGGCGAATACGTCACGATGAACAGCGCATCGCCGAAGGTTTCCAGCTTCGGCCGGCTGTGCTTTTCCAGGGCGTCTTCAATGGCCAGTTCGTGCAGGTTGAACTGGCGTTGCAGGTTGTAGAGTTCCTCGGCGTTCGGCTCCTCGAGGCCGATCCAGACAAAGTGCCCGGGCTTTGCCGCCCAGGCTGCGCCTTCGTCGAGGGTGATATTGGTGACTTTCTTACCGGCGCTATAAACCGCAGCAGCAACAACTCTACCCATGATGGTGGTTCACTTCTTTGGCAGCTTTCAATTGGCAACAAATGCAATGGCAGTGTTGATCAGCTTAGCCTCGCAAGTGTTTGAGAGTCAGTTAAATCTGCCGAGTTCGCCGGTAAAGATTCGCAGGCAAAAGAAAACCCGCATCGGGCGGGTTTTCCAGTTCAGGCGGCTTGCAGTTGCCGGTCCATCGAATCGATGCATTCACGCATCTGCTCGCGGCACTGGGCAATCAGCATGGGCATGTCGTCCAGGCTCAATCCAACGGTAGGAATCGCCGGCAACGAGCGAATCAGAATTTTCCCGCTGCGCCAGCGGTTCAATCGCATGTGTTTGACGTAACTGCTGACACACACCGGAACGATCGGCACCCCGGCGGCGATGGCCATCTGGAAGGCGCCTTTCTTGAACGGCAGCAAGTCTTCACCCAGGTTGCGCGTGCCCTCCGGGAAGACCCAGATCGAGGTGTCCTTGTTCTGCAGGGTGTGGGTGGTGGTCAACATCGACTTGCGCGCCTTTTGCGCATTGCCACGGTCGATCAGCACATTGCCGGCCAGCCAGAACAACTGCCCGAACAGTGGCACCCATTTCAGGCTTTTCTTGCCGATGCACACGGTACGGCGGGGCACCACGTTGCCAAACACAAACAGGTCGTAGTTGGACTGGTGATTGGCGATGATCACGCAGCTGTCAGGTTTATCCATCAACGGCCCGACTTCGGCCTTCACCCGCAAACGCAAGATACACATGGCCGGCCATGCGTACAGGCGTGCGCACAGGCGGCTGTTGTCCGGGTTGAATGGTCGGCACAGGCCAAGAATCACACCCAGCACACCCGCCACGATAAAGTGCAGACCCATCAATGACATACGCAACAAAAACAGCATTTACAGGCCCCACCGGGACAAAAGGTGGCGCAGTGTACGGATGTGCACTGTTTTCGGCAATTGCTGCCCGGGAAGAGGGAGATAGCCGATGTTTGTGCTGATGTTTCCGACTAATCGGTAAGATGCTGTCTAGAGCGGTTACAGACGTTTAACAAACCGATGTATGAAAAAGCCCGACACGGCGGTCGGGCTTTTTGATGCAGCAGGTCCGGGCTTAACCCAGATGTTCCTGGTCCTGGATGATCGCGTTGTCCAGTGCCTCCAGCAGCGCTTTGCGTACCTTCAACTTGGTGTTCTTGTGTGCGGTCATGTTGATCTTCTTCAACTGACGGGCCGCCGCCAGGGCCGCGCCCTGCAGTTCCTCGGCCGACACCACCACATCAAGGAAACCGGCAGCCACGGCGCCTTGTGGATTGAACATCTCGCCGTTGACCACCGAACGCTGCAGCGCCACCTTGTTCAGGCGATCACGTGCGATCTCGATGCCCGCGTGGTGCATGGTCATGCCGATCTGCACTTCGTTAAGGCCAATGCTGAACGCGCCGTCTACGCCGATGCGATAGTCCGCCGACAACAGCAGGAACGCACCCTTGGCCACCGCATGCCCCGGGCACGCCACAATCACCGGGAAGGGGTGCGACAGCAGGCGACGAGCCAGGGTCGAGCCGGAAGTCACCAGCGCCACCGCCTCTCTAGGGCCGGATGTCATCACCTTCAGGTCATAACCGCCGGAGAGAATGCCCGGCTGGCCGGTAATGATCACCACCGCACGATCAGCCACGGCCTGATCCAGCGCAGTGTTGAACGCGGCAATCACATCCGGGGAGATGGCATTGACCTTGCCATTGCTCAAGGTCAGGGTCGCGATACCGTCTTCGAGATGGTAAGAGATCAACTCACTCATGACGCTATTCCTTTCAATAAAGTTGGGCAGACGTTACCCACCGCCGTAGGCCAGGTAAAGCGCCGTGACTGACCCGCCAGTCACCCTTTGCCCGCCCGCCAGGCGTAACCCGCCGCGCCTGCCGCGCATTCCCCTCTATATAGAAGAGGTCACGAAGCCGGAGATTGGCCGGTTTGCCATGGCCCGGAACGACGGCAAACGCTGAATCGCGTTAACCGCATGAAAATTCTGAAAAAAATGTTTGCCATCGGAAAAGCTTTCGACTACATTAGCGCGCCTCGACAGACAGAACATGTTTGAAGAGATACGGTGAAGTGTCCGAGTGGCTTAAGGAGCACGCCTGGAAAGTGTGTATACAGGAAACTGTATCGAGAGTTCGAATCTCTCCTTCACCGCCACATTCTGTAAACACAAACCCCTGATTTTCCTAGAGAAAGTCGGGGGTTTGTGGTTTTTGGCGTCTGAAAAAGGGCGATATGGGAATACCGGGGACTTTTTGGCTCTTCTCGGCTTAACAAGCCCGGTTGCTGAATGTGCAGCGACGCTTGGAAAGTATCCCGCCTAAATTAAGGCTGGCAGGGTGGTAACCAGCCAAAAACGCAGTAAGCGTACCGTCTTACGCAACTCTCGGAGTTTGCCTACAACTTCAGCAGGGGCCACCGGATATTCTTGTACCCGCCCCGAACAGAATCTGAACCTCAGACACGAAAACGCCGCTTTCCTATTGCTGGTTGATTGCGGTATCTGGTTAGGTGTGACTGCGGAACCTGACTGCAGTATTGAATAGGGCTTGTCGCAAGAATGAGAATTGAACTAAAGAACCTTATCAAAGCTGCTCTGTTGATTTTTGCGGTGTGGCTCGCGCAGTTCATTGAGCATGAAACACTGACAGTATTCATCTTTACCACTGTATTTTCATGTGGTGGGTATTTTGCTGTTCGCAATCGCAAGAGTATCAGTGCTTTTGCAAGAAAATGGCCAAGCTCACTGGTCTTCACCGCATTCATTTTTTACATTTGCAAAATCGTGGCAGAAAAAACCATCAACGCTACCACTGGCATTGAAGTCGAAAATATCAGGTACGCCTCGACCATCGGCGGCTTCATTTTATCTATCCCGGTATCACTGCTTTTCATCAGCATTTGCATGCTCGTTTGTTGGCAGATAAAAGAGTTGTTTGGTGTGCGGATATGCGAGTCTTCCGAAGAGCACGTACCAGGGCTGAAGATCTTCTTCATCGGGGCCCTGATGGGAGTCGGCATGCTCGCTTCATCACAAGTTGATCCTTTAATACGGTATGCGGTTCTCGCTGACGCGTCGAAGGTCGCGACCTGCGGGCCACTGGAAAATGACGTTGTCTACATCCGAAAAAATCCGGATACCTGTTCTAAAATCCACGTGAATCTTTCTAAGGGCATCTATAACTTTACCGATGTACCTGTGAAATCCAATTGAAGTGCGTCAACGTACCGTCGCCCGGGCCTTGACGGTTCTCTACTACGTTAGCTCAAGTCGCTCTTGCGCATAGTCCTTGCCTGCCAAGGTAAGTTCAAAAGTGGTGGCGCCGAACGTACCCCGTGTGACGTTTTGCTTCACAAGATGTTTAACCTGGAGTTGTTTCAGGCCATCTTCAACTTCCAGCTTGCTGAGTGAGACAAGCTTGCAAATTGAGTCTAGATTTGCAATTTTCCTGAAGTTTGCATGATAGGCCAAAGCCTCCATCAGCAGCGTTTGGTTATCTGTCAATTGCGGAAACTGAGGGTTGTTGTTTTTGTAGATTTTTCGCTCTATCTCATGTAGCTCGGTGTTAGCTCCGTCAGTGCTGCGGAAGTAGTAAATCGCTATAGACATAGTGCTGATTAACACCGCGATAATCATCAGCAGCAACCAGTTCGGCATTGGCGTTTCCAACGAAAGCCAGTTCCAGGCACGTAGCAGCCAGTCCTTGGTATCTGCCAGTAACGTCAGGTGGAAGTAGGTGTCGAGCAGTTTTGTGGCAGCCCAAGCAACAAGGAGGCCTCCAGCCAGGTAGGCCATAGCCTTGAACATGAACGGGGAATTCTTGTCTTCTGCTGCCATGCTGCTCGCCCCCAGTGCAGGAAACAGATCTTATTAGCATAGCAGTGGAAAAGTGCAGCTCTGGCATTGGTGCGGGTGGGGGAGGAATTGCTACAGGTAGGAGGGCGCTTTAGGGCCTGCCAGAGGCGTTTTAAACGCGAAGCTATGGACGGAGCGGTTGCACCGGCTGGTCTGGTGATTGGGGTTTGAATTTCAGGTGGGGCAAACAAGGGGCTTTCCGCGCTAGCGGTGACCAGGCCGATCCGGCTGTTAGACTGCTCAATCTCCTCGAATGGAATCGACCTCATGTTCCGTCCTCGCGCCAGCTTTCGCGGTGCAGCCAAGTTCATCGCGGCTGTGTCGATTGTTGCCATGTCACCACTGGCTCTCGCATCCGCTCCCGCAAACTTTCCCGACGCTCAAGCCAGCGACCCCGCCAGGCTGGGCTGGATGGTCGGCTCTCCACCCCCCGCTGATCGCACCGTGCGTTTTGAAGACGGCAGCTATTTCCGGTTCCCGGCAATGCGCTGGAGTGTTTCGAACTTTCGGCAGCTGATGCCGACGATCAACGTTTCACACGGCCTGGGTGCTCCGGCTCCACTGGAGATGGCGCTGCGCAAAGAGATCGACGGGATCAGTTTCGTCCCGCTCGGCGCCACTGCGCCGATGACCTGGGAGCAATCCCTCGCGGCGACCTACACCGATGGCATTGTGGTCATGCATCGCGGAAAAGTTGTCTACGAGCGCTACTTCGGCGTGTTGAAACCGGACGGCCAGCATGCTGCGATGTCGGTGACCAAGTCCGTGGTCGGCACGCTGGGCGCCCTGTTGGTGGCGCAGGGGCAGCTCGATGCTGGCAAGCGCGTTGCCGAATATGTACCGGAGCTGGCGGATTCTGCGTTTGGTGGCGCCACGGTACGCCAGGTGCTCGACATGACCACGGGCCTCAAGTACAGCGAGGACTACGCGGACCCGGATGCCGAGGTCTGGGCCCATGCCAGGGCAGGCAGTCCGCTGCCCAAACCCAAGGGTTATGAAGGCCCTCGCAGTTACTACGAGTTTCTGCAGACGGTGCAACCGCAAGGTGAGCACGGCAAAGCGTTTGCCTACAAAACCGTCAATACCGACGTGTTGGGCTGGGTCATCGCGCGCGCCACCGGTCGCAACGTTGCGCAACTGCTGTCGGAGAAAATCTGGAGCCGCCTGGGCGCCGAACAGGACGCCTATTTCACCGTGGATTCCATTGGCACGCCGTTCGCCGGTGGTGGCCTGAACACGGGGTTGCGGGACCTGGCGCGGTTTGGCGAGATGTTGCGTAACGGTGGTCGGTTCAATGGTCAGCAGATCGTGCCACAGGCAGTGGTCGATGATATCCGTGGCGGCGCTGATAAACAGGTGTTCGCCAGCGCGGGATACACATTGCTCAAAGACTGGAGTTACCGCTCGATGTGGTGGGTGACGGACAAGGAGGGCGGGGCGTTCATGGCGCGTGGGGTCCATGGGCAGCGCATCTATGTCGACCCGAGGGCCGAAATGGTCATCGTCCGCTACGCATCCCATCCGGTGGCCAGCAACTCGGCCAATGATCCCGTCACTTTGCCGGCGTTTGATGCGCTGGCTGAATATCTGAACAGGAATAGACAGCAATGATCACAACGACAACCCACTCCATCGAAGGCCGGCAAATTACCGCCTACCTGGACATCGTCAGCGCCGAGTCGGTGCAAGGGATCAACGTTGTCCGCGATGTGTTTGCCGGTATGCGCGACTTTTTCGGCGGGCGTTCCCAGACACTCGAGCGAGCGTTGAAGGAAGCACGCATTCAGGCCACCGATGAGATCAAGGAGCGGGCACGGGCGCTTGCGGCGGATGCGGTGGTTGGGCTTGATTATGAGATCAGCATGCCAGCCGGCAAAGGCGGGATGGTCGTGGTGTTTGTGACCGGGACGGCGGTCAAGTTGAGGTGAAAGGTGTGAAGCCATTCGTCGGTCACGGGAGAATCAGAACGGCAGGTCCATTAGTGACCGACTAGTCTAGAAAACCTTGGCGATCGATATTCTTTCAGGCAAAGGGCTTGCCGGTGTCGATATCGCATTTTTGAACGGGGGTGAAGAGATGGCTGATCCGTATATCGAGGACGATGGCGCAGAGTTTCCGATCAACAATTCCGTGCGGTGTGGCCAGACCCAGTATGTGGCCAGTTTCGGCGAGGACCAGACCGAGGTCGACAAGATCAAGACCAGGGCGTGCCGGGTACTGAAGGGCAAATTCCTGCCCAAGGTGACAGCACCGGCCAGGAAGTAATCCACTACCGACAGACCCCGTCATTGAGCGGGGTTTTTCATGACTGAAAGGGATTTATGACAAGTTTTTTAAGGTGGTGATCGTTCACAAACTTTTCACAACACCCTACGTAGTCTCGACTCATCCGTTAGAAAGCAACACCTGGCCCGTTTCCCCTGCGGGCTTTTTTTTGTCCGCGATAAAACCTTTTCCAAAAATGCTGTCCAACCGTCGCCAATCGCGAAGTTGGACCAGCGCGCTGGACTTTGTCCGCGCAAAAGCATTCAATCGCGCCCCCTTTTTGTGTACCCCTATTTTTGAGGTTTTTGTCATGCGTTTAACACTGCCCGCTCTGGTTCTGGGGCTTATGGTCGCTCAAGGTGCAATGGCGGGTGACGGCACTGCCGCACTGGGCGGTGGCCTGGGTGGCGCATTGGGTAACGTGGTCGGCCAGAAAATGGGCGGCAGCACTGGTGCAGCGATTGGTGCGGGCGTGGCTGGCGCGGCGGGCAGCGCAGTTGCCGCCAAAAAAGGTCATCGCACCAGCGCTGCTATCGGTGGCGGTGTCGGTGCAGCCGGTGGTTCGGTGATCGGTAACAGCCTTGGTGGCAAGTCCGGTGCCACCATCGGTGCAGGCCTGGGCGGTGCATTGGGCGGCGGCGTGGGCAGCAACCTGGCCCATGGTCACAAGCGTCACTGATCCTGATCCTGATTTGAAAAGAGCCCGGCTTGATGCCGGGCTTTTTTGTATCTGAACGATTTACGCCGTAGCGGCTCAAATCTTCCATACCCTAGAAGAATGTGAGGCGTGCCATGAACCCGAAAACCAACGGCAAAAAAAACGCAAGCCAGAGTGCTCGACGCTTGATGTTGCCTGCGATTGTTTTTGGATTGCTGGTCTCTCAGGCGGTGCTGGCCGGAGGTAACGGAGATGCCGCTGTAGGCGGTGGTCTTGGCGGGGTGCTGGGCAACGTTGTCGGTGGCCAGGTGGGCGGCAGTACTGGCGCAGCGATCGGTGCGGGCGTCGGCGGAGCGGCCGGCGGTGCCATTGCCGCGCCCAAAAACAGCCGCACCGAGGCGGCGGTTGGCGGTGGTTTGGGCGCCGCGGGTGGTTCGGTGGTCGGCAACAGTCTTGGCGGTTCGACCGGATCGGCCATCGGCGCAGGTCTTGGCGGTGCGGCGGGCGGTGCGGTCGGCAATAACCTGGGGAGTGACAGCGGCCATTCCCATTCCGGTGGCGGTCATAAACATTCGAATAAGCACCACAATAAGCATCACTAGTTAAGCGAGGCATGCCATGAAAACCGCAGGCAAGGAAGAAAAAGGCCCGGGCGGACAGACGTATATCAACGATCCCGGCAATGAAGACCCGGGATCGTTGATGGATGATGCGACGGTGCCGCTTAACGATGCTGATGATGCGGGCGGTGTCGGGAATATTGAGTTTGAAGATGAGGAAGAGGACGAAGACTGATCGAGCCGTGTTGCAGCATTGACCGGCTGTCTACTTGATCGAGCGCGTCCATCGCCCAGTCCTCGATAGGCCGTGGCCTGCACTTCAGGTCACTGCGGAGGTGCGAAATGAACACTGATCCGAAAATCTTCGACGTTGATGAAACACCGGAGTATCCGCTGCCATCTCCTACTGACTCCTTGAGCCGCGACCAACGACCGCCGGACGATGATGATGCCGGCGTGGAGCAGGTTCCGAGCGACGACAACATTGAGGCAGACTCGGAAGATCGAGACGATGCGGGCGGTGATGACTCGGGTGAGCCGGCTATTTCGCCGCGATAGTGAGAAAACCCAAGTCCCGATTACTTCTTTAAGGAGTCGATCCGAAGGGGGGCATATCCGCCTCCAGAAGTTTCCAGGGTCCTCCATTATTACAAGTGCTTGTATCGGTGTTTTGGAGAGGGTGCGTCAGGCTCGCCTTCATCAACTGTTGCCATTCTCTGCGAATCCGTCACCGAGCATCCCGGCTCGTTGGCCGGCGAGAAACTGCCGCTCAACCCCAATGGATTCACCCACCCCGTCGGGTTTCGGGTGTACTGATACGGGGTCAGCCCAGCGGCCAACCTGAGCGGATTTGGTGTCAGATAACGACCAATGTCCGGATGGTAGTAGCGATGCCGGTTGTAGTGCAGGTCGCTCTCAGCGTCGAAGTATTGCCCTTGGAACCGTAGCGGCTGTTCGAGTCGTTCGCCGTTGCCGTGGCTCAGTTGGCGTAGTTTGCCGTGGGCGTTGTATTTGGCCGACCAGACGATGGCGCCGCTGTAGCTGGTCAGCTCCTGTGGGGTGCCGAGGTGGTCGAGTTGGTAGTAGAACGGGCAGGCGTCTGCCCGGCCTTTGCCATCGAGCAGCGCCAGCGGGCGAAAGCTGCCAGGTTCGTAGACATAGCTGCGGTAGTGCCGGGGACTGCTTTCGGCGATGAGCTGGTCGCCTTGCCAGAAGAATTGCGTGGTGTGGTCGTCTACGGTTTTGCTGGTGCGCCTGCCGAAGGCGTCGTAGCGGTAGCTGACACTTTTACCGTCCGTGGTGCTGACGCCGATAAGACGGTGCTGGCTGTCGTAGGAGTATTCGGTGTCCTGGGGCGGCGTACCGCGGCGTTCGCGAATCAGGTTGCCGAAGGCGTCGTAGTCGTAGTGGTTGTCGTCACAGCGGTGCAGGCGGTTGCCCTGGAGCACACACGGGCCGGGGCGATTGTGGATCAGCAGGTTGCCGGTCGGGTCGTGAGCGAAGTTCTCTGCGCACTGGTCACGGGCGTGACGTACGTCGGTCAGGCGGTCGAGTGCATCGTATTGATAGCGGCTTGGGCCGTGGCGGCTGTCGATGATCTGCAGGAGGTTGCCCTTGGCGCTGTAGGCATACTGGCGACGGTACAGAGGTCGTTGCTTTTGGCTGACGATATGGGCCTGTAAACGGCCTTGCTCGTCGTAGGCATAATCGCTGAGCAGCAGACCCTGTTGGCGTTGCTGTTCGCGCCCGCCGACAACACGATGGCTGGTCAGGCGCGTGCCGTTCAGGTCGATGGCAGTGAGGGCGCCCCCCTTGGCATGGTGGTAGTCGAGGACACAGGCGTCCGGCAGGCGCAGGCGCTTGAGCCGACCGCAGGCGTCGTAGTCGTAACGCAGGGTAGCCCAGCCTTGATGCTCGGTGATCAACCGGTCCTGGCGGTCGTATTCGAACGCCAGCGGGTGGTCCTGGCCGTCGTTAACGCTGACCAGCCGTCCGAGGCCGTCGTAGCAGTACTCGACCTTGATCCCGTCGGGCAAGGTTTTGACCAGTAACCGCCCGGCGCTGTCACGTTGATA
Organism: Pseudomonas sp. P5_109; assembly: GCF_034009455.1. NCBI lineage: Bacteria > Pseudomonadati > Pseudomonadota > Gammaproteobacteria > Pseudomonadales > Pseudomonadaceae > Pseudomonas > Pseudomonas sp. P5_109. The sequence goes on from NZ_CP125380.1 coordinate 1,996,828, forward strand.
ACCGGTAACCAGTTGCGAACCGTCGTCACCAAACTCGGTTTTCTCCAGCAACTGGCCATTGAGGTTGTAGTTGTAGGCGGTACGACGGCCATCGAGGCCGGTTTCCTGTCTGATCAATCCACCCGGGGTGTAGTCCAGCTGGTAAGTGTCGCCGACCTCGTTTTCGATCTCTGTGAGCAATAACTGCCCATGGTCGTAGCGGTACTTCAGCATGCTGCCGTCGGGGTTGATCCGACGGCTGATCAAATGCAGGTCGTCGGCGTATTCGTAACGGGTTACCCGTCCCAGTTCATCGGTGTAGGCAGTGACCCGGCCGTGGGCGTTGTAGCGATAGGCACGGTACGCACCGGTGGGCAGCGTGGTCCGGGTCAGTCGACCCAGGGCATCCCACTCATATCGGGTGATGGCGCCGTGTTCGTCCTGCCGAGTAATCCGCTGCCCCAACGCGTCGTAGGAAAAAACGCGCTGAGCAGCATCCGGCAGCGTCTCTTCCAGCAATTGCCCCAAGGCGTTCCAGACAAATCGGTGACCGCTTTGGTCGGGGAACCGGATCGTCAGCAAGCGCCCCGGCGAATCGTAGAAATAGCGGGTGATCTGCCCGTCGGGATCGGTGACGGCAGTGATGTCACCCTGGGCATTGCGCTGGTAGCGCCACGTCGCCTGAGCGCGGGTGCAGCTGTGCAGGAAACCGTGGCGATACTCGTAGAACATGGGCGCCTGATCCGGCGCTAGCAGCATGATCAGTTGGCCGAGTTCGTCATAATGATATTCGGTGACGGTGCCGAGGGCGTCCTGCTCGGCGATCAGACGGCCCTGATCGTCGTAGGCCTTATGCCGTTCACCGCCGTCCAGCCCGATCTGGCGCACCAGCCGTGTGCGGTCGTGATGAACGTAAACCTCTTCGCTACCGTCGGCGTTGCGCACCGTCACGCAGCCTTGATCGTCCCAGGCGTAGCGCGCTTCGATCTGCGCAAACGAGGCCCAGTGATGGACGCAACGGGCGCTCTTGCCGCAGCGTTCCCACGCCCAGAAGAAGCTCGCGCCGCCGGCCAGTTGCCGTTGCAGGATGACGTGCTGCTCGTCGTAGTCATAGCGCTCGCTTTCCCCCGCGGCGTTGGTGACCTCGATCAAGCGCTGGCGGGCGTCGTAGCGGTAGCTGACCAGTGTCTGTTCGGTGTGCCAGGTATTCGCCCCGCAGTCGCTGCGCTGAAACACCTGATAGTCGACGGCCAACAGATGCTTGAGGTCATAACGCAGCAGCAAGGCGCGGCCGGCGCCATTGTCCAGGCGTTGAATCCGGTCAACGCTGTCGCGCTGTACCGTCAGGCGGTTGCCGTAGGCGTCGCTGATCACACTGAGCCGGCCATCGCGGAAATGATAAAAACGCGCCGCGTCGCCGGCCAGGACGAGAATCAGTTCGTCCGGCTCCTCGCCAAGGTAAATTGCCGCCCGCGACAGGCTGTGGCGGATCACCGGGCGCGCCGCCCTCGGCCATGGAAAAGACGTGCGGCGATTTTCAGGGTCGATCCACAGCACCTGTTCGCCGTGGAGTTCCAGGTGTTGGGACAGCGAATGGCTCCAGCCAAATCCGAGGCCGTTGTCGAGTTCGACGGCTCTGGTGCGATAGAGGCGGGTGAAGTCGAATGACAGGATCCCGTCGAGGGTGCCGTCCGTGAGGGTCAGCAGTACTTCGCCGGTGACCATCGACACTGGGCAGTGTTGGGGGGCGGAGCGCTCGATGGTGTCGGCATTGGCGACGACTTCGAACCGATGCAGCCGATTCAGGGGGCCGCAGGTGGGGCATGCCAATACCTTTTGGGGATCGAACATCTGCAGACTTTCGCTTGGCGGAATGTAGGACGTGAGACTGTGCGGAGGATCTTCAATAAAAGCAGTCGGGAAAGTTGGTGTTTGGTGTAGGGCGATTCGTTAAATCATGCAGAGCCATTCAGCGCGAATCGGGATTTCATCGTTGCTCCAGGCCAGCAGCGCTCGTTATGCTGCTGAATCCTTTAATCCATTCGGGAGCGAGCCTCACCTGCGCCGCTCGGGATGCCTCGGAAAACGGATCAGATGCGATGAATGCACCACTGAAAGCATTCGGCCCGATCAAGGCCGTGATATTCGATATGGACGGCTTGTTGCTGGATACGGAGGGCATCTACACCGAAGTCACGTCCATCATCGCCGCGCGTTACGGCCGAACGTTCGACTGGAGTATCAAGCAGAACATCATTGGTCGCGGTGCAGGTGATCTGGCGTGCTATGTGGTTGAAGCGCTGGACCTGCCGATTACCGCCGAAGAATTCCTGGTGATCCGCGAGCCGCTGATGCGCGAGCGTTTTCCGACAGCGCAAGCGATGCCTGGCGCACAGGAGCTGGTACGGCATCTGAAGGCCAACAATATTCCCATTGCCGTCGGCACCAGTTCTTCAAGCCAGTCGTTCGGCCAGAAGACCACCTTGCACCGCGACTGGTTCGCCTTGTTCGACTTCATCGTCACCGCCGATGACCCGGAGGTGGGCGCGGCAAAACCGGCACCGGATATTTTCCTGACGGCGGCACGGCGCCTGGGCGTCGCGCCCGAGGATTGCCTGGTGTTCGAGGATTCGCCCTTCGGCGTCACCGCGGCGAAAGCGGCGGGGATGACGGCGATTGCGATTCCGGATGCGGCAATGGCCGACGCCAGGTACGCACACGCTGATGGCATTCTTCGTACGTTGAAGGCGTTCGAGCCGGGTGCTTTTGGGTTGCCGGCGCTTGAATGGACCTGACACCAGATAAAAAATGTGGGCTTGCTCGCGAAAGCGCTGAATCAGACGACATCAATGTTGCCTGACACAGCGTCTTCGCGAGCAAGCCCGCTCCCACAGTTATTGCAGTTGGCTGACAGGCATCAAGCGCCGAAACCACCGTCGATGGTCAGGCTGGCCCCGGTGATGTAGCCGGCTTCGGGACTGACGAGGTAGGCAACGAAGCTGGCGATCTCTTCGGCCTTGCCGTATCGGCCCACGGCCATCAGCGGGATCAGGCTTTCCGCAAAGTCACCGTGGGCCGGGTTCATGTCGGTGTCGACCGGGCCCGGTTGCACGTTGTTGATGGTGATGCCTTGCGGGCCGAGATCACGGGCCAGGCCTTTGGTCAGGCCGACCAGTGCCGACTTGCTCATGGCGTACGGGCCGCCACCGGCAAAGGGCATGCGGTCGGCGTTGGTGCTGCCGATGTTGATGATGCGACCGCCTTCGGTCATGTGTCTGGCGGCGGCCTGGGTGGCGATGAACACGCTGCGCACGTTGATGGCCAGGGTCTGGTCGAAGTCTTCGAGTTTGAATTCGGCCAGCGGTGCGACCGCCAGTACGCCGGCATTGTTGACCAGGATATCCAGGCGACCGAAGGCTTCTACCGTGGCGGACACGGCACCGCGGATGGCGTCGGCGTCGGCGCTGTCGGCCTTGATGGCCAGGGCCTTGCCGCCCTTGGCGGTAATACTGTCTTGCAGTTCTTCAGCCTTGGCCGTCGAACTGACATAAGTGAAGGCAACGGTCGCGCCTTCAGCGGCCAGGCGCTTGACGATGGCTGCACCGATACCGCGGGAACCACCTTGAATCAATGCCACTTTGCCGCTGAGGTTCTGAGTAGTCATGTCGGTCTCCAAGTTCCGAGGCGAGATGTCCCGGTTGATGGAGCCTAGTATCGATTCAGGATTAAGTGCTGTGTAGACCATAATTGCGATAGTCTGTGTAAACCAAAAGTTTATAGTTGCGCTTATGGAAACCTTCAGCAGTATCGAATGCTTTGTGCGCAGCGCCGAGGTTGGCAGCTTCGCTGAAGCTGCGCGGCGCTTGAGCCTGACACCGGCGGCGGTGGGCAAGAGCGTCGCCAAGCTCGAAGCGCGGCTGGGCGTCAGACTGTTCCAGCGCAGCACGCGCAGCCTGACGCTGACGGAGGCCGGCCAGTTGTTTCTTGGCGAAGTCAGCGGCAGCCTGCACACGATCCAGAATGCCGTGGCCAATCTTGCCAGTGCCGGAGGGCAGCCAGCGGGCACCTTGAAAGTCAGCATGGGGACGGTATTCGGCTGCCTGTACATTGTGCCGATGCTCGGCGAGTTTCTGCGGCGATTTCCGGCGATCAACCCGGACTGGCACTTCGACAACCGCCAGGTCGATCTGATCGGGCAGGGTTTTGACGCGGCAATCGGCGGTGGCTTTGAACTGCCCCAGGGCGTGGTGGCGCGCCGGCTGAGTCCCGCGCATCGGGTATTGGTGGCGACGAAGGACTATCTGGAGACACATGCGGCAATCAGCGAGCCGGACGACCTCAAGCACCATGACGGGATTCTAATCCGTTCGCCGCAGACCGGTCGGGTGCGCTCCTGGCAGTTGACCCATCGCAATCAGCAACACAGCCCGTTGACGCTCAAGGCGCGGATGACCATGAGCGATTCCGAGGCCGCCTGCGTCACGGCCGCGCAGGGGCTGGGCATTGCGCTGGTGAGCATGCCGTTTGCCTCGGGCTATCTGGAGTCGGGCAGGTTGCAGCGGGTTTTGCCGGACTGGTACATCGACGACGGCTACACCTCTATCTATTACGCCGAACACAAACTGCTGCCCGGCAAGACCCGGGCGTTTGTCGAATTCGTCATTGAGCAGTTTGCCGAGCGGGGGTTGGGGCAGAGGTTCAGTGCGGTTTGAGTCAGGCTCCAGGCCGAGTTGCCTTCTTCGCGAGCAAGCCCGCTCCCACATTTGATCTGTTGCGAATGCAAAAATTGTATTCACTGGAGATCCAGTGTGTGCGGGCTTGCTCGCGAAGGGGGCGCCGCAATCTACCGGGCAAACCGCGCCGGCCAGCCAATGATGTTTTTCGGCCGTGGCGTCGCATAGGTCCGCACCTTCGAGGTCGACAGGCCCAACCGCACCAGCGATTCGGCAATGGTCACTGCCGCCGTCACGCCATCCACCACCGGTACGCCAGTACGTCGGCGAATCTGCTCGTCCAGCCCGGCCATGCCGCCGCAGCCCAGGCAAATCACTTCGGCCTTGTCCTGGCTCACTGCCAGTTCGGCCTGATGCACGATGGCTTCCAGTGCGCGCTGCGGTTCGTGCTCCAGCTCCAGCACCGCCAAACCACTGGCCCGTACCGAGGCGCAACGGTCCCAGAGGCCGGAGAGCTTGAGGCGATCTTCGATCAGCGGCACGGTGCGGTCGAGGGTGGTGACCACGGAATAGGCGTGGCCGAGAAACATCGCCGTGCTGGCGGCGGCATCGGTGATGTCCACCACCGGCACGTTGAGCAGTTCTTGCAAACCTTCACGGCCGTGCTCGCCGTAGCCGGCCTGGATCACCGCGTCGAAAGGCTGGTCGTAGGACATTACCCGGTCCATGACCGCGATCGCCGCCAGGTAACTTTCGAAATTGCCCTCGATGGAGTCGGCGCCGAAGTGCGGGGTGAGGCCGACGATTTCCGTGCCGGGCGATGCGACGGCCTGCGCCGAGCGGGCGATGGCCTGGGTGATGGATTCGGTGGTGTTGACGTTGACCACGAGAATGCGCATGGGGAGTCCTTATTGCAGAGGGTTCTGCGGCCCGACAACGCCGGGCCGCGACAGGATTAATGACTGACGTTGTCGACCGCGATGGCTTCGCCGCTGACATCGGCGTAGTGCGGTTGGCGTTTGGCGATGATCAGGTAGAGCATCCCGGCGATGCCGGCACCCATCAGCCAGGAGAACGGCGAGACGCTGTGAAAACCTGGCACCAGGGCCAGGACGATGGCGATCAACGCTGCAGGAATGAACGCCGCCACCGCGCGCAAATTGACGCCGCGGCTGTAGTAGTACGCGCCGTTGGGGTCTTCGCTGTACAACTGCGGCACGTTGACCTGGCCTTTTCGTACCAGCCAGTAGTCGACCATGATCACGCCGTACAACGGGCCGAGCAGCGCACCGAGGCCGGACAGGAAGTACACGATCACCAGCGGGCTGTTGTAGAGGTTCCACGGCAGGATCAGCACGGCGATGGTCGCGCTGATCAGCCCGGCGCGGCGGAAGGTCAGGTACTCAGCCACCCAGGCCCAAAGCGTACAGACCGATGGCGAACGAGTAGTTGGCAATGTTGTGAACGTCGTTGGTCCACAGGGCAAAGATGCTGTAGCGGCCCCAGCGCCGACCTTCGGACTTGGTCGGTGCCAGGTCCTTGTTGTGCAACCTGGGACTGAGCACCACGGGGGCGTGATGCGCCTGATTGTCGGCGGTGTGGGTGGAATGGGAGGAGGGTAGATCCAGCGCGATATTGTTATTGGAGAGACTAGTACGCATTCCGGCAGGCTCCTGATGCTCGACATCGCGATGACTGTGCATGAGCGTTGGCTCGACAAATCTTCGTCGCGGGCGGCGAATATCATTGGTTACGGGGCATCTGCAGCCTGTACGGGATAGGGCGCTTCAGGCTTGCGGATCTAAAGTGTGTGTATGTTTTGAGATAATTGTATACAAAACATGTATGCACTTA